>NZ_JBSGFZ010000016.1:0-209782 GCF_053603655.1 Kribbella sp. NPDC004138
CGCCGTCGACCGCGCGATCGCCAAGCTCGAGCGGGCGGCCGGCGAGGCCGCGGCGGCGAACGAGGGCGCGGCCGCGCATGTTCATGTCGAGCCGGCCGCCCCGGAGATCGCCGAGATCGTGAACCGCGGCCTGGCCACGAAACGGCGGCTGCACCTGACGTACGACGTACCGTCGCGCGACGAGACGACCGAGCGCGACGTGGACCCGATGCGGCTGGTCGTGTCCGAGGGGCGCACGTACCTGGAAGCCTGGTGCCGGCTGGCCGAGGACGTGCGGCTGTTCCGCCTGGACCGGATCGCCGCCGTCAAGCTCCTCGACGTGCCGAGCGAGCCGCCGCCCGAGGCGACACCGCGGGACCTGTCCAACGGCATGTTCCAGCCGTCCGAGCGCGACCTGCTGGCCACGGTGAAGCTCGCGCCGCCGGCCCGCTGGGTCGCCGAGTACTACCCCAACGAGTCCGTCGAAGAGGGCCCGGAGAACTCTCTCATCGTCAAGCTCCGCGTCGCCGACACCGCCTGGCTGCAGCGCCTGGTCCTCCGCCTCGGCGGAGCCGCCACGGTCCTGGACCCCGAGGACCTCACCACCCAGATCGCCGCCACGGCCCGCGACGCGCTCTCGGCGTACGACGTCTAGCCCTGGCTGAGGTGCTTCTCGAGCGGGGAGCGGAAGCGTGGCGTGACCCGCACACCGGCCAGCCACTTGGTCCACCGAGCCGCCTCGGCCTCCACCATTGCCGTCGTGTCCGCACCGACGTCTTCCAGGAGCTGGTAGCGGACCTCGCCGGACTCGGGCTGCCCCCAGGCGCCGATGATCCGGCCGTCCGACCAGATGCTGGGGCCGATGTTGCCGGTGGTGTCGAAGAGCTTCGCCTTGTGCGGACCCAGGAACCAGTCGCGCTCCTTCCAGCCCATCGGCGTCGGGTCCAGACCGGGCAGGAACGCCACCCACGGCTCGACCGGGACCTCCGGCGCCTCGTCACCGGGAAGCACAAACCCGACCTGGCCGTCCAGGTCCACCTCGACCGCCTCGACGGCCGCCAGCGCCTTCCGCGTCTGACCGAGCGTCCACCCGGCCCACCACTGCAGATCAGCCGTCGTGCCAGGGCCGAACGACGCCAGCCAGGCCCGGGCGAGCGTCACGCGCGCCTCCTCCGCGGCCAGCTTGTCGCCAAGCCCGGCCGGCAGCCAGTCCGCGACCGGCGACCACTGGTGCTGTCCGCTCAGCCATGTCCCCAGCGGACGCCCGCGCACAATCCGCCCGTCGGCCGCCAGCTGGAACAGCACGCGGCTCGTCACGTACGGCTGCGCGCCGTACGACTTCCCGGGGGCCATGCTGAGCCGGGTCCGCAACCGCGGCTCGTCGGCGGACAGCTCCTGCGCCGTGGCCGAACCACGCAGCGCCAGCGCGGTCGCGGTCGCCTCTTCGACCGCGGCCAGCCACTGCCCGCAGGCGTCGGCGTCCTCCCCGACCTCCGCCTCGAGCAGATGCTTGACCAGCAACTTGCGCTGCTTGACGGCGATGTCGTTGGTGCACGCCGCCTGGACGATGGGCGCGAACGGCGTCGGTACGACGAACACGGTCCGCCGCATGCCCAGCATCCGGATCAGCGACCGATCGTCGTACAGAGCACGCTCCGTGTCCGCGACGTCACTGCCCGGCACCCGAGCGGCCACGCTCAGGTGCACCGTGGCCGGATCGGACGCGTGCAACGCCACCATCGACGCGGCCGCCTCGACCGGATCGGCCGCCTGGCAGCCCGCTCCGAGCCGGTGCCGCCGCCCGAGCCGCGTCCGCCGCTCCTCGACCCCGATCCGCTCCATTCGCGGCCCCCTTGCTCGCCTCGATCACGCCGCACCGCCACTGCGGGACACTCGGTTTTACCATCACGTTCCGACACCGTTGTCCCCGGAGACGCACCGCGGGGCGTGGGTCCCGGCCAGGAAGCGGTTAGGCTCCTGGGTATGTACTGGTTCCTCTTGTTCCTCGCGGTGGTGGCGGTGTGGCTCCTCGTCCTCGCCCTGCTCGCGTGGAGGTTATGGGGCCAGGGCAAGGCACTGACGCGTGAGTTGGTCGCCGCCCAGTCCAAGCTGGAGGCAGCGCAGTCCGCGGCCGGGTCTGGACAGACCCGTGAGGACGCCGGCGCTCCGGCGTAGTATTCGGCCACGAACTCAGGCTCGAGTCCCGAGTTGATGTTGGAAAGGGAGATCGACATGGCAGCACCGCTCATCGGTATGCCCCAAGGCGCAGAATGGCTGATCATTCTCGCGATCGTCGTGCTGCTGTTCGGTTCGGCCAAGCTGCCGGCGCTGGTGAAGCAGCTCGGCAAGTCGAAGAAGATCTGGGAAGAAGAGGTCGGCCCCAAGAAGAAGGACCCGGAGCTGACCGAGGAAGCCTCCCAGCCGCCGGCGCAGCAGACCGTGCAGCAGACCCAGGCGCAGCCGGCCCAGCAGCCGAACCAGGTGAACGGCCAGGGGCCGGGCGACGGCCTGCCGCCGCACACGGCCAACTGAGCCGAACGCCCCACCTGTGTCGATGGTGAAGTTCGGGCGGCGTAAGGAAAAGAAAGAACGCCACCCGAAGGACCCAGAGGGTCGGATGACCCTGCGCGAGCACATTGTCGAGCTCCGGAACCGGCTGCTCATCAGTGTGCTCGCGATCGTGGTCGGAACGGTCGTCGGCTGGATCTTCTACAATCACGCCTTCGAGTTCCTGACCAAGCCGTTCGTGACGAGCGTGGCCGAGATGGCCAAGGACGCCGGACAGACCAAGACGCCGCAGCTGACGTTCCCGGGTGTCGGCAACGCGCTGACGTTCCGGATCAAGATCTCGGCGCTGTTCGGCCTGGTGCTGGCCGCGCCGGTCTGGCTGTACCAGCTGTGGGCCTTCGTCGCGCCCGGACTGCACCGCAGCGAGCGCAAGTGGGCCTACATATTCTCGGCGATCGCAACCCCGCTGTTCGCCACCGGGATCGCGGTCTCGTACTGGACGCTGCCGAAGGGCATCGAGATCCTGCTCGGCTTCACGCCGCTGGACATCCAGAACCTGGTCGAGCTGCCCGACTACCTGGACTTCGTGCTCCGCACGATGCTCGTCTTCGGCGTCGCGTTCCTGATCCCGCTGGTGGTCGTGCTGCTGAACATGGTCGGCGTGGTGCCGGCCGCCGCGCTCGGCAAGTTCCGGCCGTACATCATCCTGGTGATCTTCGTGTTCGCCGCCGTCGCGACGCCGTCCGGCGACCCGTTCACGATGTGCCTGCTGGCGATCCCGATGTGCCTGCTGTTCTTCGTCGCCGAGATCATCTCGCGCTTCAACGACAAACGCCGCGCCCGCCGGTCCGAAGAGCTGCTGGCGGACTGATGAGTCGGCGGATCGCCCTGGTGGTCAACCCCACCAGCGGCCGGGGACGTGGTGCGCGGATCGCGCCGGCGGTGCGCGAGCAGATCGCCGCCGCGGGGCTGACCGTCGACGTCCACACCACGACGTGTGCCGAGGACGTCGGCCGGATCGCCGCCGAGGTGGTCGCCTCGGGCGCGGATGCGGTCGCGCTGATCGGCGGCGACGGCACCATCCACCTAGGCGCTCAGGTGCTGGCCAACTCCGGGATGCCGTTCGGCGTCATCCCGGCCGGCACCGGCAACGACTTCGCCCGCGGGATCGGCGTACCGCTGGGGGATCCGGCCGCGGCGGCCGACCTGGTCGTCGCGGGTAAGACCCGGACGATCGACCTCGCAGTGGCCAAGGACAGGTTCATCACCACCGTCGTGGCCGGCGGCTTCGACTCGCTCGTCAACAAACGGGCCAACGCGATGAGCTGGCCCAAGGGCAGTTCCCGTTACACCGTCGCGACGCTCGCCGAGCTCCGCACGTTCAAGCCCCTCGAGTACGTCGTGACGGTCGACGACGAGGTGATCGAGACCGAGGCCATGCTGGTCGCGGTCGGCACCGGGCCGACGTACGGCGGCGGCCTGCAGATCTGCGCCGGCGCGGAGATCGACGACGGGCTGCTGGACGTGACGATCATCGAGCCGGTGTCCCGGATGACACTGCTGCAGCTGTTCCCGAAGCTGTCCAAGGGCACCCACGTCGGCCACCCGGCGGTGCGCGCCGTCCGCGGCCGCTCGGTCCGGCTCGAGTCGCCGGGCATCACGGCGTACGCCGACGGCGAGGTCCTCGGCCCGCTGCCGGTCGACATCGGGGTCGCCCCGGGGGCGCTCACCGTGTTCGCCTGAGCGTTCGCCTGAGCGTTCGCCTGAGTGTCCGCCTGAGACACAACTGACATGAACTGAGCTGTTCTCACGACCGGCGTTCATCTGATAGGAAAGCTTCCTAACAGTTCATCCTCGGACGCCCCTCGGAGGACCACATGGAGTACCGCCCCTCGCGCCGGACCACGCTGCTGCTCGGCCTGTCGCTCGCCGCCGTGCCGGCCACCGGGCTCGCCGTCTCCCGCTACGCGCCGCACGCCGACGCCGCGGTGCAGGCGACCGGCCTCGACGACCCGGCGAAGAAGGAGATCGCGATGCAGATCGTCTGCAGCGCGGAGAACTCGTCGCTGGACTGGAAGGCGCAGTACAAGTACATCGAGGACATCGACGACGGCCGCGGGTACACCGCGGGCATCATCGGGTTCTGCTCGGGGACCCACGACATGCTCGAGCTCGTCGAGCTGTACGCCGATCGCAAGCCGAACAACATCCTGCAGAAGTACCTGCCGGCGCTGCGCCGCGTGGACGGCAGCGACTCGCACTCCGGCCTCGACCCGAACTACACCAGGGACTGGAAGACCGCCGCCAAGGACTCGGTGTTCCAGCAGTGCCAGAACGACGAGCGCGACCGGGTGTACTTCAACCCGGCGGTCAGCCGCGGCAAGTCCGACGGGCTGCGCACCCTCGGGCAGTTCTGCTACTACGACGCGATCGTCATGCACGGCGACGGTGACGACCCGACCAGCTTCGGCGGGATCCGCAAGCGGGCGCTCGCCAAGGCGAAGCCGCCGGCGCAGGGCGGCAACGAGACGACGTACCTGAACGCGTTCCTGGACGCCCGGGTCTGGGCGATGAAGCAGGAGGAGGCGCACAGCGACACCAGCCGGGTGGACACCGCGCAGCGGGTGTTCCTCCGCAACGGCAACTTCAACCTGAACACACCGCTGGACTGGAAGGTGTACGGCGACCCGTACCACATCGGCTAGCCACTGCGGACCGCCATCACTCACCAACCCTCGCTGCGGGCCTGTCGACGACCGCGGCTGAGCGTCGGCTCGGTCAGCTGTCGGCGGTTGATGAGTGGTGGCGGTCCGTGCGCTGGTCGAGCTCGGCACGTTGACGCAGCATCGACAGGCTGGTCGCGAGCTGGTCGACGACCGGCGCCGGCAGGACGGAGCCGACCCAGGTCTGCAGCTCGTCCTCGACCGTCGGCGCCGCGGCGGCGAGGAGATCGGCGCCCGCGGGGGTCAGCTCGACCAGCGACGAGCGGCGGTCTGACGGGTTCGCCGTCCGCCGGACGCGCCCGGCGGCCTCGAGCCGGTCGACCGCCTTGCTGGTGGCGCCGACCGTGATCGCCATCTCCCGCGCCAGGTCGTAGACCCGCGCCGTCCCGTGCGCCGCGATGAACCGCAGGAACTCGAACTGGCCGAGCGGAAGCGCATGCTCGGCCTTCAGGCGGGCGTCGAGCACGTTGTAGAGCCGCGTTTCCAGCCGGACCAGGTCCGTGAACAATGCTGTGAGATCGGTCACGGGAATTAGATTCCTTGGAATGTAGTTGCAGAGAACTATATTCCTCGGAATCTATCAGGAGGCAGCTATGAGCCGGGACCAACGCGCTGTGGCGCGCAGCTTCATCACCAAGGGCGACCCCCGGCGGACGCCCGAGCAGCAACGGGCCGATTTCGACGCGGTGTTCGCCGTGCGGCCGCTCGGCGACGACGTCACGCTCGTCCGAACCAGTGTGGGCGGGGTGCCGGCGCTGGACGTCCAGGTCGAAGGAGCCGACGGCGACAGCGTGATCCTCTACTTGCACGGCGGCGGGTACGTGATCGGCTCGGCCCGCACCGGCGCGAACCTCGCGGCGCCGCTGTCCCGCCGTACCGGTCTGCCGGCGGTCTCGCTGGACTACCGGCTCGCGCCGGAGAACCCGTTCCCGGCCGCGGTCGACGACGCGCTGGCGGCGTACATCGCCTTGCAGGAAGGCGGTCGGGACGTCCTGATCGCCGGCGACTCCGCGGGTGGCGGACTGGCGCTCGCGACGATCCTCGCCGCACGCCGGCAAGGTCTGCGGCTGCCGCCGGCGGCCGTCGTGTTCTCGCCGTGGACCGACCTGACGCTGTCCGGCGCCAGCATGGACGCGCGCGGCGACCAGGACCCGCTGTTCAGCCGGGAGCACTTCGACGCGTACGTCGACGCCTACCTGGCCGGTCACGACCCGAAGGACGAGCTGGCCAGCCCGCTCCTCGCGGACCTCACCGGTTTGCCGCCGCTGCTGATCCAGGTCGGATCCGCCGAGGTGCTGCTCGACGACTCGCTGCGGCTCGCGGCCCGCGCCGCGGAGCAGGAGGTGGATGTGAGCCTGGACGTGGTCGCGGGAGCTCCGCACGTGTACCAGTTCAACGTCGGCGTGATGGACGAGGCCGACGCCGCGCTGACGCGAGCCGCGCAGTGGCTGGCCCAGCGTGGCTTTGGGGGTGGGGTCGCATAGATTGGGGTCCATGAGTACCCCGTCCGAGAAGTACGCCTCGTTCCGCTCGGACCAGGAGCATCCTGCCGTGAAGGAGTTCCGGGCGCTCTACGACTTCGAGCTGGACGAGTTCCAGCTGCGCGCCTGCGCCGCCCTCGAGGACGGTCACCAGGTGCTGGTCGCGGCGCCCACCGGCTCCGGCAAGACGCTCGTCGGTGAGTTCGCCGTCCACCTCGCCCTGGAGCGTGGGCAGAAGTGCTTCTACACCACCCCGATCAAGGCGCTGAGCAACCAGAAGTACGGCGACCTGGTGAGCAGGTACGGCGCGGACAAGGTCGGCCTGCTCACCGGCGACAACTCGGTGAACTCCGAGGCCCCGATCGTCGTGATGACGACCGAGGTGCTGCGGAACATGCTGTACGCCGGGTCGCAGACGCTGCTCGGCCTCTCGTACGTAGTGATGGACGAGGTGCACTACCTGGCCGACCGCTCCCGCGGCGCGGTCTGGGAAGAGGTGCTGATCCACCTGCCGGACTCGGTGTCGGTGGTCTCGCTGTCGGCGACGGTGAGCAACGCCGAGGAGTTCGGCGACTGGCTGGAAACGGTCCGCGGCAACACCTTCGTCGTCCTGGAGGAGAAGCGCCCGGTGCCGCTGTTCCAGCACGTGATGGTGGGGAAACGGCTGCACGACCTGTTCGCCGGGGAAGCGCCGACCGCTCGGGTCGGCGCTCCTGCGAAGCCCTCGAAGTCGGGCAATCCGGCGAAGGCGGGTAACCCGGCGAAGGCCGATCTCAAGGACCTGGTGAACCCGCAGCTGGTCCGGATCGCCCGCGACGACAACCGGATCTTCCGCGACGACTCCCGCAAGCCGCGGCGCCGCCGCGACCTGCCGAGGAACCGGCCGGCCAAGACCCACTTCACGCCGTACCGCTCGGACGTGGTGGAGGAGCTGGACGCCGGCGCGCTGCTGCCGGCGATCTTCTTCATCTTCTCCCGCAAGGGCTGTGAGGACGCGGTCGTGCAGTGCCTGCGGTCCGGGCTGCGGCTGACCAAGCCGTCGGAGCGCGACGAGATCAAGCGCGTGGTCGCCGAGCGGACGGCGGACCTCCCGGACGAGGACCTCGGCGTGCTCGGGTACCACGACTTCGCCGAGGCCCTGTCGCGCGGGATCGCGGCGCATCACGCGGGCATGCTGGCGGCCTTCAAGGAGGTCGTCGAGGAGCTGTTCGCGCGCGGCCTGATCAAGGTCGTGTTCGCCACCGAGACGCTTGCCCTGGGCATCAACATGCCGGCGCGCACCGTCGTCCTCGAGAAGCTCTCGAAGTGGAACGGCGAGGCGCACGTCGACATCACGCCGGGGGAGTACACGCAGCTGACCGGGCGCGCCGGACGGCGCGGGATCGACGTCGAGGGGCATGCGGTCGTGCTCTGGCAGCCCGGGTTCGACCCGCGCGAGGTCGCCGGCCTGGCGTCGACGCGGACGTATCCGCTGCGGTCGTCGTTCTCCCCGTCGTACAACATGGCCGTCAACCTGGTGCGTCAGGTCGGGCGGACGCGGGCGCGGGACATGCTCGAGCTGTCGTTCGCGCAGTTCCAGTCCGACCAGGCCGTGGTCGGGCTGGCGCGGCAGGTGCAGCGCAACACCGAGGCGCTCGAGGGGTACAAGGAGTCGATCGATTGCCACCTCGGCGACTTCCTCGAGTACGCCGCGCTGCGCCGGCGGATCGGCGATCGCGAGGCGTCCGGGTCGAAGCGCCGCAAGCTCGACCGCCGGATCGAGGCGCAGGAGTCGATCGAGAAGCTGAAGACCGGTGACATCGTCCGGATCCCGGCCGGCCGCAGCGCGGGCTGGGCGCTGGTGCTCGACCCGGGCATGCGATCGGAGCGGGAAGGGCCGCGGCCGACCGTGCTGACGCTGGACCGGCAGGTGCGGAAGCTGTCGATGGTCGACTTCCCGACACCGGTGGAGGCGATCGGGACGCTGCGGATCCCGCGCAAGTTCAACCCGCGCAACCCGCAGCAGCGCCGCGAGCTCGCCCAGGTGCTGCGGAACCGGACCGACCTGCTCGGCGAGGACGGACCGCCGTCGCGCGGCCGCGACATCGTCTCCCACGCCGACGACCCGGAACTGCAGGAGATGCGGGCGCAACTGCGCGCGCACCCCTGCCACGGCTGCTCGGACCGCGAGGACCACGCCCGCTGGGCCGAGCGGTACTTCCGGCTCGACCGCGAGAACCGTGACGTGCAACGGAAGATCGAGCAGCGGACGAACACGATCGCCCGCCAGTTCGACCGGGTCTGTCAGGTGCTGGACGCGCTGCACTACCTCGACGGCGACAAGACGACCGAGGCCGGCGACCGGCTCGCCCGGATCTACACCGAGCTCGACCTGGTCGCGGCGGAATGCCTGCGGCAAGGGGTGTTCGACGACCTGACCGTGCCGGAGCTGGCCTCGTGCCTCGCGGCGCTGGTGTACGAGTCGCGGTCCAAGGACGAGCCGACCTCACCGCGGCTGCCGCGCGGCGACGTACGGATCGCGCTGGAGCGGATGGGCTCGATCTGGCGGGACCTGTCCGCGCTGGAGCGGGACATGCGGGTCGACTTCCTGCGCTCGATGGACCTGAACTTCTGCTGGCCCGCGTTCCGCTGGGCGTCGGGTGCGTCGCTGGCCGAGGTCCTGTACGAGTCCGACCTGGCCGCCGGCGACTTCGTCCGCTGGGTCAAGCAACTCATCGACCTCACCGAACAGATCGCCGACGCCGCCGGAGACACCCCGCTCCGCAGCACGGCCCGCGCCGTCGTCGACCAGATCCGCCGAGGCGTCATCTCCTACGCCTCCATGGTCGAGTAAGCGGTGTCTGCGTCAGTCGTCGCCAACTGGCCCGAGTGGACCTCTGGAGGTGAAAGACTTTCGGGGTCCGGGAGTCTCGGTTCGAAGGAGTAGACGTTCGTGGAGCTGTCGCGTCGGAATCTGGGGAAGCTTGCTGTCGCGACCGGTGCTACCGCTGCGGTCGGCACCGGTGCTGGTTATGTGATCGGGCGGCCGGCTGATGCGGCTGCTACCTGGCAGACCACCGGGACCGCGGTGTCGGCGCTGGCCGGGTTCGACAGTCAGATGAAGGCGTTCATGCAGGCCCGCGGCGTGACGGCCGGGCAGCTCGCGGTGACGTACAAGGGCCGCCTGGTGCTTGCCCGCGGCTACAGTACGTCGACCGCGTTGACCGTGCAGCCAACCTCGTTGTTCCGGATCGCCAGCTTGTCGAAGTCGTTCACCGCGGCGGCGATCGTGAAGCTCGTGCAGGACGGGAAGGTGAGCCTGCCGACGCCGGTCGCGAACATCCTCGACATCACACCGGCGAGCGGCCTGACCCGGGACTCGCGCTGGTCGTCGATCACGCTGTGGAAGGTGCTGCAGCACCTCGGCGGCTGGGACCGGGACGTGTCCGGTGACCCGAACTTCAAGGACGCGACCATCTCGCGGACGCTCGGCGTACCGCTGGAGCTGCAGCACGCGGACGTCATCAAGTACATGGCCGGGCAGAAGCTCGACTTCACGCCGGGCTCGAAGTACGCGTACTCGAACTTCGGGTACCTGCTGGCCGGCCGGGTGATCGAGAAGGTCAGCGGCCTGAGCTACGAGAACTACGTGAAGCAGAAGCTGCTCGCCCCGTTGAAGATCACGCGGATGTCGCTGGGCTGGTCGATCGCCAAGCACAGTGGCGAGACGTCGTACGAGTCGCAGTACTCCGGCCCGACCGTGCTGGACGGCTCCGCGAAGACCGTCGCCGCGCCGTACGGCTCGTTCAGCATGCGGATCCAGGACGCGAACGGCGGCTGGATCGCCAGCGCGCCCGACCTGGTGCGCTGGGCGAGGATGTTCGATGCGCCGTCGAGCGTGCTGAACAGCACGTCACTCGGCCGCGTCTGGGCGAAGCCGTCCACCGGCGTCAACGCCGACGGCTGGTACTACGGCCTCGGCTGGCAGATCCGCCCGGTCAGCAGCGGCACCGGCCGCAACACGTGGCACACCGGCAGCATGCCGGGCACGTACACGCTGCTCGTCCGTACGTCGGGCGGGCTGAGCTGGGCCGCACTGTTCAACCGCCGCGACGACGCCAGCGGCAAGTCGTACGGCGACATCGACGCAGCCATGTGGACCGCCGCCAACGGCGTGAAGTCCTGGCCCACCCACGACTTCTTCCCCAAGTACTTCAGCTGACCCCCGCCAAAGCACCTGTCTGACGACCCGCCACCGCGGATCACGAGGCAGCCTGTGGTGACCAGAGACCTGCTATTACCAGTCCCCGGTCACCCGTTCCCGTCCCCTCTTCCCTCCCACGGCTCAAACCTCGTCGAGTCGTGGATTTCGGCGGCTCAGCACAGCCTCGATCCACGACTCGCGGTTGCGGCGCCCGACCAAACCCCACGACTCGGCGCGCTACCGCACGACGTGCAGCTCACTGGCGCCGCTGGCGGGTTCTTCGGTGCTAGGACGCAACAACCCCGCCGCCGGCGCATCCTCCCCGGGTGCAACGGCTCCAGCGCCCCGGGGCTCAGCACACCCGGCCTCAACACGCAGGCTGCGGTGCGACAACCCGACTGCGGCAGCACCTCGCGGCAGTGGCAGTTGCTGCGGTCAGTACATCGCTGCGCGGAAGTGCGGCGGGCTGATGGTGGCTTCGCCGGCGATGTCGGTCAGGACTTCGCGCAGCGTGTCGACGGCCTCGTCGCCGAGACGGTTGCGGAGCCTGCGTTCGTACAGCTGATGGAACCGGCGGGCCGCCGCCAGTGTGGCGCGGCCGTGGTCGGTGAGGTGCAGCAGCCGGGCGCGGGCGTCGGTCGGGTCCGGGCGGCGTTCGACGTACCCGCGGCGTTCCATGTCGTCGACGATCTGGCTCGCGCCCTGTTTGGTGACCTCGAGCCGCTCGGCCAGGCCGCTGATCGTCTTCGGGCCGTCGGACAGCGTCCGGAGCACGAAGCCGTCCGAGCGGCCGTGGTCGGTGTATCCCTGCGTGGCGGTGTACTCGTGCAGTTCGCGGACGAACTCCTGGTCCGCCAGCAGCAGAAGAATCCCGATATCCACCTTGCCCGATCGCGTCATGTGGCCCATGATAGTCAAGCTGGCTTGGTCAAGTCAGCTTGACTAAATGGATGGGGGACGAGATGTATGTGACGCCCGCGGCCGACGCGCCGCGCTTCGAGCTGGGTGGTGCGCAGTTCACCGTGCAGGCCGCGCCGAGCCTCGGTTCGCCGGGGCTGTGCACCTGGCGGCTCACGGTTCCTCCGGGGCACGGCGGCGACGCGCCGCACACGCTCGACCGGGACGAGGTGTTCATGGTGCTGAGCGGCACCGTGCAGCTCGCCGCGGACGGCGACAAGCTCGGCCCGGGCGACGCCGCCGTCGTGCCGGCCGGTGAGCCGATCGCGCTGACCAACCTCGGCGAGGGCGAGGCCCAGCTGATCGTCGCGATCACGGCGGGCTTCACCGGCTACATGGCCGACGGTACGGCGGTCCAGCCGCCCTGGTCGAAGTAGCGGCTCAGCACCGCCGGTTCGGTGGGCTGTACGTCGTCTTGCTGGGCGTGGCGACGTAGTAGTCGGTGACCCACGAGCCGTCGGTGAGGCGGTCCCAGACGGCGGTCGTGCCGACCTTCGATCCGGCTCGCTGGCAGCTGATCCAGGCCAGCGAGCCGATCGGCAGCGGGTTCGGGTACGCGGCGTACGCCGTACCCGGCCCGTGCCGGCGTGTGAGGTTGTTGATCGTGGTCTGGTACGGGAAGGTGCAGCCGGGGATCGGTGCGCTGTAGCCGGTCTTGTTCGGCGTCCGGACGTAGTAGTCGATGACGTAGGTGCCGTCGGTCAGCCGGTCCCAGACCGCGCTGGTGCCGATCTTCGGGCCGAAGGTCTGGCAGACGATGCGGACCCCGGCGTTCGCCGGAATGGTGGAGCGGATGGCGTAGGCGGTCGACGGGCCGCTGTAGGAGTAGATGGTGGCGCGGACCGTGTAGGTGTACCAGACCGTCGCCACTGGCGCGTCGAAGCGGTCGTTGTCGATGTTGAGGGTCACGCCGCCGTACGTCTCGGTGTGGTCGCCGCGGTACTGCTTGCCGCGCTGGCCGACCAGCCAGAACGTGTTGGGAACGGTCGGCCAGTTCGTCAGCGAGCTGTTGTTGTCCCAGCGTGCGATCCAGAGCGCGTCCGGTCGTGCGTAGGTGCTCGAGTTGTAGGCGGCGGCCAGGTCGACCGCGCCGGAGTTCTGGTGTGCGTAGACGCCGGACAAGAAGCCGAGTGCGTGGAGCTGTTTTGTCCACGCGGACAAGTACCGCAGGACGGTCGCCCGGCAAGTGCTGTTGGTGATGTCGTAGTGCTCCATGTCGGCGTAGATCGCGCTACCGCCGAGCAGGTTGAGCGCTCCTGCCGCCCGTACGGCGTCGCGCGCGAGCAGGGCGCCCTGGAGGGTCGCTGACGGCACGGTCATCTTCACAGCGTTGGTGCGTGTCGTGCACGGCGCCTGGTAGCCCATGTAGATAGGGACCAGCCGGAAGCCCATCCGGGTCACGCTGCTGACCCAGCTGGGAGTCAGCTGTGGCTGAGCGCAGGTCCGGTTCACGCCGCCGATGTAGATGCCGACCGCCCGGTACGGCGAGGCCAGCCAAGCTGACATCTGCGCGACGCTCGGCGCCGTACAGGTGTCGAACGCGAGCCCGGTGTACCGCGTCGCCGTCGCACCGGCCGGGTACGGCAGCGGGGTCGTGGGCTCGGCGCCGGCGGGAACGGTTGTGCCGATACCGGCGACAGCGAGTGCGAGAGCCGCGACGAGAAGCTTGACCTTGAACATGATGGCCACCCCCAGCTCTCAGTAGACGCTCGGTAATACGCCGCGGCAAGCCCGGTTGGGGTTAAGTTGTGCGCAACGACGTCCTTGGAGGGAACACGTCATGCCGGAGATCGTGGAGATCGGGGAACGGCCGTACGTCGCGTTGCGGGGCAAGGTCGCGATGGACGGGATCGCGGCGTTCGCGGACCGGATGGGCGAGGTGGTCGCCTGGCTCGCCGCCAAGGAGATCGCGCCGAACGACGCGCCGTTCTTCAAGTACGACGTGGTCGACATGGAGACCGGGCTGGTGCTGGAGATCGGGTTCCCGGTCGACGACCTGCACTCCGGCGAGGGCGAGATCGTCACCGGCGTACTCCCGGCCGGGCGCTACGCGACCGTCAGGCACCACGGCCATCCGGACGGGCTGCTCGGAGCGACGCGCGATCTGCTCGCCTGGGCCGAGCAGGAGGGTCTCGAGTGGGACGCCGACGGTGACCACTGGACCGCCCGCCTGGAGGTGTACCGCTCCGACCCGCGTGAGGTCCCCGACATGAACGACTGGGACACCGACCTCCAGTTCAAGCTGAAGGACTGAGTGCCGACCGTTCTCGCAGGCGTGACCCGGCTGGAGCCGGAGCGGATTCGTCACGTCGCCTCGCCGCTGATCGAGCTCGGCTGCGCACTGCATGTGCTGGCTGAGCCCGCCCATCACGACCGAGTCGACTGGGCTGCGTCGCTCCCGTTGTCCGCCGAGCTGCGGGCGGAGCTGGCGCAGTGGACCTGGACCGTGCGCGCCGTGCGGGCTCGGTTCTTCGCCACCAGCGCCGCCATCGGCGTCCCGACCTGGACCGACGAGCTGGCAGGACTGCGTTCTCGCCCGCCGGAAGACGTGGCCGCAGAATTGGTCAGGCCGTTGCGTGGTCGCCCACTGAGCAGCCGGTCGATCGACACGGACGCCGTACAGCACTGGGCTCGTAGCCGTGGACGCTCTGTCGCCGCACTGGTCGAGTCCTTGCTGACGTCACCTGCTGAGCCGGTCCGCCGGTTTCTCGACGTACTGGACGCCTGCTGGCGCGAGTGGTTCGGTGAGCTCTGGGAGGCGTCGTACGACACGCTGGCTGCTCGTGGCCGGCAAGACCGTGACCTGGCCGTCCGGGACGGTCTCGGGACCATGCTGCGTTCGCTCGACAGCGCGATCGACGTACGGGACGCGGACAGCGTCGTCGTGCAGAAGGTGCAGAGCAAGCGCATCGACATCAGCACGCGCTCGCTGTTGCTTGTGCCGAGCAACTACATCGCACCGCACCTGTTCGTCGGCGAGATCCCCGGTGAGCCGGTGACGGTCATCTATCCCGCCGGCGGTCGCGCGGCCGCCGTACCCACCGCACAGCAGATCCGTGCCCGCTTGGACGCGCTGGCGTCGCCGGATCGCCTCCAGGTCTGCCGCGCCGTGGCCAGCGAGGCGCGGACGGCGGGCGAGATCGCCGCGCTCTGGGGTCTCCACTCCACGCAGGTCACCCGCCACCTCCGGGCACTCACCCGCGCCGGACTGGTGACCGCCGAACGGCAGGGCCGCTTCGTCGCGTACCGCCTGAACAACGACGCGCTGACCACCCTCGGCACCGACCTGTTGACGCTGATCATGCGCTGATCGACTGACGGAAGTCGGCAGTCCACCGCCGGGTCCGGGCCACCGAATGTTGGATGAGCAGCTGTGACCTCATCCTTCTCGCCCGCCGTCCGACGGCTGATCGCTGCCACTCTGGTCAACACGCTCGGGAACGGTGTCTACGCAGCGGTCGCGGCGCTCTACCTGACCCGCGCTGTCGGTCTCTCGATCGCTCACGTCGGTGTGGGACTGACTGTGGCCGCACTGGTCGGTCTGGTCGCGAGCACGCCGCTCGGCGTCGTGGCGGACCGGCTCGGACCCAACCGGGCGTACGTCGGGTTCCTGCTGCTCCAGGCGATCACGATGACCGCACTGACCCAGGTGCGGTCGTTCGGCTGGTACGTCGCCGTGGCGGCGGTGACCGCGATCGCGGACTCGGGGCAGCGGGGCGCGAAGGGCGCGTTGATCGCCGGAGTCGCACCGGCCGATCAGCGGGTGCGCACCCGGGCGATCCTCCGGGTGGTCACGAACATCGGCATGGCCGTCGGTATGGCAGCCGCCGGAGTGGTGCTCGCGGTCGACCGGCGTGAGGTGTACGTCGTGGCGCTGCTGGCGAACGCGGCGACGTACCTGGTGACGGCGGGGTTGGTGCGCTTCGGGATGCCGGCCGTTCCGCCGGTGCCGTCCGCGTCGGGGCCGTCCGGGCTGACAGCGGTACGGGACCGGCGGTTCCTGGTGTTCGTCGGACTCGACGGCGTGCTGAGCATGCATGGTGCGCTCGCGCAGGTCGGTATCCCGCTGTGGGTCGCGACCGCGACGGATGCGCCACGGTGGATCATCTCGGTGCTGCTGGTGCTCAACTCGGCGGCCGTGATCCTCTTGCAGGTCCGGATCTCCCGCGGCACCGAGCGTCTCAGTGGCGCGGCCCGAGCCGGTCGGCGCGCCGGACTGCTGCTGGCGGTCACCTGTCTGGTCCTGGCACTGAGCGATGCGACCTCCGGAGCGGTGACGATCGGTCTGCTGGTCGCTGCGGCGCTCGCGCATGTCCTGGGGGAGATGCTGCAGTCGGCGGGCGGCTGGGGCATCAGCTTCGAGCTGGCCCCGCCCGGCGCCCAAGGCCAGTACCAAGGCGCCTACGCCATGGGCCACCAGATCGGCGACCTGGTGGCGCCCCTGCTCATCACGACGGTCGCGGTGTCCTGGGGCTGGCCGGGGTGGTTGCTGACGGCAGCTGTGTTCCTGGTGGCCGGGTTGTTCGTGCCGGTCGTGGTGCAGGAGCCGGAACCCGTTATGCAGCCACAGGTTTGAGGAGGTCGCGCAGCGCGCGGGCAGCCGTGAAGCCGGCACGGTTGGCGCCGATGGTGCTGGCCGACGGGCCGTAGCCGACCAGATGGACCCGCGGGTCGATGACCGTGGCGGTGCCGTTCATGCGGATGCCGCCGGACGGCTCACGCAGGTGCAGCGGTGCCAGGTGCGCGAGGTCGGCCCGGAAGCCGGTCGCCCACAGGATCGTGTCGACCTGCAGATGATCGCCGGACGCCCACTCCACGCCGTCCTTCGTGATCCGCGAGAACATCGGCAGGCGGGTGTAGACGCCACGGTCCGCGGCCGCCTGCTCCTGGGGCCTCAGATGCAGCCCTGTCACACTGACGACGCTGCGCGGCGGCAGGCCGGCCCGGACTCGCTCTTCGACGCGAGCCACGACCTGACGCCCGTACTCCGGCGTGAAGTCCTCGCCCGTCCGCCACTCCGGCGGCCGACGCGTCACCCATGTGGTCGTGGCTACCGCGGAGATCTCCGCAAGCAACTGGACGGCAGACGCCCCGCCGCCGACAACCAGGACATGCTGACCGGCCAGCTCAGCCGCGCCGCGGTAGTCGGCCGTGTGCAGTTGGCGCCCCTCGAACGTCTCGATGCCCGGATACCAGGGGATGAAGGGCCGGTCCCACGTCCCGGTCGCGTTCACGATCGAGGCCGCGTGGTAACTGCCGTTGGACGTCTCCAACTCGAACCCGTCCGCCGCCGGCCGGACGCTCTCCACGGCCACAGGCCGCAGTACCGGCAGGTCGAACTGCTTCTCGTAGTCCGCGAAGTACGCCGGGACGAACTCGTTGGCCCGCTCCGCGCCCGCACTCGACGGTACCGGAACGCCGGGCAGGTTCGCGATCCCGTGCACATCGTGCATGGTCAGCGAGTCCCACCGGTGCTGCCAGGCGCCTCCGGGGTCGGTGTTGCGGTCCAGGACGAGGACCTCGTCGTACGGCGTGAATCCCATCCGGACCAGGTGGTACGCAGCCGACAGCCCGGCCTGTCCCGCACCGATCACCGCTACCTCGAGCACATCAGCACCAACGCCCGGCGCGGCCCACGTCTTCCCGGCGGCAAACATGACTCGGGCGGCGGATAGCTGCTATCCGCCGCCCGGGTCGACCGTCAGTCGGTACGCCGCTTCCCGGCGACGCCGCCGGCGACCGCCGCGACCAGCGTGATCAGGACGGCGGCCGCGACCGCGACCAGGCCGCCGGTCGTCAGCGTCGTGTCTGCGATCGGCAGCGACGGCAGGTCCATCCGGTTCAGGACGTCGTACTCCGAGCCGGCCAGCGCGGCGAGCCCGGCGACGATCGCGGTCACCACGATGCCGATCAGCCAGACGCCGAAGCCGTGCAGGGCGCCGTGGGCGCGGGCGAGCCGGCCGGCGACGGATCCGCCGGCGTAGTAGGCGATCGCCAGGACGACCAGTAGGACCACGACGGACGCGATCCCGATGGTGCCGGCCGTGCCGGCGCTGCCCTGGGCCGCGTTCCAGTCGATCGTGAGCGCGTAGTCGACGGCGGCCGCGACCGCGCCGACGATCCCGGTCAGCAGCGCGATCATGCCGATCGCGACCAGCCAGCCGTAGAACGCCGAGCCACCGGCCGAACCGCGGCGCGTGGGCTCCAGAACTCCGTCGTCGCGCTCGGGATCGGCCACTGTGGGCCGGTCGTCGACGTACGCCTCGGACGGTCCGAGCCGATCGACGCGGGTATCTTCGTCATGCTGCTGAGTCATGTCAGCTTCTCCTCACCGGACAAGCCCCGTGTGTCACCCCAGTACCCCGGGTGAAACCAGCAGCGACAGCTCAGAGTAGTTGGTCGATGCGGTCGTGGTAGCGACGCCCGGACTTGCCGCCGACGATGGCGGCCAGCAGCGTCAGGACCAGGACCGCGGCCGTGGCGGCGATGCTGCCGAGCAGGAGCGTGTTGTCGGCGATCGCGACGTCCGGCCGGTTGATCTCGTCGACCAGGCCGTACTGGTTGTCCAGCAGCCAGCCTGCGCCGCCCGCGAGTGCTCCCACGACCACGGCGATCATCCAGACACCGAAGCCCTGCCGTCCGCCGTCGAAGCGGGCCAGCCGGCCGGCGACGTAGCCGCCGATGTAGAACGCCAGCGTCAGCATGAACAACGTCACCCCGGCCGCCGTGATCGAGGCCGCGCCGGGCTGGGCCTTCGCGTCGCTCGTGGTGTAGTCCAGGACCTCGGCGGTGCCGAGCGCGGCTCCCGCCACGGCGGCCATCAGCAGCACCGACATCGAGACGGCGATCAGCCAGCCGAAGAACGCCGCACCGAACTTGAACCCGCGGTACGACAGCAGGTCCGCATCGACCTCATCCTCCCCGGGCAGCGCCGGCGGCGTCCGCAACGGCGGGTCCGGGGTGACCGAGATCGTGCTCATCGCCCGGCTCGCGGCCGCACGGGCCTCCTCGTACTTCTGGGTGCTGGCGGCGTCGCCGGCGGGCGTGGCGATCGTGGCCGTGGCAGTGTCGCCGGGGTACTGCTGACTCATCTCCGCGGGCTCCTCACAGGTCGGCTTCGGGGCGGTCCCTACCCGCCCGCACCGCGCCTGACACGGCCGGAGTGCGGATTTAACCGACTCCTGGTGTGCTGTCACTCGCTGTCGCGGGGTATCGGCGCGGAGTGAAGACCAGTGAGCCGGCCGGGCGGGGCACGGTACGCGTCTGTGACGAGCCGACCAGGAGCAGGCACCGCATGTCAACCGTTTCGGGGTCGAGCTTCGCCAGCGTCGTGACGGTGATCGTCTCCTCCGGACCGCCGACATCGCGACCGACCACCACCGGCGTACCGGGAGCACGGTGCTCGAGCAGCAGGTCGCGGGTCGCTGCCACCTGCCACGTGCGGGTCTTGGAGGCGGGGTTGTAGATCGCGATCGCCAGGTCGGCCTGGGCCGCGGCGCTGAGGCGCTGAGCGATCACGTCCCACGGCTTGAGCCGGTCCGACAGCGACAGCACGCAGTAGTCGTGTCCCAGCGGCGCTCCGACCCGGCTGGCGACCGCTTGCGCGGCGGTCATGCCAGGCAGCACCTGTACGGCGATGTCGGCGTACTCCGGCTCCGCGGCGACTTCGGTGACCGCACTGGCCATGGCGAATACGCCCGGGTCGCCGGACGAGACCACGACGACCGTGGAGCCCTTGCGGGCCAGGTCGAGCGCGAAGGCGGCCCGCTCGGACTCGACGCGGTTGTCCGAGCCGTGCTTGCGCTGCCGCGCCCGGTCCGGCAGCCGGTCGACGTACGTCGTGTAGCCGATCACGTCGTCCGCACCCGCGATCGCGGCGCGGGCCTCCGGTGTCATCCAGTCCGGGCCGGCCGGTCCCAGGCCGACGACCGTGACTGAGCCTTCGGCGGCGGTCTTCGTGACCGGGGGAGCGAAGGTGTTGTTGATCGGGCTCGGGAGGAGCGCGAGGGAGAAGTACGGCACCTCGTCGGGGTCGACCTCGTTGAGCGGCGCAGTGCGCTGCGCATCGGTGGTCGCGCGTTCGACGTACCAGGCCTCGTCGGCGCGTCCGGCGAGCTCGAACGCCTCCCGGACGTTCGCAAAGGTGCGCCCGAGCTTCATCACGGCCGCCGCGTCGGTGGAACGCAGGCGGTCCGCCAGGACGTCCGGCGGCAGCGTGCCAGGCAGCACGGTGAGGATCTCGTCGCGCTCACAGAGCGGGCGTCCGAGGACAGCCGCCGCGGCGCTGACCGAGGTCACGCCGGGGACCACCTCGCACGGGTACCGGTCCGCGAGCCGTTTGTGCATGTGCATGTAGGAGCCGTAGAACAGCGGGTCGCCTTCCGCGAGGACGACGACGTCCCGGCCCGCGTCCAGGTGCGCGGCGAGCCGGGCGGCGCAGTCGGCGTAGAAGTCGTCCATCGCACCCTGGTAGCCACCCGGGTGGTCGGTCGTCTCCGTGGTGAGCGGGTAGACGAGATGCTCCTCGATCTGCCCCGGCGTCAGGTACGGCGCGGCGACCGCCCGCGCGATGCTCCGCCCGTGCCGCGCGCTGTGGAACGCGATCACGTCCGCGGCCCCGATCAACCGGGCCGCCTTCACCGTCACCAGCTCGGAATCGCCGGGCCCCAGCCCGACACCCCACAGTCGCCCGCTCATTCGACCTCACTCGCGATCGCGTTGACGGCCGCCGCGGTGATCGCGCTGCCGCCCCGACGGCCGCGCACCACGAGGTACTCGAGCCCGAGCTCGTTCGCGGCCAGCGCGTCCTTGGACTCGGCCGCGCCGATGAAGCCGACCGGGATCCCCAGCACCGCAGCCGGCCTCGGACCGCCCGCCGCGATCACCTCCAGCAGCCGGAAGAGCGTCGTCGGCGCGTTGCCGATAGCAACAACTGCACCGTCGAGCCGGTCCAGCCACAGGTCGACGGCGGCGGCACTGCGCGTCGTACCGAGGTTTTGCGCGAGGTCCACGGTCCGCGGGTCCTGCAGCGTGCAGATCACCTCGTTGCCCGCCGGGAGTCGCCGCCGGGTGATGCCGGCCGCGACCATGTGCGCGTCGCACAGGACCGGCGCTCCGTTCTGCAGCGCGGCCCGGGCGTTCTTCACCACGTTCGCCGACCAGGCGATGTCGGCGACCAGGTCCGTCATGCCGCACGCGTGAATCATCCGTACGGCGACCTGCGCCACATCGGCCGGGAGCCCGTCCAGCGCAGCCTCGGCCCGGATCGTCGCGAACGACCGCCGGTAGATCTCCGCGCCGTCCCGCTCGTACTCGTAACTCACACCCGTTTCCCGTCCACCAGATAACCGTCACCGACAGCAAGAACATCCACGAACGCACCGCTTGGCTTCCCGCACCGCCGCTCGCAGCCCGACCAGTGGACCCGCCGGTCGTCCCTTCGCATCTCGGGGACCAGCCGGGCGGCGTCCGCTCGGACATCGGCCAGCGACTTCGCGCACCCAGGCCGGCCTGCGCAGGCTGTGACACCTTCCCAGACCGAGCCCGGTGTGGTGATGAGGCCGACGTCCTCCAACCCTGCAGCGGCAGCGGGCACAACGACAGAGCGCCAGGGCGTGATGCGGACCTCATCGCCTGACCGGACCAGCGCCGCGGCCTGTTCCTGCGTCAGGCTTCCCAAGGGCACGGTGACCACCAGTGCGGCCCCATGCCGACCCGCTGTCACACGCGTCGACTCTGCCGGCAGGGCCTCGTCCGCTTGCACTCCAAGGCGCTCGAGCACGCGCTCAGCACCATCGACGACCTCAGCGATCCGCCATTCCTGGTCACGCACCTCGAGGAAGGCCTCGGCCGCGGCCAGCATCAGCTCCGGCACCTGGTCCCACTCCACACGCACACCGCGAGCCCCGAGGCTAAGCAACGCACTCCGCTCGTCGAGCGCCCGCACCGCAACGTCCTCCTGCAGCTCGGCCAAGTCACCACGGCCGTCATCCAGGGCGAACAAGAAGCGTCCTGGCAGGTCAGCCAGCGCAGGGCGGTCGCACAACGCTCGGTCCAAGGCAGCGGCCACGGGAATTACGTCGTACTTCGACTGCTGGTCCAGACCGGACAGCGGCGACGCCAGGATGTTCCGCACGCGCTCATGTGCGATCGACGGCAGCAGCCCTGCAGCAAACAGCCGGTCCGACAGCTGCCGTGGCCCGTCGGCACGGAGCGCGCGGATCTGGATGTTGCCGCGCGACGTCAGCTCCAGCCGGCCGTCACCGAGCTCGGCGGCAGCAAGGCGCAGTATGTCGACCTGCTCGGACGTCAGCCGCCCGCCGGGGACCCGCACGCGTGCGAGGCCGCCGTCAGCCGCCTGGTGCACTGCCAGCACACCAGGGCACCGATCGCCTTCTGTCCTCGCCACAGCGGTGATGCTACGTCCCCGAAACCTCGTGTGTTCTGGCCCACAGCAGGAACCCGACCGCCACGAGTGCACACACGCCTCCGGCCGTCATCGCCACCGGGACCGACCACGCGTCCACCACCAGCCCGCCGAGCAGCGCGCCGATCGACAACACCGCCTGGAACGACGAGGTGAACCAGACTGTCGCCGCCTCCCGCGATTCCGGAGCGGCCTGGGCGAACATGCTCATCGAGCAGACCGGTACGCCGCCGTACCCGAGTCCCCACACCACGAGCAGGACGAGCGCCCCTGCCGTACTGCGGCCGATCACCGGCATCAGGAGCGTTGCTGTGGCGATGAGTGCGGCACAGGTGACGAAGGTGCTGCGGCGATGTGCCTTCGGCCCGGCGAGGAGGTTGCCGACCAGACCGGCGGCGCCGTACACGAGCAGGAACAGGCCGATGAGCTCCGGACGCACCACATCGCGCAGGAACGGCGTGACGTAGGTGTATGTCGCGAAATGTGCCGTGACGATCAGAGAGGTGACGATCAGCGGGGTCCGGCTCCTGCGCAGCGCGGCAGCGAGCACGGCGGGCTTGGTGACCTGCAAAGGCGGGAGTTGCGGCACCGTGGTGCGCAGTGCGACCAGAGCCAGCAGCGCGAGTACGCCGAGCGCAGCGAACGACGCACGCCAGCCTGCGAGCTCGCCGAGGAACGTTCCCGCCGGCACGCCGAGCACCGAGCCGAGGGGGACCGCGGAGAAGATCACAGCGGTGGCCCGCGCCGCCCATCGCTGCGGGACGAGCCGTCCGGCGAGACCGGCGCCGATGGACCAGAAGCCGCCGATGGTCAGGCCGACGAGGAACCTGGCCGCCAGTTCGAGCCAGAAGACCGGCGCGGTGGCGGCGACCAGCCCGGCGATGGCCAGCAGGACCATGAGCGCGCAGAGCATCAGACGCCGGTCCAGCCGTGCCGTTGCGAGCGTGACGACCGGCGCGGCGACCGCCGCGACCAGGCCGGGCATCGTCATCAGCAGGCCGGTGCGGCCGGGTGTCAGCGCGAAGTCGGCGCCGATCGGGGTGAGCAGGCCGATCGGGAGGATCTCGGTGGTGACGATCGCGAAGATCCCGAGCGTCAGCGCGCCGACGCCGAACCACTCGAGCGCCCGCGGCGACGACCGGGTTGTCAGAACAGTCATGCGGTCCAGGCAACCGGCCGTGGCGCCGGACGGCTCGCGGTTTCGCGACAGCGCGGTCGGGGGCGGGCAAGCCGTCGCTTTTCCGCGAGGAATGATCCGGCTCGGGATCATCTCCGGCCAGATGATCCGAGCTAACCTCGATGGTATGGCGCAGCTCCCGGCACGGACCGTCCCCGACCTCACCGGATACCTCACGCACGCGGGTCACGTCCTGGAGACCCAGCTGTCCGCAGCGCTGGCGGAGGTCGGCCTGACGCTGCGGATGCAGTGCGTCCTGCGGCACGCGCTGGAAGCCGAACGCACGCAGATCCAGATCGCCGAGCTCGCCTACCTGGACAAGACCACGATGGTCGTCACCGTCGACGCCCTCGAGAAGGCCGGGTACGCCGAGCGCAAACCGTCCACGACCGACCGCCGCGCCCGCATCATCGCCGTCACCGAGGCCGGCGCCGCGATCGCCGCCGAGGGGCAGCAGATCGTCGACCGCGTCCACGCGGAGGCGCTGGACGCCCTGACCGCGGCGCAGCGCAAGACCTTCGTCGAGTCCGTCACCACCTTGGTGGACGGCCCGCTGGCCACCCCGGTGACCGCCCAGCCCGTCCGCCGCTCCCGCCAGCGCACCGCATGATCATCCACTAAAAGATCGTCTGTTACGGGACTATCTGTTAAGGTCTCTCCTGTCGGCTATCAGACAGGAGAGCGTTGTGGCTGTGGAGTCTGCGGAGTTGGCCGGGCGGGTGCGGGGACGGACCCAGGCCCTGGTCGTGCTGTGCGTGATGCAGTTGATGATCATCCTCGACGGGACCGTGGTGACCGTCGCGCTGCCCACGATCCAAGGCGATCTGGGGTTCTCGCAGGCCGGGCTGGCCTGGGTGATGAACTCGTACCTGATCGCGTTCGCCGGTCTGCTCCTGCTGGCCGGACGGATCGGTGATCTGGTCGGGAGCAAGCGGGTGTTCGTCGCGGGGCTCGCGTTGTTCACCGCGGCCTCGCTGCTGTGCGGTGTGGCGGGGAGTGCGGAGGTCCTGATCGCCGGACGCTTCCTGCAGGGGGTCGGCGGCGCACTGGCCTCGGCGGTGATCCTCGGCATGATCGTGAGCCTGTACCCGGCTCCCGGTGAGCAGGCGCGGGCGATGGGCGTCTACAGCTTCACGGCCGCCAGCGGCGCGTCGATCGGGCTCATCTTCGGTGGGGTGATCACCCAGACCGTCGGCTGGCACTGGGCGTTTCTGATCAACGTGCCGATCGGTGTGGTCTCACTGGTGTTCGCCGTACGGCTGCTGGCTCACCGACCTGGTCTTGGCCTCGCCAACGGTGCGGACATCGTGGGCGCCGTACTGGTGACGTCCGGGCTGTCGCTGGCCGTCTACACGATCGTCCAGACCGCAGAGCCGCAGGCGACGCTTGCCCGCACACTTCTTCAGGCAGGCGCCGCACTCGTCCTGCTGGCCGCGTTCGTCGTACGGCAGGCGCGCATCAAGCACCCGTTGCTGGCCCTGCGCATCTTCCGTCGCCGTCAGCTCAGCGTGGCGAACGTCGTGGTCGTCCTGCTCTTCGCGGCCGGTTTCGGCTTCCAGTTCACCACCGCGCTCTACGTGCAGGGCGTCCTGGGCTACGACTCACTCACCACCGGCCTCGCCTTCCTGCCGGCGCCGATCATGAACGCACTGATGTCGCTGTCACTGGCGCCGCGCCTGACTGTCCGCTTCGGTCCGCGCAGGATGTTGATCGCCGGGCTGGTCGTCTTCCTGCTGGCGCTGCTCTGGATCAGCCGTGCGCCGGTCGACGGCTCGTACGTCGTCGACGTCGGCCCGGTGCTGGCGGTGATGGGCGCCGGTATCGGCGTGGCCATCCCGGCGTCGATCATGCTGGCGATGTCCGGCGCGGACGCCGGCGACGCAGGGCTGGCCTCAGGCCTCAACAACACCGCACAGCAAGCCGGTGCGGCCGTGGGCACCGCCGTACTGGCCACGCTGGCCGCGTCCACGACCTCCGACCGCCTCAGCGACGGCGCCGACAAGCTCCTGGCCCTACGCGACGGCTACGGCGCAGCGTGGCTCGCGGCCGCCGGATTCGTGCTGGCAGCGGCCCTGCTGTCCATCAGCCTGCTCCGCGGCGCGACTACCCTTGGCGGCCGTGAGTACGTCGAGAGATCCTGACCGGCTGGTTCTGTTCACCGATGCCGTCGTCGCCATCGCCATCACGTTGCTGGTGCTGCCGCTGGTCGATCTGGTGCCCGAGGTGCAGGCCGACGGCGGCGACGCGGTCAGCGTGATCTCTGAGCATCGCCAGGAGATCTTCACCTTCCTGCTGAGCTTCGTGGTGATCGCGAACTTCTGGCTGGGGCACCACCGGGTGTTCGAGCATGTCCGCGCGTACACGCCGGCCATGATGCGGCTGAACCTGCTCTGGTTGCTCACCATCGTCGTCCTGCCGTTCCCGACCGAGATCATCGGCGCCTTCGACAGCGGCCGGTTCACCGCCGGGCCGTACATCGGCACGATTCTGGCGCTGAGCATCTGCCAGTCGGCGCTCGCCTGGATGGTCCACGGGCACAGCGAACTCGAGAAGCCGGACAACCCGGTCCGGCAGCGGGAGCTCGTCGGCTCCCTGCTGCTGACCGGGTTGACCCTGGTTGCCTTCCTCCTGGCGTCTCTGGTTCCAGGCGTGAATTTCTACGCGATGTTCCTGCTTCTGCTGTCGCCGATCATCAGCCGCGTGTCGAGAGGCCGCTCCAGAATCCGCACTGGTGCTCAGTCGTCAGATTGACGCGCTTGATGCCGCCCTGGTCCGTCGGCGCGAGCGAGAGCCCGTCGACGGTCCGTACGCCGGTCGGTGACCACTGCGGGCGGTCCGGGCCGTTCGGGTTGCCGGTGCGCGCGAACGCTGTCCAGTAGTCGATCATCTGGTTCGACAGCCTCTGCTGCGTCTCCGGCATCGGGAAGTCGTACCCGCCGAGCCGGAACAGGTACGGCAGCTCCATGGCGTGTGCGGCTCCCAGTCCGGGGGCTGCGATCGGGGAGTGCTTGTCAGCGAACTCGTATGCGTACACCGGGACCTTGCGCGCCGCCTGCTGGTCCGCCGCGACCTGTGTGCACGACCAGATCCGGTCCGTCGTCACAGCACCCCACGCCGCGGCCGACGACTCGTAGCTGGTCTGCGGGTAGTGCCGCAGTACCTCTGGCGCCTTCTGCGCGCCGACCATGTTCCGCACCAGCGCCGGGTAGTCCTTGATGTCCCCGAACGCGGCCAACCAGCCGTTCGCCTCGTCGTGGTTGTTCCCGGAGATGATCGGCACCCGGTGGAAGAGCCCCGCGCGCAGGGCCTTCGCCGGGCTGAGCGGTACGACGGGGCTCCCGCCGTACCCGATCTGCGTGAACTGGAGCAGGTCGTCGACCAGGACGTCGGCCTTCAAGCCGCGCAGGCACTCGATCGTGCTGCAGTTCTTGCCCGCGGCCCACTCCTTGCCGTTCGCCTGCATCCGGCTGACGGGGACCCACGGGGAGTCCGCGGTCTGGCCCGGGTACTGGCTGTTGTCGGCCCAGTTGAACGCGCAGGAGCCGCTCTGCATGATTGCCTTCGCGAACAGGCCGGACGCGGTCGGAGAGGTCAGCTGCGCGCACACGCTCATCCCGCCGGCGGACTCGCCCGCGACCGTGACGTTGCGCGGGTCGCCGCCGAACGCGCTGGCGTTGCGCTGCACCCAGCGCAGGGCCGCCTGCTGGTCCTGCAGACCGAAGGTGCCGGAGCCGGGCAGACCCGGGTAGCCGAAGAAGCCGAAGATGCCGAGGCGGTAGTTGACCGTGACAACGACCACGTCTCCCCGCGCGGCGAACTTCGACGCCTCGTAGCTGCTGCCGGCGCCGGAGAAGAACCCGCCACCGGGGATCCACACCACGACCGCGCGAGGCTTCGTGGAGGAGACGGCGGGCGTCGTCACGTTCAGGTACAGGCAGTCCTCGGCCACCGATCCGTCCGGCGCCTCGGAATTCGGCTGCTGCGCGCAGACACTGCCCACCTTCGACTCGCGCACCACGCTCCACGGCTGCACCGGCTGCGGCGCCTTCCACCGCAGGGCGCCTGTCGGGGGAGCGGCGTACGGGATCCCGTCGTACACCAGCGCGTCCCCGACCGACCGCGCAGCCACCCGCCCCGCGTCGGTCCGTACGACGTGCTCAGCCGCGTCGCCGGCCCCAGCGCCGCTCACCAACGTCCCGGCCGCGGCCAGCCCGGCCGCCGCCACCATCGCCAATAGCCTTTTCTTCGTCATACCGGCACCCTCCGCCGGCAGACGCCCCACCACTTCGGCCCGACGGCCAAAGCCACTAAGACTTTGGTCTAGCTGTGGCGCCTGAGGAGGTAGGTGTCCATGATCCAGCCCTTGCGGTCTCGCGCCTCGGCGCGGACCTTCTCGATCTCGGGTGCGACCTCGCGGAGCGGACCCGAGACGAGGAGTTCGTCGGGCGTGCCGAGGTAGGCGCCCCAGTAGATGTCGGCGTCCTGGTCGAGGTGCTCGGTGAACGCGGTCTGCGCGTCGAGCATCACCACGACGTCGTCCACCCCGTCCGGCCACTCCGTCGCGAGGCGCCGGCCGGTGGTGATCTGGATCGGCCGGCCGACCTGGTTCAGCCCGACCCGGTGCCGCGCGGCGAGCGTCGACACGCTGCTGATCCCGGGAATCACCTCGACCGAGAACGCGAGCTCACCGCGCGCCAGGATGTCGTCGAGGATCGCCAGCGTGCTGTCGTACAGCGACGGGTCGCCCCACACCAGGAACGCGCCGACCTGGTCCTCGCCCAACTCGGTCGCGATCAGGTCCGCGCAGACGTCCGCGCGGCGCCGCCGCCAGTCGTCGACCGCCTCGACGTACGCCGAGGTCGTGCGGTCCCGCTCCGGGTCCCGGCCGACGACGACGCGGTACTCCTTGCTCGTCGCGTACCGGCGGAGGATCTCCGACCGCAGGTCGACCAGCTCCTGCTTGACCTCGCCCTTGTCCAGCACGAAGAACACGTCGACCCGGTTCAGCGCCGACACGGCCTGCATCGTCACCTGCTCCGGATCGCCCGCACCGACCCCGACCACCACAATCTCGCGCATGCCCGCAGCGTAGAGGAGGCCGCCGTCAGCGGGAGAACTGCCAGCGGATCTCATCGTTGTCAGGAAGCACCACGACCGTGCCGGACCCGGCCCTCCACCCATTGGGCAGCAGGAACGCCCGTCCGCCCGAAACCACCAGCAGACGCAGCCCGGTGGTGCGGTAGTGCACGGTCTTACCGCCCTCGACGATCGGTTCCTCGACGACTCCGGGCGCCTCGAGTCCGAGTGGTGTGCTGCTGAACACAGTGGCGCGCGGGAGGTACCGAACGTTGTCCTGCACCTGACGCGCGTACCCACGGCCGACCGCGGTCGCATAGTCCGACACCGCCCAGAACAGCGCGGCCGTGACGACGCCGCCGACGAGCAGCAGCCGGAACGCCCGGTACCAGACGGGCGGTGCCCCACGTTGAGCCGTTGCGGACTTGTCGGACGCGGCCGTCCGCAGCCGGGCGCCGTACGCCGCGACAATGGTGCCTGCAGCAACGATCAGCGGCGCGACCAGGTCCACCGCGTCGCCGGCCACCGTCGCGGCGACGACCGCGGCCGCGACCGCGCCGAGGCCCGACAGCAAGGCGATCCGGCCGGCCCTCCGCAGCGCCGGACGAGCCTCGGTACGGCGGAGCGCCGCGTCGACCCGGAGGTGTACGGCGAGTGCGCCGAGCGCGAGGCCGGCGAGGACGAGGAGCGGCAGGTACAACGTGCTGATGCTGTTCATCACGTAGTCGCGCGTCGTGTAGCCGAACAGGCTGACGTCCAGCCCCATCTCCCGGGCCTGCGTATCGGAGCGCGCCCAGCCGAAGTAGATCATCAGCGCCGTGGCGATCGTCAGCGGCGGACCCAAGGTGGTGAGCACCGACACCACCGCCTGCAGGGGCGACTGTCCACTCGGCGCTTCGCTGTCGGGCGGTTCGGCGGTCGGCGTTTCGCGGGACGGCCGTCCGTTCGGTTGCGGTTCGTTGGCGGGTGGTTCCAGGGGCGGTCTCCCGGTGGGCGTGGTCATCCGTCTGGGTTGGGGGCTGCGTCGGGTGACGACGTCTCGGACGGGCCTCCGGCCGGCGGGGTCTCGTTGGTCGGCTGCTCCGTGGGCTGCTCCGTGGGCTGGTCTGTCGGCTGTTCGGTGGGCTGCTCGGTCTGTTCGCCGTTCTCCTGGTTCGCGGCGTGACCGCACTCGGTCTCCTGGGAACCGGTGGTCACCCGGTGGAAGCGCACCCTCGGTACCGCGCCGGGATGGGCGCGGCGCCAGGCGAGGCCCCGCGCCATCAGGTCCTTGACCAGGGGCGTCAGGCAATCGTGGTTGAGCGCGCCGGTCTCGGCGTTCTGGTTGGCCTCGACGACGGCCCACTGCTTCGACTGACCCTTGACCGCGGCCTGGCAGAGGGCGACCATCGCCTTCCCGAAGTCACCGCCCTGGTCGGCGGTCAGGTCCGCGACCTCGCTCTGCAGGTCGGAGCACTTGCCGTCGGCAAGATAGTTGTACGCCGACCAGGTCGGCGTCGGTGACTGCGGATCCTTGGGCCCCCACGGCACCCAGGACAGCGACCCGCCACCCTTGTCCCCGCCGCCGTTGTCGCCCCCGTTGTCGCCCCCGTTGTCACCGCCGTTGTTCCCGCCCGGATCGCCGCTCTGGCCGGAGTCCGACGTACCCGAATCGCCCGCTGTGCTGTCGGATCCGCAGCCTGCGGGCAAGAGCGCAGCGATCAGCAGCAGGCTGAGTGCAATGAGTCGACGCGGCATGGCAACCCCCCATGGCCCGAGGAAAACCGTCCCTCGAACCTCAGGGTGCGCGCAACGTGGCGCAGGGTCAACGGCCTGTCGGTGCCGATCCGGAGGCTTACGGCTTGGCCTGGCGCCACTCGCGTTCGAACGGGAGCCGCCAGGCGCGCGGCGCGATCAGCTGGTGGATCGCGTTCGGCCCCCAGGTGCCGGGCTGGTACGGCTTGGCGGGCGGCGGGTCCTCGAGCAGCGGCGCGGAACGGTCCCACAGCGACTCGATGCCCTCGGCCGTGGTGAACAGCGTGTGGTCCCCGCGCATCGCGTCCAGGATCAACCGCTCGTACGCCTCGAGGACGTCGCCCGCGCTCTCGGTCTCCCGTGTGGAGAACTGCATCGACAGCTTCTCCAGCCGCATCCCCGGGCCCGGCCGCTTGCCGTAGAACGACAGCGACACCCGCGACGAGTCGGCCAGGTCGAACGTCAGGTGGTCCGGACCTTCCGAGCCGACGCCGGAGCCGGCCGGGAACATCGTCTTCGGCGCCTCCTTGAAGGCGATCGAGATGATCCGCTGGCCCTCGGCCAGCTTCTTGCCGGTGCGCAGGTAGAACGGGACGCCGGCCCAGCGCCAGTTGTCGATCTCGACCTTGAGCGCGATGAACGTCTCGGTGTCGGAGTCCGGCGCGACGCCTTCCTCGTTGCGGTAACCGCCGTACTGACCGCGGACCACGCAGGCCGGATCGAGCGGCAGCATCGACCGGAAGACCTTGTTCTTCTCCTCCGAGATCGCCCGCGGCTCCAGGGCGGTCGGCGGCTCCATCGCGACGAACGACATCACCTGCATCAGGTGCGTGACGACCATGTCCTTGAACGCGCCGGTCGGCTCGTAGAAGGTGGCCCGCTGGTCCAGGCCGAGCGACTCCGGGATGTCGATCTGCACGTGGTCGATGAAGTTGCGGTTCCAGATCGGCTCGAACAGGCCGTTCGCGAACCGGAACGCCAGGATGTTCAGCGCGGCTTCCTTGCCGAGGAAGTGGTCGATCCGGAAGATCTGCGACTCGTCGAACGTCTCGTGGACGAAGTCGTTGAGCTCGATCGCGGTGGCCAGGTCGTCGCCGAACGGCTTCTCCATCACCACCCGGGCGCGCTCGACCAGGCCGGCGTCGCGCAGCATCGCGATCACCGCCTGGGCGGCCTTGGGCGGCACCGACAGGTAGTGCAGCCGCCGGGTGTCCGGGCCGAGCAGCTCCTCGGCGGCCTTGACCGCGGCCGCCAGCGCCTCCGGGCCGGCGGTGACCGGCACGTACTCCAGCCGTTCGGCGAACTGCGCCCACTCCGCGTCGCTCATCGCGTGCGTGCCGAACATCTCGACCGCCTGCCGCGCCCGCTCGCGGAACTCGTCGCAGGTCAGGTCCTCGGTGGCGGTCCCGATGATCCGCACGTCCGGCGCGAACCGGGACTGCTGCAGATACGCCAGACCGGGCAGCAGTTTGCGCTTGGCGAGGTCGCCGGTGGCGCCGAACAGCACGATCACGTGCGGCGCCAGCGGCTCCGGATCCCGCCGCGACGGTCGCGATCCGGGCGCCGGATACGCAATGGTCTGAGTACGGTCAGGCATTCAGTCCTCCCGAGGACGCCACCGGAGCCAACACTGTCCGCAGTCTAGGTGGCTCCGGTGACGGCCACGCGTCAGGCTGATTGCCACAGACCGAGGATGTTGCCCTCCGGATCCTTGAAGTACCCGGCGAAGCCCATGTCGCCGACCGGGAGTTTCTCGCCGACGCGTTCGCCGCCGAGGCTCTCGATGGTCTTCCAGGCGGCGTCGATGTCCGCGACGTCGACCGTCAGCATCGGACGGGTCAGGTCGCCGGTGCGCTGGAACATCCCGCCGTTGATGAAGCCGGGCTCGGCCGGCATCGCCTGGTCGTCGACCGGCCCGGTCGACACCATCGTGTAGTTCAGCTCGGGCATTTCCATCAGGTTCCACCCGAAGGCCTCGCGGTAGAACGCCCGCGCTCGCTCACCGTCGTCGTACGGCACCTCGAAGTGCACGATCCGCCCTGTCATCTCTGGTACCTCCCCCTGAGAGTTCCTTGCTGTCGACGCTAGACCTGCGAGGATGAAGCGGTGAAGTACCTGCTGATGATCTGTGGAGACGAGTCCGCTGCCGCGCACGCCGACGACGGCTGCGGCGGCTGGTCGGAGGAGATGGAGTCTCGCGGGGTCGTGACCGGCGCGGCCGGGCTGCGGCCGCCGGACGAGGCGACCACGCTGCGGGTGCGCGAGGGCGAGCTGCTGCTGACCGACGGGCCGTTCGCGGAGACGAAGGAGCAGATCGGCGGGTTCGTGCTGATCGACTGCGCCGACCTGGACGAGGCGATCGAGATCGCGGCCAAGCACCCCGCGGCCGGCTACGGCACGATCGAGATCCGGCCCCTGCTGGAACCGCCGGTGTGACCTTCGAGGAGATCTACCGGCAGGAGTGGGGCCAGGTGGTCGCCACGCTGATCCGGCTGACCGGTGACTGGGAGCTGGCCGAGGAGTGCGCGCAGGAGGCGTTCGCCGCGGCGCTGCAGCGGTGGCCGGCGGACGGCGTACCGGATCGGCCCGGCGCCTGGCTGACCACGACCGCCCGCAACCGGGCGATCGACTGGCTGCGGCGCGAGGCGGTCGGTGCGGCCAAGCTGCGGGAGGCGGCCGCGATCGAGTCCGACCAGGAGCCGCCGTACGACGTACCTGACGACCGGCTGCGGTTGATGTTCACGTGCTGCCACCCCGCATTGGCGATGGAGACACGCGTGGCGTTGACGCTGCGGACACTGGCCGGTCTGAGTACGGCGGAGATCGCGCGGGCGTTCCTGGTCCCGGAGACCACCATGTCGAAACGCCTGACCCGCGCGAAGCAAAAGATCCAGCACGCGGGCATCCCGTACCGGGTCCCGCCGGCGCATCTCCTGCCCCAGCGGACACCCGCCGTGCTGGCGGTGCTGTACCTGCTGTTCAACGAGGGGTACTCCGACGTCGTCCGGAGCAATCTGACCGGTGAAGCGATCAGATTGGCCAGGCTGCTCGTCCACCTGATGCCGGACGAGCCTGAGGCCACCGGCCTCCTCGCTCTCATGCTGATGCACGACGCCCGCCGCGACACCCGGCTGTCCCCGGACGGCGCCCTGGTCACCCTGGACGACCAGGACCGCACCCGCTGGGACCATGCCCAGATCACCGAAGGCGTAGCCCTCCTGGACGCCGCCCTCCTCCGCAATGAGCCCGGCCCGTACCAGATCCAAGCAGCAATCGCGGCCTGCCACGCCACCGCCCGCACCGCCCCCGAAACCGACTGGCCCCAGATCGCCGCGCTCTACGCCCAACTCCCGCAAACCCCCGTAGTAGCCCTCAACCGAGCCGTAGCCATCGGCATGGCCGACGGCCCCGCCGTAGGCCTACGCCTCGTAGAAGCCCTGACCGCCGACCCCCTGACCACCTACCACCTCCTCCCAGCCACCCGAGCCGACTTCCTCCGCCGCCTCCACCGCTGGCCCGAGGCGACCGCGGCGTACCGAGAAGCTCTGAGGCTGGCTACCACGGACGCCGAACGCAGGTATCTGGAGAAGAGATTGCGAGAGGTGTCTGTCCGGGGCTGAGTCGTTCGTCGGTGGGGTATGACGACGGATATCAGGGCTGCTGTGGCGGCTGAGCGGCGTGAGTTGGTCGGTGTGCTGGCTGGGTTGGGAGAGGAGGAGTGGGATCGGCCTACGTTGTGTGCCGGCTGGCGGGTGCGGGAGTTGGTTGCGCATGTCACGATGCCGTTCCGGGTCTCGGGGCCGCGGTTCGTCGGCGGTTTGCTGCGGGCCGGTGGGAACTTCGATCGGTACGCCGACCGGCAGGCGCGGCGGGATGCGGTGGAGTTGACGTCGGGGGAGCTGGTCGAGTGTCTGCGGCGGAACGTCGACCATCCGTGGAAGCCGCCGGGCGGTGGGTATGCGGGGGCGCTGGCGCACGACGTGACGCACGGTCTTGACGTGACTGTTGCACTGGGCATCGATCGCCAGGTGCCGGCAGAGCGGATGCGGATCATCTTCGATGCGCTGAAGCCTCGTCAGGTCAAGTACTTCGGCGTCGACCTGGACGGCGTACAACTGCAGGCCACCGACCTAGCGTGGACCTACGGCAGCGGCACGCCGCTCACAGGAACGGCCCAGGACCTCCTGCTGGTCCTCAGCGGCCGTAGCCTCCCACCGAACCACCTGTCCGGTCGCGACGCCGACCGTTTCACCGCTGGAGTGACCCGATGATCATCAGCCTGCCGATCGAGGACCGGCCGCGTTCGTACGCGTTCTACCAGGAGGCGCTCGGTCTGACGCCTGTCGGTGAGCCCGACGAGGACGGCATCCCCGAACCGCTGCAGTTCCAGCTGGCCGCGGACGTCACCATGATGCTGATCCCGACCGGCGGCTTCGGCTGGGTGCTCGGTGAACAGCCCGCCGCGCCGCCGGGGCAGAGTGAGTGCATCCTCGGCCTGCGCGTCGACAGCGAGGAGGCCGTCGACGCGACTGCGGCCAAGGCGATCGCCGCCGGGGCAAAGCAGGTGACAGCGCCGACTCGCAAGCCGTGGGCCTACCTGAGCACGTTCACCGACCCCGACGGCCACCTGTGGATGGTCAGTACTGACTAGAGCACGCGGCGGCCGAAGGCGGTCGCCTGACGGGTTCCGGCCGGGTGGAAGCGGAACAAGCGGCCGCCGTACCGCAACCACTCGACCTGTCCGTTGCTGCCGCGGACGAAGTTGGCGCGGACGTGGGTCGGCGTGCCGTCCGGGTTCAGCGCGAGGATGTAGTCCTTGCGGTAGAACGCGAACCGGAACAGGGTCTCGCCGCCCACACCCGCGACCAGCTCGCCGCTGTCGGGAGTGACGTCCAGCCCGAGCTCCTCCGGCTTGCCGTCGAGACCGATCTGCTGTGAGACGTACGTGCCCGCGTACTCCGCCAGCCGACGCGGCGGCAGCTCCCGCGGTACGGCGGGGAGGTTGCTGACGCCGGCGAACTCCTGGAGCGCCCAGTCGTCCGCGAACAGGTCCGCCACCAGCAGCGGCCCGCTCTCCGAGTTGGTCAGCAGCGTGATCGCGAAGTCCCGCTCCGGAACGAACAGGAAGCCGGAGTGCTGCCCGTTCCAGTCTCCGCCGTGCTGCACAACCGTCGGGCCTTGAGCGGTCGGGCGCAGCATCCAGCTGACCCCGACGCCGTTCAGCTCGACGAACAGCGTGCCGCCCGGACCCGGGTGCGACTGCATCGCGAGCCTGCCGCGGTCGCTCAGCAGCTGGGGAAGATCCCGGTGCCCCAGGTGGTACCGCGCGTACCGCAGCTGGTCCCGGGCGCTCGAGATCAGCCCGCCGATCGAGTGCAGCGCCCGCGGCATCGCGTCGAACGACGGCTCGACGACCGGCTTGCCGTCGACGATGTTGTGCGATGCGGCGACGCTGAAGCCGTCGAGCTCGCTGCGGAAGAACCGGCTGTGCCCGAGCCCCAGCGGGTCGACGACGAGTTCGCGGGTGGCGACCTCGTACGGCTTCCCGGTCACCACCTCGATGATCCGCCCGGCCACGCCGATCGCGGCGTTGTTGTACGAGAACACCTTCCCGAGCGGCGTGAGCTGCGGGACCTTCGGCATCCCGCCGACGTACGTCGCGAGCGCGTCGTCGCCCTGACCGGTGTCCTCGAAGTAGTCGCCCTGCCAGCCGGCCGAGTGGTTCAGCAACTGCCGGACGGTGACGCGTGCCGCGACGGACGGGTCCTGGGTCGCGAAGTCCGGCAGGTACGCGCGGACCGGCCGGTCGAGAGCGATCCGGCCGCGCTCGACGAGCCGCATGATCGCAGTCGCGGTGAACGTCTTGCTCGTCGAGCCGATCCGGAACACGGTGTCGCCGGACACCGCCTCGCCGGTGTCCACACTCGTGACACCGAAGCCGCGGACGTACTCCCGGCCGCGGTACCAGACGCCGAGCCCGGCGCCGGGAATCGCGTACTTCGCCAGCCCGGCCTCGATCTTCTCGGCCAGCCGCCCGATCGCGGCCGGTTCGCGGAGACCGGTCGCCGCGGCGGCCGTGGTGGACAATGCGGCAACGGGCACGGCAGCGGCCGCGGACTTGAGCACGGTACGACGGGTGAGCGACACGTCAACGTCTCCTCGGGCGAGTGGGATTGCTTCCGATGCCGCTATTATTACCAGCATTGGTATCAATGGATACCCTGAAAGAACCCTGATGGAGCGTCGATGGACGAGTCGCCGACCCCGGTGCTGGACGTGCTGCTGCACCCGATCCGCTGGCGGATCGTGCAGCGCGCGCTCGGCCGTGAGGTCACCACCACGGACCTGAAGCGCGACCTGCCCGACATCCCCACCACGACCCTCTACCGGCACGTGGCCGCGCTGATCGACGCCGGCTACCTGACCGTGGTCCGCGAGCGGAAGATCCGCGGTACGACGGAGCGCACGCTCAGCCTGGACCAGACCAAGGTCGGCCGGATCGACGAGCGCGAGGCGCGCGCCATGACACCGGAGCAGCACCGGCAGGCGTTCCTGATGATGCTGACCCGCCTGGCCGCGGACTTCGACCGCGTCGTCGACAACGGTGACCTGAGTCCGCGGCTGCACCAACTGGGCTACTCCCAGCTCGCCCTCTACCTCAGCCCGGCCGACATGGAGACCTTCCGTGCCGGCTTCACCGAACTCGTCGAGCCCTACCTGGCCGAGGCGCCGGGCAAGGACCGCATCGTGCTCTCGACGTTCTCGTTGCCGGACAGCTGATCACGGGTCAGGCGCAGCTGACCGACGTCGAGGTAGCCGGAGGCGAAGCCGGCCTCGCAGTAGGCCAGGTAGTACTCCCAGGCTCGCCGGAAGGATTCGTCGAAGCCCTCTGTCCGGACGCTCTGCCAGTTGGCGACGAACCGCCGGCGCCACCGGCGGAGCGTCTCCGCGTAGTCCTGACCGAACCGGTAGTCGTCGTCGACGGACAGCGTGGTGTGCCGCTCGAGGGTCTCGTCGATCGCGGTTCGGGACGGGATCAGGCCGCCGGGGAAGATGTACTTCTGGATCCAGCCGTACGAGTGGCGGGTGGCGAGCATCCGGTCGTGCTCCATCAGAATCGCCTGCAGCGCGACCTTGCCGCCCGGTGCGAGCAGCTGGTCCAGTGTGCGGAAGTAGTCCGGCCAGTACTCCTCGCCGACCGCTTCGATCATCTCCACGCTGACCACCGCGTCGTACGAACCCGTCACGGCCCGGTAGTCCTGGAGCCGGAGATCGACGCGGTCGGCCAGCCCGGCGTCGGCGACGCGCTTCTCGGCCAGCTGCAGCTGCTCGGTCGACAACGTGATGCCGGTGACGTACGCGCCGCGGCGGGCGGCGGCGATCGCCAGCGTGCCCCAGCCCGTCCCGATCTCCAGCACCCGGCTGCCGGGGCCGACGCCGGCGAGGTCGAGGATCCGCTCGACCTTCCGGGTCTGCGCCGCCTCCAGATCCTGGTCGGACAGCGGTCCGTCGTGATCGAAGAGCGCGGAGCTGTACGTCATGCCCGGGTCCAGGAACGCCCCGAACAGCGCATTGCTCAGGTCGTAGTGCGCGCTGATGTTGCTGCGGGCACCGGTCAGTGTGTTGCGCTGCCAGCGGGGTACGCGCCGGTCTACCAGCCGCCGGAAGCGGAGCAGCGCGGCCGGCACGAGGTGGGCGACGCGTTCCGCGAACGGCGTCAGCAGGTCGCCGAGGTCGGTGCCGTCGGCGGCGGCCCAATCGCCGGCCATGTACGCCTCGCCGAGCCCGATCTTCGGGTTGTGCGCGAGCCGCTCGAACATCGACTCCGGGCGCACGATCCGCAGTACCGGAGCGTCCGGCCCGCCGCCGCCGCGGACCGTACCGTCCGGGTAGACCGCGCGGACCGCGATGCGGTCGAGCATCCGGTCGACGATCAGCCGGGCGACCCAGGCCCGGACGCAGAGCGGCCGGAACGCCGGGTGCCGCAGGCACAGGGGTTGCGCGACGGTCAGCGTGCTCATCGAAGTCCCTCCTGGAGTTCGTGTTTCGGGCGCTGCCTGACGGGCAGGCGGCGGGCCCACAGCCGGATGCCGTGCAGCCGGATGAGCGCGGACACCCGGTGCGGCATCAGCGGCATCCGTACGGCGGTGGCGAGAATCGCCCGACGGGTAGCGGGTCGCGGTACGCCGTCGAAGCTGGCGCCGAAGACCGTGCGACCGCCGCGGGACAAGCTGACCTGGACGCGGACCCGGTCGCGGTCCAGCCGGAACCGCAGCTCGTAGTCGCCCGAGACGTCGTTGAACGGCGAGACGTAGAACTGCTTGGCGGTCTCGGCGGTGCCGTCCGCGTCCGGTGTGAGCAGGTAGGCGTGCCGTTCGCCGTACGTGTTGTGGACTTCCGCCACGACGTACGGACTGTCAACGCACCAGTACACGGTCAGCGGATCGAAGACGTGGCCGAGCACGCGGGCGTTGGCCAGCATCAGCACACGGCCGTCGTACTCGATGCCCTGGCTGTGAAGGTACCGGCGCAGCTCGGCCTTGATCGTGGGACCGCGGCCGCCGAGGTGGTCGCGCGCGTCGAAGCGGGCCAGCGGGCGCAGGTACCACGGCAGGCGTGGCACGTCGTCCAGGTCGATCAGCCACTGGTACACCCGGTACCGGAACGCGTGCCGGATCGGAATGGATCGCCCGTGCTTGACGGAGCCGGTGACGATCGCCGGGATTGTGGGGTGCAACCCGACGACCGTCACCAGCGAACCCCGAAGGACCCGGCGGCCGCAACGCCGGCGCGGCAGCCGTCCTCGTGGAAACCCCAGCCGTGATACGCCCCTGCGAACGCGGTCCGGCCGGTGTTGAGAGTCGCCAGCACAGGCTGGGCGGCGACTGCCTTCGGGGTGTAGAGGGGGTGCCGGTAGTCCATCCGGGCGATCACCCGCGCCGGATCGACCGCGTCGGCACCGTTCAGCGTGACCAGGTAGGTCTCGTCGGTCTCCAGACCTTGCAGCTTGTTCATCCAGTACGTCGTCAGCGGCGTGCCCGGGCGAATGACGTGGTTCCACGAGGCGCGGGCGTTCTTCGTTGCCGGCAGCAATGATGTGTCGGTGTGCAGCACCGTCGCGTTGCGGCTGTACTCGAACGGTCCGAGCACCGCCTTCTCCTCGGGTGACGCGTCCGCGAGTAGCTCGAGGGCATGGTCCGCGTGGGTGGCCAGGACGACCCGGTCGAAGTCCATCGTGTCGCCGTCGGCAACGGTGATCGTCACGCCGTCGGGGTGTCGTTGCACGGAACGCACCGGGCGGCCGGCCCGGACCGTGCCGATCCGCTCGGCGACGGCGTCGACGTACTGCCGGGAACCGCCCGTGACGGTCAGCCACTGCGGCGAGCTGCCGACCGAGAGCATGCCGTGGTGGTCGAGGAACCGGAACAGGTAGCGGGCCGGGTAGGACAGGGCCGAGTTGCCTCCGCACGACCACACACACGACACGACAGGTACGGCGTACAGCCGGGTGAAGTCGGGGCTGAAACGCTCGGCCTGGAGGAACTCGCCGAGCGTCGCGAGATCGTCGTCGCCGGTCCGGGCGATGTACCGCGCGGCACTGCGGTGGAAGCGGCGCACCTCGCGGAGCAGCCCGAGGAAGCGCGGGTCGGCGATCCGGCGGCGCTGGGCGAAGATCCCGGTCACGCCGCGGCCGCCGGCGAACTCGAGCCCGCCGGCCGGATCGCAGATGCTCATACTCATCTCGGTCGGCCGGGTCCGGACGCCGAGCTCGCCGAACAGCTTGCGCAGCAGCGGGTAGGTGCGGGTGTTGTGGACGATGAAGCCGGTGTCGATCGCGAGCCGCTGCCCGGCGGGATCGGTCACGTCGTGCGTGTGCGCGTGCCCGCCGAGCCGTGACTCGGCCTCGAGCAGCGTGACGTCGTAGCGCCGGCCGAGCAGGTAGGCGGCCGTCAGGCCGGACACGCCGGCGCCGATCACAGCCACGGACTCGGTCATGGTCTGGCCTCCAAGGCTGTCTAAGGTCTGTCTAGAGATTAGGCCTATCGGGGAGTTCTTGTCAAAAGTCTGTCTAGAGTTTGTATAGTGTGCTCATGGAGACTTCGGTGCCGGGTGGTCTGCGGATCGGTGCGTTGAGCAAGCGCGCCGGTGTCAGCGAGCACGTTCTGCGTGCCTGGGAGACCCGCTACGGTCTGCTGTCGCCGACCCGTTCACCGGGCGGCTTCCGGCTGTACTCCGACGCCGACGTACGCCGGGTCCAGCGGATGCGGGCGTACATCGCCGACGGGCTGTCCGCCGCCGAGGCGGCCCGCGCGGTGCTGGCCGAGCCCGACGGAGCGCCGGCCGTCCGGGATCCGTTGCTCGTCCGGATGGCCGAGTCCGGCGGCGCGGCGAACCTGCGGTCCGCGCTGGACGAGCTGGACGAGCGGGCCGCGCAGGCCGTCCTGGACCAGCTGTTCGGTGCGCTGACCGTCGAGGCCGTCATCCGCGAGGTGCTGATGCCCTACCTGCACGAGCTGGGCGACCGGTGGGAGCGCGGCGACGTGACCGTCGGGCAGGAACACTTCGCCAGCAACATCATCAGGTCACGGCTGGCCGCGTTGTCGACGGGCTGGGGCGCGGGTCACGGCCCGCGGGCACTGCTCGCCTGTCCGCCCGGTGAGCTGCACGACATCGCGCTGCTGTCGTTCGGTCTGATCCTGCGCCGTTCCGGCTGGCGGGTGGTCTTCCTCGGCGCCGACTCGCCGATGGCCGACGTCGAACGGACGGCCGCGGCGCTCGGGCCGGACTTGGTGATGCTGTCCGCGTCGGACCACTCGCGCTTCGACGCGGTCCGTCCGCAACTCGTCGAGCTGTCGCAGGACCGATCGGTCGTCCTTGCCGGGGCGGGTGCTTCCAGTGAGCTGGCAGCCACGGTCGGAGCGCAGTACGTCGGCGCCGATCCGGTGACCGCCGCCGAGCGATTGGCCGAGCGATGACCCGAATCCTGGTGACCGGAGCCACCGGCTACATCGGCGGACGGTTGGTCCCCGAGCTGCTGGCGGCCGGGTACGACGTACGCGTCCTGGCGCGGCACCCGGAGCGGCTCGACACGCGCCCGTGGCGGTCCCAGATCGAGGTCGTGGCCGGCGACGCCTCCGACCCGGCCGTGCTGACCAGAGCGCTGGACTGCGTCGACGTCGCGTACTACCTGATCCACTCGATGGGCTCCGGCCAGCAGTTCGAGGTGCGCGACCGGCGTACCGCACTCGCTTTCGGCACGGCCTGCCGCGAGTCCGGCGTCGCCCGGATTGTGTACCTCGGCGGGCTGCACCCGGACGACGAGGATCTGTCCCGGCACCTCGGGTCCCGCCGCGAGGTCGGGGAGATCCTGCTGGCCAGCGGCGTACCGACGACCGTGCTGCGCGCCGCGGTGATCATCGGCTCCGGCTCGGCGTCCTTCGAGATGCTGCGCTACCTGACCGAGCGGCTGCCGGTGATGGTCACGCCGCGCTGGCTGGACACCCGGATCCAGCCGATCGCGGTCCGCGACGTCCTGCGCTACCTGGTCGGGTCCGCGGAGATGCCGCCCGACGTGAACCGCGGCTTCGACATCGGCGGACCGGACGTGCTGACGTACCGCGCGATGATGCAGCGCTACGCGGCCGTGGCCGGCCTGCGTCCGCGGCGGATCGTGACGCTGCCGCTGCTGTCGCCCGGCCTGTCGAGCCACTGGGTCGGTCTGGTCACGCCGGTGCCGAGCGGCATCGCCCGGCCGCTGGTCGACAGCCTGGTGCACGAGGTGGTCTGCAAGGACCACGACATCGACCGGTACGTCGCTCCGCGCCGCGGCGGCGGCATCGGCTTCGACCGGGCCGTCGAGCTCGCGCTGAAGAAGGTTCACGACCTGGACGTGACCACGTCGTGGGCCTCCGCCTCGACACCGGGCGCCCCCAGCGACCCGCTGCCGAGCGACCCGGACTGGTCCGGCGGCTCGCTGTACGTCGACGAGCGCGACTGCACCGTCGATGCGCCACCCGAGCGCCTCTGGAAGGTGATCGAGGGCATCGGCGGCCGCCGTGGCTGGTACTCGTGGCGGCTCGGCTGGTGGACCCGCGGTCTGCTCGACCGGGTCGTCGGCGGCCCCGGCCTGCGCCGCGGCCGGCTGCACCCCGACAGGCTGTCGGTGGGCGATCCACTCGACTGGTGGCGGGTGGAGAGCGTGGAGCCCGGCCGGCTGCTCCGGTTGCGTGCCGAGATGCGGCTGCCCGGCGAGGCCTGGCTCGAGTTGCGCGCCGGCACCGACGGGAACGGCCACACGCTGTTCCGCCAGCGCGCGTTGTTCCACCCCCGCGGTCTACCGGGGGAGCTGTACTGGGCGGCCATCCGACCGTTCCACGACGTTGTCTTCGGCGGCATGCAGCGCAACATCGCCCACGCCGCCGAACGAACGGAGGAGAACCGATGATCGTCATCGAACGCGAAGTCACGGTAGCGGCCGACACCGCACGGGTCTTCGGCTATCTCGCGGACTTCCGCACCACCCAGGAGTGGGATCCCGGCACGGTGCGGACCACGCTCGTCTCAGGTGACGGCGGGGTCGGTACGACGTACCACAACACCTCTCGCTTCAACGGCCGCGAGACCGAGCTCACGTACGTGGTCGAGGAGTGCGTCCGCCCCGACCGGATCGTCCTGCGCGGCGAGAACCGGACGATCGTTGCCCGCGACACCATGACGTTCAGCAGCGAGTCCCATCTGACCCGCGTCACCTACCGGGCCGAGTTCCGGCTCAAGGGCCTCGTCAGCCTCGCCGAACCCTTCCTGCGCAAGTCGTTCGACCGTCTGGGGGAGGAAGCCGAAGAAGGCCTCCGCAACGCATTGGGCCGGCTGGCCGCATGAATGGCCTCTTGGACACGCTCCTGGACCGTACGGTCATCCCTGGCTACACGCGTATCGGCTACGGCCTGCGCAGCCGCAGCTGGCCCACCGACGACCCGGCACCCGGCTCCCTGAACGGCAAGACCGCCGTGGTCACAGGAGCCCGCTCCGGCCTCGGCAAGGCAACCGCCGCGGGCCTTGCACGTCTAGGCGCCACGGTCCACCTGGTTGTCCGCGATGCATCGCGCGCCGCAGATACGCTGGCCGAACTGCAGCGCGACATCCCCAACGCGACCTTCGTCGTCGACGAGTGCGACATCTCCGACCTGGACGCCGTACGCCACTACGCCACCGGCCTGACCGACCCCGTCCACGCCCTGATCCACAACGCCGGCGTCATGCCACCCCGCCGTACCGAATCCCCCCAGGGCCACGAACTGACCTTCGCCACCCACGTCCTGGGACCGCTGCTACTGACGGAGTTGCTGCGCCCGAACTTGAAGGACGGCCGGGTCATCCTGGTGGCCTCCGGAGGCATGTACACGCAGAAACTCCCGGTCGACGACCCGGAGTACATCCACGGCACCTACCACGGCGCCACCGCCTACGCCCGCAGCAAACGCATCCAGGTTGCCCTCACCCCACTCCTGGCCGCTGACATGGCCCCCACCTTCGTCGCCACCATGCACCCCGGCTGGTCCGAGACCCCCGGCCTCACCGAGAGCCTGCCCGGCTTCAGCCGTCTCACCAAACCCTTCCTCAGAACCCCCGAAGAGGGCGTCGACACCACCCTCTGGCTGGCCGCCACCCAACCCACACCCCCCACCGGCAACTTCTGGCACGACCGCGAACCCCGCCCACCGCACTACTTCCGCCACACCCAAAGTTCCGAAGCGGACACGAACCGCCTCTGGACCCACTGCCGAACCGTCGCCGGCATCCTGTGAGTCGCCGGCGGAGGGGCCGCGTCAACAGGTCTCGCGTCCACAGCGCAGTCGTATTACTGTCGAATTGGGGCCGAAAGCGGTAGCGGTGGCATAGGCCAGGGGGATTGATGTCGGCGAAGGTTGCGTTACTCGTCGCGGTCGGTCAATTCGACGATCCTGGCTTGACCCAGCTACGGGCCCCTGCGACGGATGCCGCTGCGCTAGCAGGACTGCTGGGGGATCCGGACGTGGGCGGCTACGAGGTCACGGTGCTTCAAGACCCGACAATCGATCGACTCAATCGAGCGCTCGAAGCCTTCTATCGTGATCGGCGCCGCGACGATGTCCTCCTCGTGTACTTCTCCTGCCATGGAGTCAAGGACGAAGGAGGGAATCTCTACCTTTCGGCGAAAGACACCCGCCTGGACCTGCTTCGGTCCACGGCCCTTGCCGCGACGTGGCTGCACTCACTGATCGACGACAGCCTCTCCAGATCCAAGCTCCTCCTCCTTGATTGCTGCTTCAGCGGTGCGTTCTCACGAGGGAAGCTGCAACGCTCTCCGGCGCTGTCGACGGTCGATGTGAAAGAACGGTTCCAGGGCACTGGAACGGTCGTTCTCACCGCGTCCAACCAGACCGAATATGCGTTCGAGGACGCCGAAGTGCGAGCTGCCCGGCCGACCAGTTCCTACTTTACCCGTGCTCTCATCGAGGGATTGGAAACCGGCGCCGCAGACGAGAATCGGGACGGCTGGGTCTCGATCGATGAGCTGTACAATTTTGTGTTCGACAAGGTTCGTGAGCGGAATCCGAACCAACATCCCACCGGCGACATAAACGTTCAAGGAACGCTACGGATCGCGAAGGTGCCGTCGCTGGCGGGCCGTAAGACCTCCGAACTCAATCTGTCCCGGGTCACGGAATATCAGCAACTGGTTCTTCATGCGTCCGACGAGGTGTATTCCCTGGCGTTCTCGCATGACTCGCAGACGCTGGCTGCCGGGAGCAAGGACGTGGCGCTCCTGTGGCGTCTGGATGCGGACGGTCGGCCGGCTGAGCCGATCCACCTCGAACACGATTCCACGTTTCTTTACGCGATCACGTTCGGCGCGGAGCCCCATGAACTCCTGACGGCAGGTGAAGACACGGTCGTGCGCGTATGGAACTGGCAGGACGGGAGCCTGATCCAGTCGCTCGAGCACCACTCGGACGCGGTTTACTCGATCGCCCTGTCACCTGAGGGCACGTACGTCGCCACCGGCGGGTACGACAAACAGGTCGCGCTGTGGGACCCAGCCTCGTGGGGGTACATCGACAGTCGAGGTTTCGAAGCCAGAGTCAGCTCTATCGCGTTCTCGGCGGACGGCAAACTGCTTGCGATCGGAACTCACGACGACGCCATAGTGATATGGAATCTCGAGTCCAACGAGGTGCGACCGTTGGGAACCCACGACAGTTCCGTCGAGGCCGTGGCGTTCTCCCATCGCGGACATTTATTGGCAAGTGCAGGCTTGGACAAGCGGGTATGTCTCTGGGATTGCGACAACTTTTCAAGGCTGTGGCGACTGCCAGGCCATGAGTATCTCGTCAAGTCGGTCACGTTTGCTGCTGACGACAAGGTCGTGGCAAGCGCAAGTTGGGACAAGACAGTCCGACTGTGGGACGTCGCACGACCCCGCCTGCCGAGGGTCATCAGTGAGGAGTCGGCCAAGCGAGCAGGGCGCGTGTGGCATGAAGACTGGATCTGGGCCGTGGCTGTGTCGAACGACGGCCGAATCCTTGCTACGGGTGGATCCGATCAGCGCGTGATCCTCTGGTCCAACGTGTTTCCACAACTTGCCCCCGGAGGGCTCGAAGGGGCCTGAGTTGGGCGGGCCCGGGGTTGCGGCCCTGGAAGGCACGAAGGGCGATCTACGTCGACAGTCTCGTCGACACAGATCGCCCAGATCGTCCGCGCCCCCGGCAGGATTCGAACCTGCGCACCCGCCTCCGGAGGGCGGTGCTCTATCCCCTGAGCTACGGGGGCTCAGGAACGTGCAGAACAGTAGCAGGAACTTCACCGAAACCCCGAATTGGGCCGGCGACACGCACCCCTGCCGATCGTCGTACGGGGGAGCCCTGAGCTGACCCTGGAACCCCCGCCGCGGGGGATCAGTTCCGTCGTGGGCGGCGTCATAGTGGAGGTAAGCCCAACAGCGGAAAGGACATCGGTAATCATGGCTAGCTCTCTGGTTCGACCGTCGCGTGATCGCTGGATCGGCGGTGTCTGCGCCGGACTGGCTCGCCGGTTCGGGATCTCCGCGAACACCATGCGGCTGATCTTCGTGATCAGCTGCCTGCTGCCCGGCCCGCAGTTCCTGATCTACATCGTGCTGTGGATCCTGATGCCGTCGGAGGACTGACCCCGGCGGCCGGCCGTCGGGGCGCACCTGGCAACCTGACTCTTCATGAGAGCAGGCAGGTGGCGCCCGGCGGCCGGGACGGCTGCGGTGCTGCTCGTCGGCGGGGTGCTCGCGGGCTGCCAGGTCAGCCCGGCCGCGCCGGCGGCCGCGGAGCTCCGGACCGGCGCGCCGCCCTGGGACGCGCCCCGGGACGCGGTCTCGTACATGGACAAGGCTGGCTTCGAACGGCTCCCGCTCGACTTCTCCGGGCCGTCGCCGTACTCGCTGACCATCGCGGTCACGCTCGACGGCAAGCCGGTCCAGGTCCCGGCGGGTCTCGGCGTCGACAAGCTCCGCGCCGAGCAGGCCGCCGTCCACACCCACACCACCGACGGCCGGGTCTGGGTCGAGGCCAAGACCGCCGCCGAGAAACCGACGCTGGCTCAGTTCTTCACCCTCTGGGGTGTGCGGTACGACGCGAAATGCCTCGCGGACGCCTGCCAGGACCTGAAGGTCACCGTCGACGGCAAGCCGGCGCCCTGGGACACCCCGCTGGTCCGCAACAGTCACGTCACGGTGAGTGCGCGGAGCTGAGCGCGTACCGGGCTGTGGATGGTGAGTCAAGGGTTTCGGGTGCAGCCCATTAGGCTGATCCGGTGACTCCGGAACAGCTCGCTGAGAAGATCCTGCAGGCCCTGGCCGCGCTCGCCGCCGACGGCACCATCACCGTCGAGGGCGGGCTGCCGCGCGAGCTGAAGGTCGAGCGACCCAAGAACCCCGAGCACGGGGACTACGCGACCAACGTCGCCATGCAGCTCGGCAAGCGCGCCGGGCTGAATCCGCGCCAGTTCGCCGAGCTGCTGGCCGTGCAGCTGCGCGACGACGAGGCGATCACCGCGGTCGAGATCGCCGGCCCGGGCTTCATCAACCTCCGGGTCGCCGCCGATGCCCAGGGCAAGGTCGCGCAGGCCATCCTGGAGGCCGGCGAGAAGTACGGCACCAGCGACAGCCTGCAGGGCCGGACGATCAACCTCGAGTTCATCTCCGCGAACCCGACCGGCCCGCTGCACCTCGGTCACACCCGCTGGGCGGCCGTCGGCGACGCGCTCGCCCGGGTGCTGGCCGCGGCGGGCGCGAGCGTCAGCCGCGAGTTCTACATCAACGACCGCGGCAACCAGATGGACAAGTTCGGCGCCAGCCTGCAGGCTGCGGCGCACGGGCAGCCGATCCCGGAGGACGGGTACCACGGCGAGTACATCCTCGACCTGGCCAAGCGGATCGTCGACGAGGTGCCGGGGATCACCGAGCTGCCCGAGGACGAGCAGCTGGTCGCGTTCCGCGAGGCGGGCTACGAGCGTCAGCTCAAGGAGCAGCAGGACCAGCTCGAGCACTTCCGGACCAAGTTCGACGTCTGGTTCTCCGAGCGCAGCCTGCACGAGCAGGACGGCGTACCGCACGCGATCCAGAAGCTCCGCGACCAGGGCCATCTGTACGAGGCGGACGACGCGCTCTGGATGCGGACCACGGACTTCACCGACGACAAGGACCGCGTGCTGATCCGGTCGAACGGCGAGCCGACGTACTTCGCCTCCGACGCGGCGTACTACGTGAACAAGCGCGAGCGCGGCTACGAGACCTGCATCTACCTGCTCGGCGCCGACCACCACGGCTACGTGAACCGGCTGAAGGCGATCGCGGCCTGCGCCGGCGACGACCCCGAGCACAACATCGAGATCCTGATCGGCCAGCTGGTGAAGATCCTCAAGGGCGGCGAGGAGATGCGGCTGTCCAAGCGGGCCGGCACCATCGTCACGCTCGCCGAGCTGGTCGAGGAGGGCGGCGTCGACGCGCTCCGCTACACCCTCTGCCGCTACCCGGCCGACTCCCCGCTGACCCTGGACATCGAGGAGATGACCCGGCAGGCCAGCGAGAACCCGGTGTACTACGTGCAGTACGCGCACGCCCGGCTGGCCTCGATCCTGCGCAACGCCGACGAGCTCGGCATCAAGCTGGACGAGTTCGACCCGGGCCTGCTCAGCCACGAGCGCGAGGGTGATCTGCTGCGCGCGCTGGCCGAGTTCCCGCGGGTCGTCGCCACCGCCGCGGAGCTGCGCGAGCCGCACCGCATCGCGCGGTACCTCGAGGACACCGCGTCCGCGTTCCACAAGTTCTACGACAGCTGCCGCGTGCTGCCGCGCGGCGACGAGGAGGTGGAGCCGGTGCACAAGGCTCGCCTGACCCTGGTGTCCGCGACCCGGACCGTTCTCGCCAACGGGCTCGACCTGCTCGGCGTCTCCGCACCGGAGCGGATGTGAGGGCGCACGAGGCGGGCGCGCTGCACGCCGACATCGGTCACCGCGGCCCGTCCTGGCTGCGCGCGCCCCGCGACGTCAACGACCTGGTCCCGCAGCTGTGGTCGTCCACCGCGAAGAAGACCGGCGAGGGCTCGCTGGTCGTCGGCGGTGTCGACGTGCGCGACCTGGTCGCCGAGCAGGGCAGCCCGGCGTACGTGCTGGACGAGGACGATTTCCGCGCCCGGGCGCGCGCGTTCAAGCACGCCTTCAAGGACTTCGACGTCTACTACGCCGGCAAGGCCTTCCTGTGTACGACGGTCGTCCGTTGGGTGATGGAAGAGGGCCTGAACCTCGACATCTGCAGCGGGGGAGAGCTGGCCGTCGCGCTCCGGGCGGGCGCCGACCCGAAGCGGCTCGGGTTCCACGGCAACAACAAGTCAGAGTCCGAGCTGGCCCGCGCGCTGGACGCCGGGATCGGCCGGATCATCGTCGACTCGCAGTACGAGATCTCCCGGCTGATCGCGCTCGCCGGCGAGCGCGGCGTGATCGCCCCGGTGATGATCCGGGTCACCGCCGGTGTCGAGGCGCACACCCACGAGTACATCGCGACCGCGCACGAGGACCAGAAGTTCGGCTTCTCGATCACCTCCGGCGCGGCGTACGAAGCCGTTGCCCGGGTCAACGAAGCGCCGGAGCTGGAGCTGCTCGGCCTGCACTCGCACATCGGCTCGCAGATCTTCGACTCGTCCGGTTTCGAGGTCGCCGCGAAGCGCGTGATCGCCTTGCACGCAAGGGTTTCCGACGAGCTCGGCGTCGACATGCCCGAGCTCGACCTGGGCGGCGGCTTCGGGATCGCGTACACCACGCAGGACGACCCGTCGGATCCGGCGCAGCTGGCCACCGAGATGGGCAAGATCGTCGAGCACGAGTGCCGGGCGTTCGGCGTCGAGCCTCCGTTGGTGTCGATCGAGCCCGGCCGCGCGATCGTCGGCCCGGCGATGTGCACCGTCTACTCGGTCGGCACCGTCAAGGAGGTCGAGCTGGACGCCGGCGCCTCCCGGACGTACGTGTCGGTCGACGGCGGGATCAGCGACAACATCCGCGCCGCGCTGTACGACGCCGACTACTCCTGCACACTCGCCAACCGGTACTCCGACGCCGGGCCGACGCTCGCGCGCGTGGTCGGCAAGCACTGCGAGGCCGGTGACATCGTCGTGAAGGCCGAGTTCCTGCCCGCGGACGTGCGGCCCGGCGACCTGGTCGCCGTCCCGGGGACCGGTGCCTACTGCCGCTCGATGGCGAGCAACTACAACCACGTGCCGCGGCCACCGGTGATCGCGGTCAAGGACGGCCACATGCGCGTCGTCGTACGCCGTGAGACCGAAGACGACCTGCTCGGACTCGACATGGGGGCCGCCGAATGAACGACGCAAAACCTCTCAAGGTAGGCCTGCTCGGTTGCGGAGTGGTCGGCACCGAGGTGGTGCGGATCCTGACCGAGCAGGCGGACCATCTGGCGGCCCGCGTCGGCGCCCGGCTGGAGATCGCCGGTATCGCCGTCCGCCGGCCCGGCCGCGCGCGCGACATCGCGGTCGACCCGGCCCTGATCACCACCGACGCGCAGGCGCTGGTGTCGCGGGGCGACCTCGACCTGGTGATCGAGGTGATCGGCGGCCTGGAGCCCGCCCGCAGCTTGATCCTGACCGCGCTCGAGCAGGGCGCCTCGGTCGTCACGGCGAACAAGGCCCTGCTCGCCGAGGACGGCCCGACGCTGTTCGCGGCCGCGGAGAAGTACCAGCGCGACCTGTACTTCGAGGCCGCGGTGGCCGGCGCGATCCCGATCCTGCGGCCGCTGCGCGAGTCGCTCGCCGGTGACGACGTGGTCCGGGTGATGGGCATCGTCAACGGCACGACGAACTACATCCTCGACAAGATGGACAGCACCGGCGCCGGATTCGACGAGGCGCTCGAGGAGGCCCAGGCGCTGGGGTACGCCGAGGCCGACCCGACCGCGGACATCGAGGGCTTCGACGCCGCCGCGAAGGCCGCGCTGCTGGCCAGCCTGGCGTTCCACACCCGGGTCTCGATCGCCGACGTGCACCGCGAGGGCATCACCGAGGTGACCGCGACCGACATCGCGTCGGCCCGGGAGATGGGCTGCGTGGTGAAGTCGCTGGCGATCTGCGAGCTGGACGAGGTGAGCGACTCGGTCAGCGCCCGGGTGTATCCGGCGATGATCCCGGCCACCCACCCGCTGGCGAACGTCCGGGACGCGTACAACGCCGTTTTCGTGGAATCGAAAGCGGCCGGCCAGCTGATGTTCTATGGTCGTGGTGCCGGCGGCGCCCCGACGGCCAGTGCAGTCCTCGGGGATCTGGTGTCCGCCGCGCGCAACCGGCTCAAGGGCGTGCCGGGAGTCGGCGAGTCGTCGTACACCCAGCGGTCCGTGCGGCCGATGGGCGACGCGACGACCCGCTACCACGTGTCGCTGGACGTGGCCGACAAGGCCGGTGTGCTCGCGGCGGTGGCCCACGCGTTCTCCGAGCACGACGTGTCGATCCAGACCGTCCGCCAGGAGGGCCGGGGCAGCGACGCGCAGCTGGTGGTGGTCACCCACACCGCGACCGACGCCGCGTTGTCCGCGACCGTGGATTCCTTGCGGGACATGGACATCGTCCGTGAAGTCAGCAGTGTGATGCGGGTGGAAGGCGAGTAATTCAATGGTGCACCAGTGGCGTGGCGTGATCGAGGAGTACAGAGACCGGCTTCCCGTGTCGGCGGACACGCCGGTGGTCACGCTCGGCGAGGGCGGGACGCCGCTGGTGGCCGCGCAGTGGCTGAGCGAGCAGAGCGGCTGCGAGGTCTGGCTCAAGGTCGAGGGCAACAACCCGACCGGCTCGTTCAAGGACCGCGGCATGACGGTGGCGATCTCGCTGGCCGCGCAGGCCGGTGACAAGGCCGTCGTCTGCGCCTCCACCGGCAACACCTCGGCGTCGGCCGCGGCGTACGCCGTCCGCGCCGGGATGCTGCCGCTGGTGGTGATCCCCGCGGGCCGGATCGCGAAGGGCAAGCTGGCCCAGGCGGTCGTGCACGGCGCGAAGCTGGTGCAGATCGACGGCGGGTTCGACGACTGCCTGCGGATCGTCCGCGAGCTCGGGAAGAACTACCCGGTCGCGCTGGTGAACTCGGTGAACCCGGTCCGCCTGGAAGGGCAGAAGACCGCGTCGTTCGAGGTCTGCGACGCGCTCGGCGACGCGCCGGACCTGCACCTGCTCCCGGTGGGCAACGCGGGCAACATCGCGGCCTACTGGAAGGGATACCAGGAGTACGCCGAGGACAAGCTCGCCACCCGGACCCCGAAGATGTGGGGCTTCCAGGCCGAGGGGGCGGCGCCGATCGTGCGCGGCTCGATCGTCGAGAAGCCGGAGACCGCGGCGACGGCGATCAGGGTCGGCAACCCGGCGTCCTGGACGCTGGCCGAGGCCGCGCGGGACGAGTCCGGCGGGCGGATCGAGCTGGTCACCGACGAGCAGATCCTGACCGCGCAGCGTGAGCTCGCCGCCCGCGAAGGCGTGTTCGTCGAGCCCGCGTCGGCCGCCGGGGTCGCCGGTCTGCTGCACGCGAAGGCGCAGGGGTGGCTACCGGGCGGTTCGACCGTGGTGATCACGGTCACCGGCCACGGCCTGAAGGACATCGACACGGCTCTGGGGCACGTCAGCTTCGAGGAGCCGCCGGTGACGCCGGCCGACACCGACGCCGTCGCCCGCATCGCCGGTCTCGCCTGAGATGGGCGGGGTCGACAGGGGTGCCGAGCCGGATCGCAAGCAGGACGCCGGCCACCGGCGGCCGTGCGACCAGGTGCGGGTCCGGGTGCCCGCGACGAGCGCGAACCTGGGGCCTGGCTTCGACGCCTTCGGTCTCGCGCTGACGCTGTACGACGACCTGGTCGTCACGCCGTGCGGATCCGGGGTGACCGTGCAGGTGACCGGCTGCGGCGAAGGCGAAGTACCGCTCGACGAGACGCATCTCGTGGTCCGGTCGATCCAGGCGGGGCTCGAGGCCTTGGGCGCGCCGGTGCCCGGATTCACGCTGCGCTGCGAGAACCGGATCCCGCACGGGCGCGGGCTGGGGTCGTCGTCCGCGGCGATCGTCGGCGGGCTCGCGGCAGCGTTCGCGCTGGCCGGCGAGCCGCTGGACCGCGAGCGCCTCGTCGTGCTCGCGAACGAGATCGAAGGCCACCCCGACAACGTGGCGGCGGCGGCCCTCGGGGGCTTCACGATCGCTTGGACAGAAGGCGGAACGGGCCGCGCGGTCCGGCTGGAACCGGCCGACGGATTGGCCGCGATCGCTTACGTACCTGACAATCGCGTGCTGACCAAACAGGCGCGCGGACTGCTGCCGGGCGTTGTTTCCCACATCGACGCCGCGGCCAACGCGGGCAAGGCCGCGCTGCTCGTCGCGGCCGTGACCGGCCGGCCGGAGCTGCTGCTGACCGCGACAGAGGACCGGCTGCACCAGGAGTACCGCGAACCGGCTATGCCGGAGAGTCTCGCGCTGGTCCACAAACTGCGCGGCAGCGGGCTCGCCGCGATCGTCAGCGGGGCCGGTCCGACAGTCGCCGTACTCGGCGGTCACGACGGCAAAAGCGCAGGTCAGAGCCAGTTTTTCCGCAGTACGCCGGAGCCGCCTGATGGCTGGGCGAAGTACGAGCTGGAGATCGATCCAGTCGGCGTACAGGTCTGGTCGATGGAGGCGGGCTGACGCCGGGAATGCCGGACGGCTGACACGCGTTGTCACCCCTGGAGTCGGCAGAAGGACCTGTAGTGGTGCTAGTCTCGACTCACCCGATCCCCTCCAGGTGATCGGTGTGCTCTCGTCACGATCCGGGCTGTGCTCCCGGCACCCTGTGTTGTGTGGCGACCCTCCTGTGGACGTGACCTTGCGCCGCCTGCGTCGGAGATGTCCGGGAGGACTCAGATCGAGCGAGAGTCTCTTGTATCCCACGTGCCCGTTGTGCGGTCGTGGGTGAAATTGGTCGACGCGCCGTGCAGGCCGTCGACGATCCGTGTGGGAAGGACCTCACGTGACAGAAACTGTTGAAGCCTCCAGCGGAGCTGACGCCGCGGCGACCACCGCGACGCGTCGCCGCAAAGCTGGCGGCGGCCTCGAGGGCATGCTACTCCCCGAGCTCAAGCAGCTCGCCGGGACGCTCGGCATCAAGGGCACCGGCGCACTGCGCAAGGGCCAGCTGATCGAGGCGATCAAGGCCGCCCAGACCGGCGGATCCGCCGGTGCTCCGGCGGGCGGCTCGACGAGCGGCACCAGGGCGAAGGCGCAGCCGAAGACGACGCAGCCGACGCTCGACGAGGCCGCCGACGCGCCCGCGGCGAAGACCGCCGAGGCGCCGGCCAAGCGCGAGGGCGGCAGCCGCCGGACCCGCGCGGCTGCCCAGAAGGACGCCGAGAACGACCCGCGGCAGGACGGTGCCGTCTTCGAGGCCGCCGTCGAAGCGCCCGCGGCGAAGACCGCGCAGCCGGAGCCGGCTGCCGCGACCGGTGCCGCCGAGCGGGTCGAGACCCGCGGCGGCGAGCGCGCCGAGGAGCGCGGCGACGACCGCGCCGACGACCGCGCGGACAACCAGGGCCGCACCCGCGACCGGAACCGCGACGGCAACCGTGAGCAGGGCCGCGAGCAGAACCGGGACACCAACCGGGACGGCCGCGACGGCAACCAGAACCGGGACCGCAACCGCGACGGCAACCGTGAACAGGGCCGTGAGCAGGGCCGGGACAACCGCGACGGCAACCAGAACCGGGACAACCGGGACGGCAACCGCGACAACCGTGGTGACAACCAGCGGAACCGTCAGGACCGGCAGGACCGGCAGGACCGGCAGGACCAGAACGACCGCGGCGAGGACGGCGAGGGCCGTCGCCGGCGCCGCCGGGGCCGCGACCGGGACCGCACCCGCGACGGCCAGAGCAGCGGCACCCGCGACAGCGGCCGGGACAGCGGACGCGACAGCAGCCGTAACCGCGGTCGCGGCGAGCGGTACGACGCCGAGCCGACGATCACCGAGGACGACATCCTCGTCCCCGCGGCGGGCATCCTCGACGTCCTCGACAACTACGCGTTCGTCCGGACCAGCGGCTACCTGCCCGGCCCGAACGACGTGTACGTCGCCCTCTCGATGGTGAAGCGGTACGGCCTGCGCAAGGGCGACGCGATCACCGGTGCGGTGAAGCAGCCGCAGGAGGGCGAGCGCAAGGAGAAGTTCAACCCGCTGGTCCGGATCGACACCGTCAACGGTGCGGACCCGGAGATCGCCAAGCAGCGGCAGGACTTCAACAAGCTCACCCCGCTGTACGCGACCGAGCGGCTCCGCCTGGAGACCGAGCCGGGCATCCTGACGACGCGCATCGTCGACATCGTCAGCCCGATCGGCAAGGGCCAGCGTGGCCTGATCGTCTCGCCGCCGAAGGCCGGTAAGACGATGGTGCTGCAGGCGCTCGCGAACGCGATCACCACGAACAACCCCGAAGTGCACCTGATGGTCGTGCTGGTGGACGAGCGGCCCGAAGAGGTCACCGACATGCAGCGCACGGTCAAGGGCGAGGTCATCGCCTCGACGTTCGACCGGCCGGCCGACGACCACACCACGGTCGCGGAGCTGGCCATCGAGCGCGCCAAGCGGCTGGTGGAGCTCGGCCACGACGTGGTCGTGCTGCTCGACTCGATCACCCGGCTCGGCCGGGCGTACAACATCGCGGCGCCGGCCAGCGGCCGGATCCTGTCCGGCGGTGTCGACTCGTCCGCGCTGTACCCGCCGAAGCGGTTCTTCGGCGCCGCCCGCAACATCGAGGACGGCGGTTCGCTGACCATCCTCGCGACGGCGCTGATCGAGACCGGCTCGAAGATGGACGAGGTGATCTTCGAGGAGTTCAAGGGCACCGGCAACATGGAGCTGCGGCTGCGCCGCGAGTTCGCCGACCGGCGGATCTTCCCGGCCATCGACGTGGTCGCCTCCGGCACCCGCCGCGAGGAGCTGCTGATGTCCAAGGAGGAGACCCAGGTGGTCTGGAAGCTCCGCCGGGTGCTGTCCGCGCTCGACGGCCAGGCCGCGCTGGAGCTGCTGATCGGCAAGCTCAAGGAGAGCAAGTCGAACATCGAGTTCCTGCTCCAGGTCAACAAGACCACCCCGTCGACCGGCAGCAGCCACAGCACCACCAACGGCGACTGATCGACCGCTGCCGCATCCTGAGACCCGCAATGGCATCCGGGGACCTGGCATTTCAGGTCCCTGGACGCCGGTTCGGGTCTCAGCCTCGCACCGGACGCCCGTGACGGTTGATTTCTCCGGGCGGGGCCTCGCGTGGCACACTTGTTTGCTGGTTCCGGTTCACGTTCGCGGGGTGCGGACGACCCGGGGCGCTTGATACTTCCTAGGAGAGTTGTTGTGAAGGCTGACATCCACCCGACGTATGTGGACACCACGGTGACCTGCACCTGTGGCGCCACGTTCCAGACGCGCTCGACCGCGGAGAACGGCGTCATCCACGCCGACGTGTGCTCGCAGTGCCACCCCTTCTACACCGGCAAGCAGAAGATTCTCGACACCGGTGGCCGGGTGGCCCGCTTCGAGAAGCGGTACGCCAAGAAGTAGCTTTCCTGCCGCGCGCCGGTTCTGCCCGTTCTGGGCGGGACCGGCGCGCGGTTTGTGTTGTCGGCGGTGGTCCGGGAGGAGGAGTGCGGCATGTTCGAGGCAGTTGAGACGCTGAAGGCGGAGTACGCCGAGCTGGAGCGGCAGATGGCGGAGCCGGAGCTGCACTCCGACCAGGCCAACGCCCGCCGGGTCGGCAAGCGGTACGCCGCGCTGGCGCCGGTGGTCCGTACGTACGACGAGTGGCTGCAGACCGGCGACGACATCGAGGCCGCGAAGGAGCTTGCGGCGGAGGATCCGGCGTTCGCCGAGGAGGCGACCAAGCTGGCCGCGCGCCGCGAGGAGCTCGCCGAGCGGCTGCAGACGCTGCTGGTGCCGCGGGACCCCAACGACGACAAGGACGCGATCCTCGAGATCAAGGCGGGCGAGGGCGGCGACGAGTCCGCGTTGTTCGCCGGCGACCTGCTGAAGATGTACCTGAAGTACGCCGAGTCGCAGAACTGGAAGACCGAGGTGCTGGACTCGGCCGAGTCCGACCTCGGCGGGTACAAGTCGATCACCGTCGCGGTGAAGGCGAAGGGCACGCCGGAGCCCGGCGACGCGCCGTACGCGAAGCTGAAGTTCGAGGGCGGCGTGCACCGGGTCCAGCGGGTGCCGGTGACCGAGTCGCAGGGGCGGATCCACACGTCCGCGGCCGGCGTGCTGGTGCTGCCGGAGGCCGAGGACGTGGACGTCGAGATCGACCCGAACGACCTGCGGATCGACGTGTTCCGCTCCTCCGGGCCGGGCGGGCAGAGCGTCAACACGACCGACTCCGCGGTCCGGATCACCCACCTGCCGACCGGCATCGTGGTCTCGATGCAGAACGAGAAGTCCCAGCTGCAGAACCGCGAGCAGGCGATGCGCGTGCTGCGGGCGCGGCTGCTGGCCGCGGCGCAGGAGGCAGCCGACCAGGAGGCGAGTGACGCCCGGCGGTCGCAGATCCGCACCGTCGACCGGTCTGAGCGGGTCCGCACGTACAACTTCCCGGAGAACCGCTTCTCCGACCACCGCGTCGGCTACAAGGCCCACAACCTCGACCAGGTCCTGGGCGGCGAACTGGAGCCGGTCATCAAGGCATTGACGGACGCCGACCTCGCCGCCCGCCTCGAGGCCGTCGAGTCCCAGTGACCACCAAGGCACTTGTGTCGGCTTCGGCCGCGCGGTTGCGAGCGGCCGGGGTTGCCTCGCCGGAGTTCGACGCTGCTGAACTGCTCGCCTTCGTTACTGGTTCCAGCCGGTTGAACCTTCGTGAGCCCACGGCCGAACAGATGGCGCGGTACGACGAGCTGATCGCGCGGCGGGCGGCTCGGGAGCCGTTGCAGCACCTGACGGGTACGGCGGCGTTCCGGTATCGGGAGCTCGCCGTGGGGCCGGGGGTGTTCGTACCGCGCCCGGAGACCGAGGTGATGGTCGGCTGGATCCTGGACCGGATCGCCGACGTGAAGACCCCGCTGGTCGTGGACCTGTGCAGCGGATCCGGGGCGATCGCGGGTGCAGTCGCGACCGAGCGGCCGGACAGCACCGTGCATGCGGTCGAGCTGTCGCCCGAGGCGGTCGTCTGGGCCCGGCGCAATCTCGAAGGCACGGGCGCGATCCTGCACGAGGGCGACATCGACGGTTGCCTGCCGGAGCTCGACGGTCAGGTCGACGCGGTCATCTCCAACCCGCCGTACATCCCGCTGACCGCCTGGGAATCAGTGACCGCCGAGGTCCGCGACCACGACCCGGCCCTCGCCTTGTGGTCTGGCGACGACGGCCTCGACGAGATCAAGGTCGTCGCGGCGACAGCGGCCCGACTCCTGAAGCCGGGCGGCTGGTTCGCCTGCGAGCACGCGGACGTCCAAGGCGAGTCCGCACCCGCAGTCTTCACCGCCACCGCCCTCTACACCGAGGTCCGCGACCAACTGGACCTGGCCGGCCGCCACCGGTTCACCACCGGCCGCCGCGTCTGAATCGGCAGCTCGACAGGAGGTGTCGGCCGCCGACCGCTTCCCGCACGCTCGCACCAGCCGCCGGACGCGCCCAGTGGGCGTATACGTCCTGTCGAGCTTGCACCGATCAGCGCGAGAGACCGCGGCGGCTGGGTGCGGCGGGGCGGGCGGGTGGGCGAGCGAGGTCCTGTTCGCGGATCCGGCCGATTGCGGGCGCCTCGGGGGTGCGGAGGGAGAGGCGGCAGACGACTGGGTAGTGGTCGGCGCCTGGTACTCGGACCACCTCGACGTCGCGGGCGACCAGGTCGGGGGTGGAGAACAGGCGGTCGATCGAGCGGCCGTCCGGGGTGGTGACCGGGGGTGGGTCGCCGAACGCGTCGACCAGGCCGAGGGGGTCGCCGAAGACGTCGCGTGGGTTCGGCATGTTCAGGTCGCCCGCGACAACCGCCCGGCGGACGCCGCGCGCCGCCAGTTGCTCCCGCAGGTACGCCGTGAGCTCCGTCCCGTACTCACGCCCCGCACCGTCCTGGTATGTGTACTCGACACCCGACGCGCTGCGGAACATGTGGATCGGACACACCTGTCCACCGACGAGATCGACCTCACCGAGCCATCCGAGATCGGCACGCGCGACCAAGAAGCCCTTCGGATGCGGGTCCATCGGTTCACCGGTCCGCCAGTGCAGGAAGTCGATCGACGGGTCCGGCAGGTCGATCCGCTCCAGCTCGGTCAACGGGTACGCCGATGCGATCCCCACTCCCAGCCGCGCCACGCCGGGGATGTGCGAATCCGAGAACCCGTGCCGCGCGTAGTACGCCTGCCGGCCCGGCATCGCGGCGGCGGCCAGCCGCTCGAGCTGGTCGCCGTCCGGGGCGAGCTCGGTCACGATCAGCACGTCCGGTCGCAGCCCCGCGAGCGCGTGCCCGAAGTCCGCCGTCCGGTCGGCCTCGTCGTACCCGTCCGGGCCGACCAGGCGGCCGCCGGCGATGTTGGCGAACGCGATCGAGATCATTCGTAGATCACCAGCTCCGGACGGGGTTTCAGCGCCAGCACCTGTGCGGGCGTCATCAGCGGACCCTGCCGGGCATCCTCGGTGTAGAAGAGCTTGAAGCCGGCGTGCACCGCCGGCGGGAGACCCGTGGTCAGCTTCGCCCAGGTCTTGAGTTTGTCGGACCGGGCGCCGATCCCGTCGACCGACTTGATCGTCACCACGCCGGGGTGCGGCTTCAGCGCCTTCTCGTCGCTGACGATCCGCGTCGACAGCTGGTGGAACACGAACACCTTCTCCGGCAGGCCGTTCGACTGCACCAGCCCCGACAGGTACGCCGCGATGCTGTCGAGCTCGGCGCCCGTGGTGTGCCCGAAGACCCGGCCGGGTACCTGCGCCGGACCGACTGCCCATTCGGGGTCGAACGCCAGGCCGATGTCCGGCTCCTTCAGCCACCGCTCCAGGCGCTTCACCTCGGGCAGGATCTTCGCGCGCCCAGGCTGGATGTCGAGCAGCAGCAGCATCTTGTGCTTGCGCGCGACGGTCAGGTACTCCTCGATCTTCGCGTCGTCGGTGCGCCCGCGGTACAGGCCGTCCTTGCCCCGTGAGCCCTTGGCGACGACCGCGATCAGCTCCATCACCGGCAGGGGCGTCCGCCCGGCCGCGTAGGCGCGGGACAGCCTGTCCAACTTGGCGGCCTTCGCGTCGAGGTCCTTGTCCAGCGGACCGAGCGCCGGTGAGCCCGGCAGGCCGACGTACCCGACGAGTTGGTGCTTCGGGAAGATCACCCGCCCGCCGCGCGGCAGCCCGCCAGGCGCGGGCGGGGGAGTGGGACTGGGGCTGGGACTCGCGCTGGGCCTGGCAGCAGCGGGTGGCGGGCCGGCCGGCGCCGGCTCGTCACTGCAGGCCGCCAGACCCAACATCGCGACGGCCAGTGCCCCACAGACTTTCCGCACCGGACCAGCCAACCACACCTCACACAGCAGCGTGGTTGGCCAGTCCGGCGGCAGTCTGTCGGCTAAAGGGTGTTCTGAGCCACGTAGGTGTCGATCTCAGACAGCAGGGCCGACTTCACCGAGTCCTCGGCGAACGACACCCGCACGGCCGTCTTCGCCAGCTCGCCGACGCCGGCTTCGTCCAGGTCGAGCAGCCGTGCCGCGACGGCGTACTCGTTGGTGAGGTCCGTGCCGAACATCGGCGGGTCGTCGGAGTTGATCGTGACCACCAGGCCGGCGTCGACCATGGCGCGCAGCGGGTGCACGTCGTACGACGCGACCGCGCGGGTGGCGATGTTCGACGTCGGGCTGACCTCGAGCGGGATCCGGTGCTCGCCGAGGTAGTCGACCAGGGCCGGGTCCTGCATCGTCGACGTCCCGTGGCCGATCCGCTCGGCCTTCAGGAATCGGACCGCGTCCCAGATGGTCTGCGGGCCGGTCGTCTCTCCGGCGTGCGGGACGCTGTGCAGCCCGGCCGCGACCGCCGCCTCGAAGTGCGGCTGGAACTGCGGCCGCGGGACGCCGATCTCCGGCCCGCCGAGCCCGAACCCGACCAGACCCTCGGGCCGGACCTTGGTGGCGATCCGCAGCGTCTCGTCGGCGCCCGGCACGCCGTCCTCACCGGAGATGTCGAAGATCCACCGCAGCACCAGGCCGAAGTCCTTCTCGGCCGCGATCCGGGCGTCCTCGATCGCCTCGCAGAACGCCTCGGCGGCGATCCCGCGGATCACCGACGTGTACGGCGTGACGGTCAGCTCGGCGTACCGCAGGTTCTGCTGGCCGGCCATCTCGCGGGCGATCTCGTAGGTGAGCAGCCGGACGTCCTCAGGCGTCTTGATCAGCTCGACGACGGACAGGTAGATGTCGATGAAGTGGGCGAAGTCGCTGAACTTGAAGTACTCGGTGAGCAGCGCCGGGTCGGCCGGCACCGGCGACCCGGGGTGCCGCGCGGCCAGCTCGGCCACGATCCGCGGTGACGCGGACCCGACGTGGTGGACATGCAGCTCGGCCTTCGGCAACCCGGCGAGGAACTCGTGCGACACAGTCATGCCGGGGATCCTAAGGAGTCGCCGGGGTTTCCGGCGCGAAAGCTGACAATCGAATGTAAGGAAGAGCCCGGTTGGAGTCCGGGCCTGCGCGAGTGGCACGATTCACTCCGTGAGTGAGCGCTTCGACTTCACCGGGGACGAACTGGCACCGGCCTACCGCGCTGCGGTGGACGCCATCGAGGCCGGCGACCTGGTCGTCTTCCCGACCGACACCGTGTACGGCCTCGCCGCCGACGCCTTCAAGGCCGACGCCGTGCAGCGGCTGCTGGACGCCAAGGGGCGCGGGCGGGACGTGCCGCCGCCGGTGCTGATCTCGGTCGTCGAGTCGCTGGACGCGCTCGCCACCGACGTACCCGACAACGGCCGCAAGCTCTGCGAGGAGTTCTGGCCGGGGCCGCTGACGGTGATCTGTCACGCGCAGACGTCGTTGATGTGGGACCTGGGGGAGACCCAGGGCACGGTCGCGCTCCGCGTCCCGGACCACGAGAACACCCGCGAACTGCTGTCCCGGACCGGGCCGCTCGCGGTCAGCGCCGCCAACAGGTCCGGCCGGCCCGCGGCGCTGGACGTGTACGACGCCGAGGAGCAGCTGGGCGACTCGGTCGCGGTGTACCTCGACGGCGGCGAGGCGACCGCGGGGGAGCCGTCGACGATCGTCGACCTCACCACCGACACCCCGCGCGTGGTCCGCGTCGGCGCGATCTCCCTCGACCAGCTCCGCGCGATCGTCCCGGAGGTCGTCGGCGAGTCCGGCGACTCCGCCGAGCCCACCCCCGAACAGTCGCCCGAGCCCGAAGACAAGCTCGACGAGAAGACCGACGAGAAGGCCGAGGACAAGGCCAACGAGAAGGCCGACGAGAAGGTCGAGGACAAGTCCGACGAGAAGGCCGACGACAAGGTCGAGGACAAGGTCGACGAGGAGAAGCCGGACGAGACGGTCGGGGACGAGCCAACCGAAGCGCCGGCCGCAGCGTCCAAGCAGAATGAGGCGAAGACGACCGATCCCGATGTGAGGCCTGCGGACTAGTGCGCGAGTACCTGCTGGTCCTGTTCGTGGCGATGGCCACGACCTTCCTGCTGACCGGCGTCGCCCGGCAGATCGCGCTGCGCTACGGCGCGGTCGCCAAGGTCCGGGCCCGCGACGTGCACAAGGTCCCGATCCCGTACTTCGGCGGCCTGTCCATCCTCGGCGGCCTGATCGCCGGTTTCGCGGTCGCGTCCAGCCTGCCGTTCCTCGGCAACAGCCTGCAGGTCGCGCACGACGCCCGCGCGATCCTGGTCGGCGGCGTGGTGATCTGCGCGGTCGGCGTGGTCGACGACCTGTACGAGCTGGACGCGATCACCAAGCTGGCCGGCGAGGTGCTCGCGGTCGGCGTACTCGTTGTCCAAGGCATCCAGTTGTACTGGCTGCCGCTGCCCGGCGGCGTGATCTCGCCGTCGCCCGCGCAGCTCGCCGTACTCACCGCGGGCATCCTGCTGGTGTCGTGCAACGCGGTGAACTTCGTCGACGGCCTGGACGGTCTCGCGGCCGGCGTCACCGCGATCGGGGCGACCGCGTTCTTCACGTACTCGTACCTGCTGAACGTGCACGAGAACCTCGACCGCGCGACGACCTCGACGCTGATCACGGTCGCTCTGGCCGGCGCCTGCCTCGGCTTCCTGCCGCACAACTTCTTCCCTGCAAGGGTTTTCATGGGCGACTCCGGCGCCCTGCTGATCGGCCTGATGCTGGCCGCGTCGACGATCAGCCTGACCGGCCAGATGGACCCGAACGCGGTGCCGTACGAGGTCGGCGGCTCCAGCCTGCTGCCCGCGCTGCTCCCGCTGGTGCTGCCGATCGCGATCCTCGCGATCCCCGCGCTGGACCTGACGATGGCCTACGTACGCCGGACCAAGGCCGGCCGGTCGCCGTTCGCCGCCGACAAGCAGCACCTGCACCACCGCCTGATGCAGCGCGGCCACTCGCACCGTCGGGCCGTCCTGCTGATGTACCTCTGGACCGCCTTGATCGCGTACGGCGTGGTGGTCCTCGGCCTCGTGCTGACCTGGTGGACGGTGCTCGTCGTGCTGGCCGTCGCGGTCACCGCGGTGCTCCTGACGACCGGTCTCCCGAGGCGTTCCCGGAAACCGCTCGCCAAGGTCTGATCCGCGCTGGGAGGGACCAGACCACTGGCGTGCGTGGGCTACCGATAGGGTGGGCGCGTACAGCGGGAGAGGTCTCGTTTTGCTGACCGTGCAGACTTTGTGCTAGTTTTCACAAGCACCAGCAAAGAACAGCGACACCCCTGACCCCGCCCACCCGACGAGTTGGCCGCGAGACCAGCCCGCCTGCAGGACGGAACCACCAGATGGCTCCCACGGCTCACAGCCCGAAGCCCGCCGGACAAGCGACCAAGCACCCGGCGCTGGCAATGTTGCGTGGCGCTCTCGTTGCCGCCCTGGTCGTCGGTGTGAATGCTGCCGCGGTGTCCACCGTCGCCGCCGGTCTGCGCGGCCTCTGGGGTGCGCTGCTGGGGCTGCTGATCGTGGTCGTCTTCTCCGGCGTCGGTCTGCTCGCGCTGCACTTGTCCCGCAAGACGTCCCCGACGATGCAGCTCGCCGTCGCGATGGCGTCGTACACCGGCCGGATCGCGGTCTTCGGCGGTCTGCTCGCGATCGCGCTGAGCTCGGACAGCCTGGACAAGCACGTGAATCTGACCGTCCTCGGCCTGGTCGCGATGGTGGTCGTGATGGGCTGGATGGCCGGCGAGATCTGGGCCTGGTCGCGGCTGCGGGTGCCGATCTACGACCTCGACAAGGACGTGACGGCATGAGCACCGTGGGTGACAACTTCCTTGCTGTGGTGGAAGTTACGGGCCCCGATGTGACCGCAACTGTCGCCGACTGGTACGTTTCGGGTGCCAATGAACGAGCATCAGGATCCGAAGCCATCACCCGGAGGGGGCGACGGCTGGCGGGTCCTGTCCTACTTGATCGGCGGTGTCCTCGTCTACGGGGGCATCGGCTTCGGGTTGGATCGCCTCTTCGGCACCCAGTTCCTGCTTCCGGTGGGCATCGTGCTCGGTGCCGGGCTCACCATCTTGATGTTGCACTTCCGGTACGGGTCGCGGTCCTGATCCTCACCGACCGCCATGCCCTGAGCCGCCCTGCCCTTTGCTACAAGGCGTCCGACTTGAGCACGACGCGAGAGGAGACCCGGTGACCGCCGGCGTTCCGACCGAGTTCATCGCACCCGGTCCACAGAGCTTCGACACCCCGCCGATCATCGACGGCGTGGACTGGTTCACCAAGCCCGTCCTGATCAGCGCGCTGACCGTTGTCGTCATCGTCTGGTTCTACTGGGGTGCGTCCCGCAAGGCCGCGATCGTCCCGACCAAGCTGCAGTTCGCCGGCGAGCTCGGGTACAACTTCGTGCGCAACTCGATCGCCCGCGACGCGATCGGCAGCCAGGAGTACATGAAGTTCGTGCCGTATCTGTGCGGCCTCTTTTACTTCATCCTGCTGAACAACGTGGCCGCGACTGTCCCGCTGCTGCAGTTCCCGACCTTCAGCCACATCGGCTGGGCGTACGTGGCGGCGATCATGAGCTGGGTCATCTACAACGCGGTCGGGATCCGCAAGCACGGCGCGTGGGGCTACTTCAAGCACCAGACCATGCCGGCCGGTGTGCCGGTCTGGCTGATGCCGCTGATGATCCCGATCGAGTTCATCTCGAACATCCTGGTGCGCCCGGTCTCGCTGAGTCTGCGGCTGTTCGCCAACATGTTCGCCGGCCACATCCTGCTGCTGGTGTTCGTACTCGGCGCCGAGTACATGGTGTTCGAGTCTGGCAGCATCGCGCTCGGCGGCGTCGGCGTCATCACCTTCCTGATGGGCCTCGCGATCGCCGGACTGGAACTGTTCGTCCAGTGCATCCAGGCCTACATCTTCGTGGTGCTGACAGCGCAGTACATCGGCAGCGCCATCGCCGAAGACCACTGATTCGCCGTACCCCCATAGACCCGTAGCAACGGAAACCCGGATAGCCCCTATCCGTACCGAAAGGAAACACCGCAAATGAGCAACATCGCTCTCGCAATCACCGGCAACATCGCCGTCCTGGGCTACGGCCTCGCCGCGATCGGCCCGGGCGTCGGCGTTGGTCTGATCTTCGCGGCGGTCATCAACGGAACCGCGCGGCAGCCGGAGGCCCAGAGCAAGCTGCAGTCGATCGCGTGGATCGGCTTCGGCGTCACCGAGGTTCTGGCCATCATCGGTATCGCGCTGGCGTTCGTGTTCAAGGCCGGCGCCTGATCCACCCCTTTTCCAGACTGACTGACAGGACACGGACATGATGACGATGGTGCTTCCTCTGGCTGAGGCGGCCGGCGAGGACGTCAACCCGCTGATCCCGCACACTGCCGAGATCATCTTCGGTTTCGTCTTTCTGGTCCTCTTGGCCATCGCCTTCGCCAAGGTCGTCGTACCGAAGTTCGAGAAGGCTTATGCCGATCGGACCGCGGCGATCGAAGGCGGGATGAACGAGGCCAAGGCGGCCCAGGCCGAGGCGAAGGCGGCTTTGGAGAAGTACAACGCGCAGCTGGCCGAGGCCCGGCAGGAAGCTGCGAAGATCCGCGAGGACGCCCGTGAGCAGGGTGCGGTGATCATCGCGGAGATGCGCGAGCAGGCGAACGCCGAGGCCGAGCGGATCGTCACGCACGCGCGCGCCCAGATCGACGCCGAGCGGACGCAGGCGGTTGCCTCGTTGCGCAGCGAGGTGGGCACGATGGCGACCACGCTGGCCGGCCGGATCGTCGGTGAGTCGCTCGAGGACGAGGCCCGGCAGCGCCGGACCGTCGAGCGCTTCCTGGCCGAGCTGGAGTCCTCGGAGTCCGCCCGTCAGGCTGTCGGAACGGACAGCTGATGCGCGGCGCGTCGAACGAGTCACTCGCCCGGGCCGAGCAGGCCCTGGCGGGTGCGGCCCCGGCCGAGGGTCTGGGCAGTGAGCTGTTCTCGATCGCCAAGCTGCTGGACGGCAACGGCGCGCTCCGGCGCGCCCTGACCGACCCGGCCCGGTCGGCCGAGACCAAGACCGCGCTCGTCGGGCAGCTGTTCGGCGGCAAGATCTCCGCCCAGGCGCTGGAGATCCTGTCCGCCGCGGTGTCCGGTCGCTGGGTCAGCGGCCGTGACCTCGCTGATGCCCTGGACCTGCTCAGCGTCGAGGCCGAGGTGGCCTACGCCGACACCCGGCGGAAGCTGGACGAGGTCGAGGACGAGCTGTTCCGGCTGGACCGGGTGGTCGCGGCCGAGCGCAGCCTGGCCGACAAGCTGGGCGACCGGGTGATCCCGGTCGAGCACCGCCAGGGACTGATCCGCGGACTGCTGCAGGGCAAGGCCGACGCCACCACGGTGCGGCTCGCCGAGCGGGCCGTGGACGGCCGTGGCCGCAGCTTCGCGGCGTCGATGCGGTCCTACCAGGTCGCCGCGGCGGCCCGGCGGAACGCCAGCATCGCGACCGTGCGGGTGGCCACCGACCTGACCGAGGCGGAGCGCACCCGGCTCGCCGCGGCGCTCGGACGGCAGTACGGCCGGGACATCCAGCTGAACGTCATCGTCGACCCGAATGTGGTCGGCGGCGTCCGGGTGGACATCGGCGACGAAGTGATCGACGGAACCATCGCGGCCAGGCTCGACGACGCGCAACGGCGCATCGCGGGCTGAACGCCCCTTAACGACATAAGCGGCGCTAAGGGTCGGGAAAGCCTTTAGAGCCACAACAGGCCAGCAAGGGTCAAGGAAGCAGGAAACACAATGGCTGAGCTCACGATCAGGCCGGAGGAGATCCGGGACGCCCTGGATCGGTTCGTCACCGAGTACCAACCGGCCGACACCACGGCCGAAGAGGTCGGCACCGTCGTCGACGCCGGTGACGGCATCGCGCACGTCGAGGGGCTGCCCTCGGCGATGACCAACGAGCTGCTCGAGTTCGAGAACGGCACCCAGGGCATCGCGTTGAACCTGGACGTCCGCGACATCGGTGTCGTCATCCTCGGTGAGTACGACGGTATCGAGGAAGGCCAGCAGGTCCGCCGGACCGGCCGGATCCTGTCGGTGCCGGTCGGCGAGGGCTACCTCGGCCGCGTGGTCGACCCGCTGGGCAAGCCGATCGACGGCCTGGGCGAGATCCAGGGCCTCGAGGGCGAGCGCGCGCTCGAGCTCCAGGCGGCCGGCGTGATGGACCGCCAGGAGGTCCGCGAGCCGCTGCAGACCGGCATCAAGGCCATCGACGGCATGATCCCGGTCGGCCGCGGCCAGCGCGAGCTGATCATCGGCGACCGCAAGACCGGCAAGACGGCGATCGCGGTCGACACGATCATCAACCAGAAGGCGAACTGGGAGTCCGGCGACCCGAAGAAGCAGGTCCGCTGCATCTACGTCGCGATCGGCCAGAAGGGCTCGACGATCGCGTCCGTGCGGGGTGCGCTCGAAGAGGCCGGCGCGATGGAGTACACCACCATCGTCGCCTCCCCGGCGTCCGACCCGGCCGGCTTCAAGTACGTCGCGCCGTACACCGGTTCGGCGATCGGCCAGCACTGGATGTACCAGGGCAAGCACGTCCTGATCGTGTTCGACGACCTGACCAAGCAGGCCGAGGCGTACCGCGCGATGTCGCTGCTGCTGCGCCGCCCGCCGGGCCGTGAGGCCTACCCGGGTGACGTCTTCTACCTGCACAGCCGGCTGCTCGAGCGTTGCGCGAAGCTGTCCGACGAGCTCGGCGCCGGCTCGATGACGGGTCTGCCGATCATCGAGACCAAGGCGAACGACGTCTCGGCGTTCATCCCGACCAACGTCATCTCGATCACCGACGGGCAGATCTTCCTGCAGTCCGACCTGTTCAACGCGAACATCCGGCCGGCCATTGACGTCGGTATCTCGGTGTCCCGGGTCGGCGGCGCCGCGCAGGTCAAGGGCATGAAGAACGTGTCCGGATCGCTGAAGATCGACCTGGCGCAGTTCCGCGCGATGGAGGCGTTCGCGATGTTCGCCTCCGACCTGGACGCCACCTCGCGCCGGCAGCTGGACCGCGGTCAGCGGCTCGTGCAGCTGCTCCGTCAGCCGCAGTACTCGCCGTACCCGGTGGAGGAGCAGATCGTCTCCATCTGGTCCGGGACGACGGGCAAGTTCGACGACGTGCCGGTGAACGACGTACTGCGCTTCGAGCGGGACTTCCTGGACTACCTGCGCCGGGAGAGCAAGGTGCTCGACGCGATCCGCGAGTCCGGGCTGTTCGGCGACGACGAGGCGCAGGCCGTCACGGACGCGCTGAAGGCGTTCAAGCCGACGTTCCAGACCTCCGAGGGCACGCTGCTCGGCAGCGAGGCCCCGGCCGAGGCGATGGACGAGGCGGACGTGGACCAGGAGCAGATCGTCAAGCAGAAGCGGGGCTGACCGATGCCGGCGAACCTGCGGGAGCTTCGCGACCGGAAGGCCTCGGTCACGACGATCAAGAAGCTCACCCGCGCGATGGAGCTGATCGCGGCGTCCCGGATCGTCAAGGCGCAGCAGCGCGCCGCGGCGGCCGGTCCGTACGCGCGTGAGCTCACCCGTGCCGTGTCGGCGGTGGCGACGTTCTCGAACGTCGACCACCCGCTGACCACCGAGAAGGAGAACCCGCGCCGCGCCGCCGTGCTGCTGATCACCTCCGACCGCGGTCAGGCCGGTGCCTACTCGTCCAACGTGATCCGTGAAGGCGAGCGGCTGCACCAGCTGCTGCGCGAGGAGGAGAAGGAGATCGTTCCTTACCTCAGCGGCCGCAAGGGCGTCGCGTACTACACCTTCCGCCAGCGTGAGGTCGCGCAGTCGTGGACCGGTGACTCCGACAACCCGAGCTACGAGCGGGCCCGGGAGATCGCCGACGCGCTGATCGAGGCCTTCCTGACCCCGACCGAGGAGGGCGGTGTGGACGAGATCCACATCGTCTTCACCCGGTTCGTGTCGATGCTCACCCAGCGCGCCGACGTCATCCGGCTGCTGCCGCTGGAGGTCGTCGAGGGCGAGGAGGCGCCGGCGCCGGACGACGTGCTGCCGCTGTACGAGTTCGAGCCCTCCGCCGAGGACGTGCTCGACGGCCTGCTGCCGAAGTACGTCGCCAGCCGGATCCACTGGTGCATGCTGCAGGCGGCCGCCTCCGAGCTGGCCAACCGGCAGCGTGCGATGAAGTCCGCGACGGACAACGCGCAGGACCTGATCGAGAGCCTGACCCGGGACCTGAACCAGGCCCGCCAGGCGCAAATTACCCAGGAAATCAGCGAGATCGTCGGTGGCGCCAGCGCGCTGGCCGACGCGACCGCCGGGAGCGAGTGAGAGAGATGACTGCCACGGTTACCGAGAAGAACAACGAGGCCGGCGCCGCGGGTGTCGGTCGCGTCGCCCGGGTGATCGGCCCGGTCGTCGACGTCGAGTTCGCGGCCGACGCGATGCCCGACATCTACAACGCGCTCGAGGTGGACATCACCCTCGGCGACGCCACCCAGACGATCACCCTCGAGGTCGCGCTGCACGTCGGCGACAACATCGTCCGGGCGATCTCGATGAAGCCGACCGACGGCCTGATCCGCGGCGCCGAGGTGCGCGACACCGGCGCGGCGATCTCCGTCCCGGTCGGTGACGTCACCAAGGGCCGGGTCTGGTCCGTGACCGGCAAGTGCCTGAACCAGGACGAGTCCGAGTTCGAGATCGCCGAGCGCTGGCCGATCCACCGCAAGGCGCCGGCCTTCGACCAGCTCGAGTCGAAGACCGAGATGCTGGAGACCGGCATCAAGGTGCTCGACCTGCTCACGCCGTACGTGCAGGGCGGAAAGATCGGCCTGTTCGGCGGTGCGGGTGTCGGCAAGACCGTTCTGATCCAGGAGATGATCTACCGGATCGCCCACAACTTCGGTGGTACGTCGGTGTTCGCCGGCGTAGGCGAGCGGACCCGTGAGGGCAACGACCTCATCAACGAGATGGAAGAGGCCGGCGTCTTCAAGGACACCGCGCTGGTGTTCGGCCAGATGGACGAGCCGCCGGGCACGCGCCTGCGGGTCGCGCTGTCGGCGCTGACGATGGCGGAGTACTTCCGCGACGTCAAGCAGCAGGACGTGCTGCTGTTCATCGACAACATCTTCCGGTTCACGCAGGCCGGTTCCGAGGTCTCCACGCTGCTCGGCCGGATGCCGAGCGCCGTCGGTTACCAGCCGAACCTGGCCGACGAGATGGGCGTGCTGCAGGAGCGGATCACGTCGACCCGCGGTCACTCGATCACCTCGATGCAGGCGATCTACGTGCCCGCCGACGACTACACCGACCCGGCGCCGGCCACCACGTTCGCGCACCTGGACGCGACCACCGAGCTCTCGCGTGACATCGCGTCGCGTGGTCTGTACCCGGCCGTCGACCCGCTGACCTCGACGTCGCGGATCCTCGACCCGCAGTACATCGGCCAGGAGCACTACGACGTGGCCGTCCGGGTGAAGCAGATCCTGCAGAAGAACAAGGAACTGCAGGACATCATCGCCATCCTCGGTGTCGACGAGCTCTCCGAAGAGGACAAGATCACCGTCGCGCGGGCGCGCCGGATCGAGCAGTTCCTCTCGCAGAACACCTACATGGCGGAGAAGTTCACCAACATCCCGGGCTCCACCGTGCCGCTGAAGGACACCATCGAGTCCTTCAAGAAGATCACCGAAGGCGAGTGCGACCACATCGCCGAGCAGGCGTTCTTCAACGTCGGTTCGCTCGAGGACGTCGAGCGCAAGTGGGCCGAGCTGCAGAAGGAAAACTGAGATGGCCGACGATTCTGCCAAGCACCTCGAGGTCGCGCTGGTCGCGGCCGAGCGGACCGTGTGGCAGGGCCAGGCCAAGATCGTGATCGCCCGGACCACGGACGGTGACGTCGGCATCCTGCCCGGCCACGCGCCACTGCTGGGCCTGCTGCAGGGCGGCACCGTCCAGGTGCGGACCGTCGACGACGAGTACTTCGTCGCGGCCGCGCCGGACGGGTTCATCTCGGTGGCGAACGACCGGGTCTCGATCCTGGCCGAGAACGCCGAGATGGGTCACGACATCGACCTGGAGGAGGCTCGGCGCGAGCTCGAGCAGGCGCTGGCGGCCGGTCTGGCCGACGCCGACGCCGACGAGGTGCGACTCGCCGAGGCCAGGGTTCGGGCCGCCGAGCAGACGTCCTGATCCGACCTGCCATAATCAAATATCGCGTCACAGCAGTACGGTTCTCCGGGGTGCCCGGGGTCGGGCACCGGAAATGAGGTCGGCAAGGTATGAGGGTAGTCCTCGATGTCGTCGGGGTCTGTCTGCTTGCCGCCGTGCTGTTCATCGTGCTGGTCGCGTTCCGCCGTCGCTGGTTGTCCAGGGACGGCGGAACTTTTGATTGCAGCCTGCAGCTCGCGCAGAAGGAGCACGGCCGCGGCTGGGCCCTCGGCCTGGCCCGCTACGTCGGCGACGACCTGCAGTGGTTCCGGGTCTTCAGCCTTGCCTGGTGGCCGAAGCTCGTCGTCAACCGGCGCCAGCTCGAAGGTGTCACCACCCGCCGCCCGATGGGCAACGAGCCGCTGGTCACCTACGCCGGCCACGTCATCGTCGACGCCGAGCTCCGCGACCGCACCGTCCACTTCGCCATGACCGAGGAAGCTCTCACCGGTGTCCTGGCCTGGATGGAGTCCGCGCCACCGAGCACGCAGACCTATCTGTGAAGGGCCTGCAGCAGCATCGGCAGTGAGGCGTGCAGCTCGCGCTGCCAGTAGGCCCACGCATGGGTGCCCGGTCCGTAGAAGTTGGTCGTCAGGTGTTTCGCACCGAGCCGTTCGAGCTCGGCGGCCAGAGCGTGGTTCTGGCGGTTGAAGTCCGCCTCCAGCGCGTCGGTCTTCCCGGGCGGGTCGAGCGGTCCGGCCGTGCCGTCGCCGCAGGACAGGTACACCGGTAGCGACTTGAGCCGGTGCGCCAGGTAGTACGGGTCGTGCGCCTCCCAGATCCCGCGCTGGGCGACGGGGTCTCCCCAGACCCGGAGCGGGTCGTTGCCCTGGCCGGCGAAGAACCCCTTGATCCGGTTGATCGACTCGTCGTTCAGCAGCGGATGGGCCGAACCGGAGTACGCCGCGGCCGCACGGAACATGCCGGGGTGGCGAGCGGCGTACAGGAGTGCGCCCTGCCCGCCCATCGACAGGCCGGCGACGACGCGGTTCGAGCTCGCGCCCCAGCCGTGCTCCAGCAGGTGCGCCAGCTCGACGGTGTGGAACGTCTCCCACTCGGGGTCGCCGCCGGCGCCGTAGTTCCACCAGTCGCTGTACCAGCCGCTCCAGCCGGCCTCGGGCATCACGACGAGGACCTTGCGCAGGCTCGGGATCTTGGCGATGTCAGTGCCGGACCAGGACGTGTAGTCCCCGCAGCAGCCGTGCAGGAGCCAGAACGTCGGCCAGTGCTGACGGCGGTCGGCGGGATTCCAGCCGTCCGGGGTCAGCAGCCGGACGTTGACGGTCCGGCCGCCCAGCGCCTGGGACCGCACGGTCAGGTCGGTCAGCCGGTCCGCGACCTGCTTGACCGCCACGACTTCCGCGCCGAGTGCTGCGGTCCGGACGGTCGCGGTCTCGACGGCGGGCGGTGGCGCGGCTTGCGCGGGGGCGAGCGGGGAAAGTCCGAGGAACAGGGCGGTGGCGAGCAGCGTGACGCGCACGGGCAACCTCCGGGGCGGGACTTGAAAGTCAAGACCACGCCAGGTGGTTACTCAAGGGCGGGACGGAAATTCGCTGGGTGACCGGCGGTTCTTGTGCCACGATCGCGCCCATGAAGAGTTTCTTCTTCCGACGGGGCTGACTCCCGTCGGTCCGTTGTGTGGCGTTCTGCCCTTGGCCGGCGACGCGGGAGTAGCCGTTGGTTGCTCCCGGGTTCTTGCCGGGAGATTCTTCATGCGTTCTGTGCTGGTGCGAGTTGTCGGTGGTCTGGAGTGGTTGGCGGCTGAGGAGGTCGCCGCAGCAGGACACCGGGTGGTCGAGGTGACGAAGCGGCAGCTGATCGTCGAGCCGTCGTCCGGCATCGTGGAGCAGCCGCCGCGGGTGGCTGACGACTTGTTCGAGGTGTACGGCGCGGCGCCGGATCCCGGCCGTGCTCGGGCCGGCCTGGCCGACGCCGTGCGCCAGGCGGTGCAGTCGGAGCCGGCCGATCGGGCGTTCGCGGTGTCGGCGTCGTTCGTGGGCACGCGGAACTTCAACCGGTATGACGTCGAGGACCTGGTGGGCGAGCGGCTCGAGCGATTGACGGGCGGGCGGTACCACTCCCGGCGGTACGGCGTCGCGCCGCCGGACGACCGCGCCGAGTGGCGTGTGGTGCTGGACGGGAAGACGATGCGCGTCGCCCGGCGGCCGTACGCCGTACCGCTGCACAGGCGGCCGTGGCGGGAGCACACGGTGCTCGGCAGCCTGCACCCGCCCGTGGGCGCAGCGATGGCCCGGCTGGCAGGGCTCGCGCCCGGGCACCACGTCCTTGATCCGTTCTGCGGGGCCGGGACGTTGCTGCTCGAGGCGCAGCGGCTCGAACCGCGGGCGACGTACCACGGCGTGGACAAGAACCCGGCCGCCATCGCAGCAGCCCGGGCGAACACCACCCAGCTCCGGACCACGCGGACGCCCTCGATCACCTGGCGGCGGGGAAACGCTCGCGAACTCACGGCGGCTGCCGACCGCATCATCACCAACCCGCCGTGGGGCCACCGCCTGACCATCGGCGACCTCACGCCGTACCTCCGTCGATGGCGGCGAACTCTTGCCCCTGACGGTCTCCTGGTCGCGGTCCTCAATCCGCACCAGGTGGCCCAATTCGACCGGCACTGGACGATCCGGGCCCAACACCCCATCAGCCTCGCCGGTCAGCGCCCAGAGATTGTTGTCGCCGACTGTCGGATTCGCCGTGCCTCGTTCGTTGCAGGGGTATGAAGCTTCTTCTGACGTCCTCCGGCATCAAGAACGCGACCATCCACGACGCGCTCGTCGGGCTCCTGGGCAAGCCGATCGCCGAGTCCACCGCCCTCTTCGTCCCCACCGCGCTGTACCCGTTCCCCGGTGGGCCCGAGATGGCGTGGCGTGCGATCACGGGCAGCTCTCCGTCGCCGCTGTGCGGACTGGGCTGGAAGTCGCTCGGCATCCTGGAACTGACGGCACTGCCGAGCATCGACGAGGCGGCCTGGGCGCCGGCGGTCCGCGAGGCCGACGCGATCCTGGTCGGTGGCGGCGACCCGCTGTTCCTCGCGAGCTGGTTGTGGCGCTCCGGCCTCGCCGAGCTCCTGCAGACGAACGAGGGTGTGTACGTCGGGGTCAGCGCCGGGAGCATCGCCGCCACCACCACGTTCGTCGAGACCTACCCCGAGCCGCCCCGCGGAGCCGACCAGCCGCTGAAGTCGGAGAAGTTCGTCTTCCGCACCCCGCAGGGCGACCTCGACCGGATCCTGGTCACGGCCCGGGGCGCCGGACTCGTCGACTTCGGGGTGATCCCGCACCTGGAGCATCCGCAGCACCTCGACGCGTCCTTGGCGAACGCGGAGCAATGGGCGGCCCGGATCCCCGCGCCGACGTACGCCATCGACGACGACAGCGCCGTCCGGGTTGTCGACGGCACCGTCGACGTCGTCTCGGAGGGCGCCTGGAAGCTGTTCACCTCGTAGCCGTCGAGAGCTGTTGACAGGCCAGGCCCGGCGCTCGTAGGTTCCTGCTCATACGTAAGAGCACGGCCGTAGCTGAGTGCTCATACGTATGACGGAGCTCATTCGCTGATCGCAGGAGACGTGATGAAAGCGCCCAGACAGTCCGATGTCGCCCGGCTGGCCGGGGTGTCGCAGTCCGCGGTGTCACGGGTGATCAGCGGGGACGTCGACCGGATCCCGGCGGAGACCCGGGACCGGATCCGCGCCGCGGTCAAGGACCTCGGCTACGTCCCGAACGCCGCCGCGCGGAACCTGCGGAACAAGCGCAACCGGCTGCTCGGCGTCCATACCTTCGAGGCCGTGTTCCCGCACGCCCGCGACGACTTCTACTTCGAGTTCCTGCTCGGGATCGAGGAGCGCGCCGAGGAGCTCGGCTACGACCTCGTGCTGTTCACCTCGACCGGGGCGCGTGACGGCCGGCGCCGGATCTACCGCGACGGCACCAACCGGCTGAACCTCGCCGACGGCGCCGTCCTGCTCGGTGCCGCGACCGATCGCGAGGAACTGGCCCGGCTGTGGCGCGACGGCTACCTGTTCGTGCACATCGGCCGCCGCGAGGTGCCGGGCGCGGAGATCCCGTGCATCGTGCCGGACTACGTGTCCGCGGCCGGGCGGATCGTGGCGTCGCTGGCCGAGCGCGGGCATCGCCATCTCGCCTATCTGCGCTCGGACAACGAGCAGGAGGCGTACGCCGATCGCCGTGCGGGGTACCGCGCCGCCGTCGAGCGTCTCGGTCTGCAGGACCGCTCGCCCGGGTTCCGCGGCGAGCCCGGGGTGACCGACGAGTGGCTCGACGAGCTGGCGGCAGGCCCCGAGACCGCGGTCGTTGCCGAGACCATCGGCCAGGCCGAGGACGTGCGGCGCCGGCTGGCCGAGCGCGGGCTGAGCATTCCGGCGGACGTGTCGGTGGCGGTGCTGGAGGGATCCGGCGACGAACCCGGTCACCGCTGGGACTGCCTGGTGGTTCCGCGCAAGGAGATCGGCCGGATCGCGATCGACGCGCTGGTCGTGCGGGTCGAGAACCCGGAGGCAGAACCCGTCAGTCGACTGGTGGCCTGTGACCTGGTGGCCGGCGAAACCGTCGCCGACGCCCGTACGAGGGAGTGAACCGGTGGAACTCGAAACCGATGTGCTGGTGGTCGGCGGCGGACTCGGCGGGGTCGCGGCCGCGCTCACCGCGGTCCGGCTGGGCCGTCGCGTCGTCCTGACCGAGCCGACCGACTGGCTGGGCGGTCAGCTGACCAGCCAACTCGTGCCACCGGACGAGCACCCGTGGATCGAGCAGTACGCCGCGAGCGGGTACGCCGAACTCCGCCGCCGGATCCGGGACTACTACCGCCGTAACTACCCGCTGACACCCGAGGCCGCCGCGGATCCGCTGCTCGACCCCGGACTCGGCGTCGTCAGCCGCTTCTGCCACGAACCCCGCGTCGCCGCGACCGTGCTGGAGGAGATGCTCGCGCCGTGGCGTGCCTCGGACCGGCTGCGGTTGTTCCTGGAGCACGAGCCGATCGCGGCGGTCACGACCGGCGACGAGATCGAGGCGGTGACGCTGCGGGACCTGCGCACCGGCGACGAGCTGACGGTGTCCGCGGCGTACGTCGTGGACGCGACCGAGCTCGGCGACCTGCTGGAGCTGGCCAACGTCGAGCACGTGATCGGTGCGGAAGGCCGCGATCAGACCGGCGAGCCGCACGCGCCCGACGTCGCGAATCCCCTCGACCAGCAGGCGTTCTCCTGGTGTTTCGCGCTGGAGCACCGGCCGGGGGAGGACCACACGATCGATCGCCCGGCCGGCTACGCGCACTGGCGGGACATGGTCGCGCCGTTCTGGCCGGGACCGCAGCTGTCCTGGACCGACGTCGTACCTGTCACGCTGGAGCAGCGGGAATGGAAGCTCCTCGACGCAAACCCGGAGCACCGGGCGCCGTTCTCGCTCTGGCGCTACCGGCAGATCCTTGCCAGCAGCAACTTTGTCGACAAGGTGATCCCGGACGTCACGGTGGTGAACTGGCCGCAGCTCGACTACTGGGAGCAGCCGCTGCTCGGCGGACCCGATCCGGCGACGGCCCTGGCCGCGAGCAAGGACCTGTCGCTGTCCTTCCTGTACTGGATGCAGACCGAGGGCGGCTACCCCGGGCTGCGGTTGCGCCCCGATGTCACCGGTACGGCGGACGGTCTCGCCAAGACGCCGTACATCCGCGAGGCGCGCCGGATCCAGGCCGAGTTCACGGTGCTGGAACAGCATGTCGGCGTCGAGGCGCGACCGGCCGGGGCGGGCAGCGAGGTGTTCGCGGACACGGTCGGGCTCGGCCGGTACCGGATCGACCTGCATCCGAGTACGGCGGGCCGCAGCTACGTCGACATCGAGGCGTACCCGTTCCAGATCCCGCTCGGCGCGCTGATCCCGGTCCGCGTCACCAACCTGCTCCCGGCGAACAAGAACATCGGGACCACCCATGTCACCAACGGGTGTTACCGCCTCCACCCGGTCGAATGGAGCATCGGCGAGGCGGTCGGCGCACTGGTCGGTTTCTGCCTGGCCGAAGGCCTGTCACCACGCAAGGTCCGTAACGACCCCACCCAGCTGGCCGACTTCCAGCGACTCCTCACCGACAAGCTGGGCACCCGGATCGCCTGGCCGGAAACGGTCCGGACCTATCGCGACTGAGAGTCGTTGACGGAAACTGGGTACGGACAAGCACATGATTGACATCACGCACGGCTACGAGGTTGTTGTCGCCCACTGAACCTTGGAGGACCCCGTGAACCGACCAGTTCGCGTCATCGCGGCGCTGATCGCGGCCGCGCTCGTGGTCCCGGTGGTTCCGGCCGTGGCGTCCCGCGACGTCAAGCTGGAGATCCTGTCCGGCCGCCCGGACATGGTGACCGGCGGCGACGCGCTCGTCCATGTCGCGGTCCCGGACGCGGACGAGCCGGTGCGGGTGACGCTGAACGGCGCGGACGTGTCGTCGGCGTTCACCCCCGACGGCACCGGCGTGACGGGACTGGTCAGCGGCCTGCGGCCCGGGCCGAACGTTCTCCGCGCCGAGGCCGACGGGCAGCAGACGACGCTGGACGTCCAGAACCACCCGCGGCAAGGGCCGGTGTTCTCGGGACCGCATGAGCAGCCGTTCCTGTGTGAGACCGCGAAGTTCACCGTCCCGGTGATCGGCGGCACCCTGGGCGCCCCGCTGGACGCGGACTGCACGATTGCGCCGCGCGTCGACTACTTCTACCGGACGACCGCGGGCCAGTTCGCGAAGTGGCCGGCCGGCGCCACGGCGTACCCGGTTGATCTCGCGAAGACGGACTCCGGTGACCCGTTCATCGTCCGGATGGAGACCGGCAGCGCGAACCGGGCCGTGGTGCAGACCAGCATGCTGCACGACCCGCTGCGGGAGGCCGCGCCGACCCCGACGCGGCGGTCGTCAAGCTGGAACGGGCGGGCGATCTTCACGCTCGGCGGCGGCTGTGCCGGCGGGTGGTACCGGTCCGGCTCGACGACCGGCGGCGTCACCGACGCGTTCCTGCTCGGTCGCGGGTACGCGTTGCTGTCGTCGTCGCTGAACGTCTTCGGCCAGAACTGCAACGACCTGACCGCGGCCGAATCCGCGATGACGACGAAGGAGTTGTTCGTCGAGCACTACGGCCGGCCGGACTTCACGATCGGCTTCGGCTGCTCGGGCGGTTCGTACCAGGCACACCAGATCACCGACAACTACCCGGGCATCTTCGACGGGATCGTCGTCGGCTGCTCGTTCCCGGAGGTCGGGTTCGGCACGGTCTCGTTCATCAGCGACTCGTGGCTGCTGAACTCGTACTTCACCACGTCGGGTCTGGCGTGGACGCAGGAGCAGAAGCGCAAGGTCGCGGGCTTCCAGACGTACGCGACGCTGCCGAGCATGGCGGTGAGCGCGAACCGGATCGACCCGCGGAGCAACTGCTCCCACCTCCCCGCCGAGCAGCGCTACGACCCGGTGACGAACCCGCAGGGCGCGCGCTGCGACGTCTTCGACCACACGATCAACGCGTACGGCGCGGACCCGTCGAGCGGGTTCGCCCGGCGGCCGCTCGACAACGTCGGCGTGCAGTACGGGCTGAAGGTGCTGAAGTCCGGGGCGATCACGCCCGCGCAGTTCCTCGACCTGAACGAGCACGTCGGCGGCTTCGACGCGGACGCGAACCTGGTGCCGTCCCGGACCGCGGCCGATCCGCAGGCGGTGCGCGCGGCGTACCGGACCGGGCGGCTGACGAACGGCGGCGGCGGGCTGAAGGACGTGCCGATCATCGACTACCGGGCGTACTACGACACCCAGTCGTACGGCGACATCCACGTCCGGTACCACACGTTCTCGATGCGCGCCCGGCTGCAGGAGGCGAACGGTACGGCGGACAACCAGGTGAGCCTGCTCGAGGACGCGACGTACGGGCTGTTCAGCACCGCGAGCCCGATGCTGCAGCACGCCGTCGACGAGATGGACCGCTGGCTCACGCAATTGACGGCCGACACCACCGCGCGGCCGCGGATCGACAAGATCGTCGCGGCGCGGCCGTCCGGGCTGGTCGAGGGCTGCCGGGTTCCGTCGTCGACCGAGTTCGTCGCGCAGCCGCTGACCCGGGACCCGGCCTCGCGCTGCGAGAAGCTGTTCCCGTCGGCGTCGTTCCCGCGGGAGGTGGCCGGAGCCGGGGTCGCGGCGGACGTGATCAAGTGCGAGCTGCGGACGCCCAAACGGCCGGAATACCCCGGATTCACCGACGCACAGTGGAAGAAGCTGCGGACGATCTTCCCCGACGGGGTCTGCGACTGGTCGAAGCCGGGGATCGGTCAGCAGCCGTTGGCGGGGACGTGGATCAGCTTCCCAAGCTGAACCTGAAGGTGTGCTTGTGCGGTTGGAGGTCGTGCGGCGGGAGGATCGGCGCGTCGCTGGTCGGGCTGCCTAGGCCGTGTTGCAGGGCGTCCAGCGTGAGCCAGACGCGGTCGTCCGGGCGCAGGTCCGCCGGGTGCTCGGCCGCGGCCAGTTCGGCGGTCGTCCAGCGGCGGACCGTCAGCGCGACGTGCGGGTCGCCGGTCAGGCGCAGCTTGCCGGCCGCGCCGGAAAGCTCGGCCCAGCGGACGTCGCCGCGGGCACCGTTCTCCTGCGGATACAGGTACGGCACCTGGAGGTCGTCGACCGTGCTGGTATAGCGGCCGATCCGCGCCGCTGACCGCGAGTCCGGGTACGCCTGCCCCGGGCCCAACCCGAACCAGGTCATCGTGTGCAGGCCGCCCGGCAGCCCGAACGTGACGCCCAGCCGCGCCCACGGCACCGTCCACTCACCCAACGGCTCGACATCGACCTCGGCCATCAGCCGCTCACCGTCGCTGCGCCACCTGTACGTCGTCAGCACCCGCGCGTCCGTGGCGGCCGCACCGACCATCGTGGTGACCACCAGGCCGTCACTCGTCTGCTCGACGCCAACAGTCCGGTACCGCAGCCGGTCCAGTCCGGCGTTCGCCCACCGTGTCTTCCGGTCCAGCGTCGTCGCATCCCACGTCCGCGCGTCGTGCTGAGTAGGAGCCCGCCACAGTTCCAGCGGCACATGCTCCACCTCCCACCCCCAAAGCCCCACCAGCCGCCCGGTCCGCGCGTCGAACACCCCCGGCCCCACCGCGCAACCACTTCCCAACGTCGGACGTTCACCCCGAAGCTTGCCCGTTCCTGTGCCGGTATGCGGACTGCCAACGGGCAAGCCGCGAGGTTCACCCCTCAAACGGTCCGGGGGTAGCGGGACGAGGGCTTGGGTGCAGGTGACCTCGTGGCCTGCTGGGGCCCAGGCGCAGTCCTGCGTGAGGACGGCGCGGACTGTCAGCCAGCGTTCGGGGTTCTGGGCCGGCGGGGCGGGGAGCGTGATCGTGGCCGATTCGCCGGACGGGATGACCGGGACGTCCAGCGTGCCGCGGTCCACGACGATGCCTTCGTCGGCAACGTCCCAGAGGAACGACAGATGTGAGGTGTCGAGGACGTCGTACCTGTTGGTGACGGTCAGCACGTCGTCGGCGATCGTCAGACGGACCGGCTCGTAGACCTTGTGGACCTCGGCGAGGACCGGCTGCGGCGTCAGGTCGGGGAAGACGAGACCGTCGAGCACATACGTCCCGTCGTGGAGCTCCTCGCCGAAGTCGCCGCCGTAACCGTACGACCCGTCGGCACGCAGGATGCCGTGCTCCATCCACTCCCACAGGAACCCGCCCTGGCACCGTTCGTACCGGTCGAAGAGCTCCTCGTACTGCGGCAGCCCGCCAGGACCGTTGCCGCCGGCATGCGAATACTCGCAGAGCACGAACGGCATCGCCCGCCGCCGCGCGTCCAGCACCGGATCGTCCAACGGCCTCTCGGCGCGCTTCCCGATCGCCTCGACCTCGGCGTGCGACGCGTACATCCGGCTGTACACGTCCACGTCGGCGCACGTCAGGTCGCCCTCGTAGTGCACCGGCCGGGACGGATCCCGGTCCCGCGTCCACGCGGCCATCGCGGTCAGGTTCGACCCGACGCCGGCCTCGTTCCCGAGCGACCACATCACCACGCACGGGTGGTTCTTGTCGCGCTCGACCGTGCGGCGCATCCGGTCCAGCGACGCGTCCCGGAACCGCGGGTCGTCGGCCGGGTTCCCACGCCAGTCGAGCAGGAAGAACCCGTGCGACTCGTAGTCGCACTCGTCCATCACCCAGAACCCGAGCTCGTCGCACAGCTCCAGCAGCCGGGAGTCCGGCGGGTAGTGACTGGTCCGGATCGCGTTGATGTTGTGCCGCTTCATCACCAGCAGCTCTTCGCGCAGCCGCTCCAGCGGTACGGCGCGACCGAACACGGGATCGTGCTCGTGCCGGTTCACGCCGTGGAACACGATCCGCCGCCCGTTGACCCGTAGGACGCCGTCGACGATCTCCACGGTCCGGAACCCGATCCGCAGCGCGACCCGCTCGCCGGGCAGCTCCACGACCGCGTCGTACAACCGCGGCACCTCGGCCGACCACGGCTCGACGCCCGGGATCGCCACCGTCCTCCCGCTCGGCACCTCGACGTCCAGCTCCGGGATCCGCACGATCGCACCCGGCGCCGACTCGACCCGCAGTACGCCGGAACCGTCCACGTAGTCGGCGTGCACGAAGACGTCCGCGTCCACCGGCCGCGAGATCAGCGTGACATCACGGAAGATGCCTGGCAGCCACCACATGTCCTGATCCTCGAGGTACGACCCGGAGGACCACTGGTGCACGCGCACCGCCAGCACGTTCCGCCCCGGCCGCAGGACGTCGCTGACCGCGAACTCGGCCGGCAGCCGCGACCCACGCGTCACCCCGAGCTCGACCCCGTTCAGCCAGACCCGCGCACACGAGTCCACGCCGTCGAACCGCAACACGGTCGGATCGCTCCACGACGCCGGCAGCTCGAACGCCAGCCGATGGTCCCCGGTCGGGTTCTCGTCGGGCACGTACGGCGGGTCGACCGGGAACGGATACTTCTGGTTCGTGTACGCCGGACTGCCATGTCCGTGCATCGGCCACGACGACGGCACCGGCAACCAGTCCCAGTCGGAGTCGTCGAAGTCCGGCGCTTCGAAACCGGCCGGAGGCACCGACGGCGTCCAGCGGAATCGCCACTGCCCGTTCAGGCTCAACCGCGGCGCATCCGACCGTACGGCGGCCCGCGGCGGCAGCACGCCGTACCCGGGACCGGGATCCTCCCAGTAGTTCACGCGTCCTCCCGGATCCATACCGTCATCGGTCCGACCGTCCGGTTCGCCCAGGCGTAGTAGGGGATCGCGGTCAGCGTGCCGTCACGTGCCGGTACGTCGATGGTGGTCACGCCGCCGAGCAGGTCAGGTCGCTCCCGCTCGACCAGCTCGCCCGCGACGACCGCGGTGTGGTCGAGGACGACGTCCGCGTCCTGCTGCTCGAAGCAGTACACCAACGGGCCGCGTTCGATCGCGACGCAGCCACGCACCGCGTCGATCCGCTCGTCCGGCGCCGTCCGGCGCGCCGCGACCGGCAACTCCAGCACGACCTCGTCACCGACGGACCACACCCGTCGCAGCGGGCCTTCGTGCCCGTTCACCGTCAGCCGTTGGCTGTCCGCCCACGCCGGGATCCGCAGCCTGAGCGTCCACGGTGTGTCCGGAGTCGCTGTGATCCGCACCCGGACGGTCCCGTGCCACGGATACTCGGTCTCGATCTCGAAGCCGATCTCGCCCGCGCGCACCGAAGCCGGCGCGTAGAGGTGCACCTGCACCCCGTCGTCGTCCGCGGTCGCGACCAGCTGGTCGAGCGAGGACAGCGTGCGCATCACGTTCGGCGGGCAGCACGCCGTACCGAACCACGGCTGCCTGCCGCCCACGGCCGACCGTTGATCGTCGGCGAAGGCGTTGTGCCGGACCTTCAACGTGTTCACGTAGAAGAACCGGTCACCGTCGAGCGACACCCCGGAGATCACCGCGTTGTAGAGCGTCCGCTCGATCAGGTCGGCGTACTTGCTCTCGCCGGTCGCGAGCAACAGCCGCCAGCTCCACTGCACGCTCGCGATCGCCGCACACGTCTCGCAGTACGCCGCGTCCGGCGGCAGCTCGAACGGGTCGCCGAACGCCTCGCCGTACCAGCGGGAACCGAGTCCGCCGTTCAGGTACGTCTGGCTCTCGACCATCGTCGCCCACATCGCCCGCAACGTGCCGAGCAGTTCGTCGTCGCCGGTCTCCACCGCGACGTCGGTCGCGCCCGACGCCAGGTACAGCGCCCGGACCGCGTGCCCGGCGATCGTCCGGGTCTCGCGCACCGGACGGTGATCCTGGAAGTACGCCGGGCCGTGGTGACCCGGGGGAGTGAGCATCCCGTGGCCGCGGGCCTCGACGAAGTACGACGCCAGCTCCAGGTACGCCGCCGTACCGGTCTCGCGGTACAGGTCGACAAGGGCCGTCTCGATCAGGGGATGCCCGTCGACACCCTCCAGCCGGCCGGGGCCGAAGGTCTTGCACAGGTGATCGGCGAACCGGCACGCGACGTCGAGCAAGGTGCGATCCCCGGTTGCCCGCACCTGCGCCACCGCCGCCTGGAACAGATGTCCCGCGCAGTACAGTTCGTGCCCCTTCTCCAGGTCGCCGTACCGCTGCCCGTCCAGGACCAAATGAGTGTGGGTGTTGAGATAGCCGTCGGGCTCCTGCGCGGCGGCGACCAAGCCATTGGTGCCGACCTGCCAGGCGGCGAACTCGGCTGAGGGCTCGCGATCCTGCTCCCAGGCAACGGCTTCCAGCCATTTGTAGACGTCGGTGTCCGCGAACAGCTTGCCGGCGAAGGCCGCCTCGGTGCTCGAGTCGGCGTCGGTTTCCTGCCCGGCCGTCCGGCGGAAGTTGCGGAGCGTTCCGGCCTCCTCGAGCCGCTGTGCGGCGGCCGGGATGGTCGTGTCGCGGTTCGTGCGTTGCCGTTCCAACCAGAAGCCGCCGCTGATCCTGGTGCTGCCGTGGGGGAGTGGGCGCAAAGGCATGGAGGCTAGGTAACCACTGGCGCGGACGATCCGGCAAGAGTTCGTGCAAACGATTGCGATCGAGAAAATCTCTGCCTGCAAACGATTGCAACTTTCCGGCGTCACGCTCTTGACATGCCTTCGTAACCTCCGTGAGCATGAGGGCCGTCGTTCCATTCGGAGTTGACTAGATATTCAGACTGCGCGACTCAGCAGCCGCCCCCCTGCCGAAAGCGAGGCATGGACGATGACAGAAACTCTCCCAGGCGAAGCCCCGGCGCCGGGCTGGTCCCGGCGTGGATTCGTCGGGACCACCGCGGCCGCCATCGGTGTCGCATCGCTCGGCATCACGCCGACGGCGACCGCCGCAGCGACCGCGAAGACCGCCGGCGCCACCGCGAACGAGGACCGGCTGCCGGCCTTCCCGGGCGCCGAGGGCGCCGGGATGTGGGCCAAGGGTGGCCGCGGTGGCTCCGTGTACGAGGTGACCACGCTGGCCGATTCCGGACCCGGATCGCTGCGGGACGCGGTCTCCGGCTCCGACCGGACGATCGTGTTCCGGGTCTCCGGCACGATCCAGCTGCAGTCGGGCCTGAAGATCGCCGGGAGCAACCTGACGATCGCCGGACAGACCGCGCCCGGCGGCGGGATCTGCGTGGCGGGCTACGGCACCAACATCAGCGGCGGCGCGCACGACATCGTGATGCGCTACCTGCGGTTCCGGCTCGGCGACGAGAACGCGGTCGCCGACGACGCCTTCAACACCAACGTGCCGGGCTCGGTGAGCCCGCAGATCCGCAACCTGATCATCGACCACTGCTCGTTCAGCTGGGCGGTCGACGAGTGCCTGTCGCCGTACGGGAACTTCGACGTCACCGTCCAGTGGTGCATCGTCTCCGAGGGCCTGGCGCTGTCCGCGCACCCGAAGAACCGGCACGGGTACGGCGGCATCTGGGGCGGCGAGCGGAACACGTACCACCACAACCTGGTCGCCCACCAGGGCGGCCGGCAGCCGCGCTTCGGCTACACCGAGGGCATCAACCTCGAGGTCGACCACTACAACAACGTGATCTACGACCACGGGTACACCTCGGTGTACGGCGGTGAGTGGGCCAACGGCATCAACATCATGAACAACTTCTACAAGCCGGGCCCGACCACGCTCGACGAGGTCGCGCCGGTCGTGGTGAGCGCCAACCGTGGCGGCCAGTGGTACGTCGCCGGCAACCAGGTCGAGGGCCACCCGGAGGTCACGGCGCACAACCGGCGCGGCATCCGGTACCCGATCGGCGGCATCGTCGAACTGGCCGAGCCGCAGCCGATCCCGGGCCGCGGCGAGCTCCAAGCGGCCGGCAAGGCGTACGAGGCGGTGCTCGCCGGAGCCGGCGCGATCCTGCCCCGGCGCGACGCCGCCGACGCCCGGATCGTCGACGAGGTCCGCAACGGCACCGGGCGGCTGATCAACTCGCAGAAGCAGGTCGGCGGCTACCCGGACCTGGCCCGGACCGAGGCGCCGGTGGACTCCGACCACGACGGCATCCCGGACTGGTGGGAGCAGGCGAACGGGCTCGACCCGAACGACCCGTCGGACGCGCAGAAGATCGCGCCGAACGGCTACACCTACCTGGAGAACTACCTCAACTCGCTGGTCCCGGACCCGGTCGGCAACCCGGCCGTGCGGATCACCAGCCCGGCGCAGAACCAGACGTTCGCCGGCCGGACCGCGCCGACCGTGACGATCAAGGCCGACGTTTCCGCCGCGAAGGGCGGGCAGCTGGCCAAGGTCGAGTTCTTCGCCGGTGACCAGGTGATCGGCACCGCGACGAGCGCGCCGTACCAGGTGCAGTGGAAGAACGTTGCTGATGGCTCCTACTGGGTCACGGCGCGGGCCACCGACCGCAACGGTACGGCGACCCAGTCGACCGCCGTCCAGCTGCACGTCAACAAGCAGGTGGGTACGGCGGGCTGGACGTCGGCCTCGGTCGGGAAGCCGCCGGTGCCGGGATCCGGGAGCCTGGACGGCGGGGTCCTGACCATCAAGGGCTCCGGCCGGATCTACGGGCGGAGCAGCAACTTCCACTACGTGTACCGCAAGCTCCAGGCCGGCGGTGCCGGCGCGGTCTCGCAGATCACCGCGCGGCTGGACAAGATCAGCAAGATCGCCAACGGGCTGACCGCGGGCCTGATGATCCGCGACTCGCTCGACCCGGCCGCGCCGTTCATGTACGGCGGGATCGGCTTCGGCGTCGCGGGCGGGTACGGCACGGTCAACGACAACGCGAGTGCCGCGCCGACGGCCACCGACGACGGCGGCATGAAGGCGCAGGCGATCCGGATCCAGACCCACGGCTCGGTGCCCAGCGTCGGCCCGTGGCCGTGGGACGGCAGCTACCTGGATCCCACGAAGGTGTACTGGCTGCGGCTGCTCCGGCGCGAGCGCCCGCAGTTCCGGGACGTCGAGTTCGAGGCGTTCATCTCCACGGATCAAGTCAAGTGGGACCGCTTCGGCTACGAGAAGCTCGTGATGCCGAACCGCTCCTTCTACATCGGGTTCGCCATCGACGGCGGCCTTCTGGACGACAACGGTCTCGTCGACTACGGGACCGCGCAGTTCAGCAACATCACGCTCGAGCAGCAGTGAGGTCATGACGATGACAAGAGGGTCTGAGAGCAAGATCGATCGACGGCGGCTGCTGCAGGGCGGTCTCGGCCTGCTGGCCGTCGCCACCGTCCCCGGCTGCGGCTTCTTCGACACCAAGCCGGCCGGGGCCGGTGCGCAAGCCGCCGCGGTCGGCGAGAAGGAATCGCCGATGCTGAAAGCCCTGGTGGACAAGGGCACGCTGCCGCCGCTGGCGGACCGGCTCCCGAAGAACCCGCCGGTGATCAAGCCCCTCGACGGCAAGGCGATGTACGGCGGCACCTGGCGGTCGGCGATGCTGACCCAGGAGGACACCCAGTGGCTGTGGTACGCGATGCGCTACGAGCCGCTGCTGCGCTGGAAGCCCGACAAGGTCGGCAAGCCCGGCTACGACGAGATCGAGGCGAACACCTGCGAGTTCACGGTCGGTGCCGAGAGCAAGGTCTACACCTTCACCCTGCGTGAGGGCATGAAGTGGTCCGACGGCAAGCCGTGTACGGCGGACGACCTGATCTTCACGATCCTCGAGGTGCAGTGCGACGAGGGTCTGCACCCGGACGGTCTGTACGACGCGTTCACGTCGCCGGACACCGGGAAGATCGCGAAGGTCGAGAAGGTCGACGAGCGCACGATCAAGATGACCTACAGCTCGCCGCAGCCGTCGCTGCTGGTGCAGATCGCCGACGGCATCTTCGAGCGTGAAGGCGCCTACGGGATGCTGCTGCCGAAGCACTACTTCCAGCAGTTCCACCTGAAGTACAACAAGAATGCGAACGCGCTGGCGAAGAAGGCCGGTGTCGGCAGCTGGACCGATCTGTTCTCGCAGAAGCAGAACCCGTGGACCAACCCGGAGCAGCCGACGCTGGCGCCGTGGAAGGTGACCACCGCGCTCGGCAAGGGCTCCGCGGTCACGCTGACCCGGAACCCGTACTACTGGAAGGTCGACGACCAGGGCCGGCAGCTGCCGTACATCGACAACTGCCGCGTCGAGGTCGTCCAGGACGCCCAGGTCGAGCTGCTCAAGGTGATGAACGGCGAGTTCGGCATGCAGTACCGGAACTTCGGGACGCCGCAGAACAAGCCGGTCGTCGCACAGAACCGGGAGAAGGGCGGCTACAAGATCTTCGAGGTGCCGACCCAGCTCACCAACACGATGGTCCTCGGCCTCAACCTGACCCACAAGGACCCGGTCAAGCGGGCGCTGTTCTCCAACAAGGAGTTCCGGGCCGGTCTGTCGCACGCGATCAACCGCAAGGAGGTCATCGACGCGGTCTACGCCGGCCAGGGGGAGCCCTGGCAGGGTGCGCCGCCGAAGGACTCGCCGTACTACAACGAGCAGCTGGCCACGCAGTTCCTGGAGTTCGACGCCGCCAAGGCGAACCAGCACCTGGACGCGGCCGGGCTGACCAAGAAGTCGGCGGACGGCAAGCGGCTCGGTGCGGACGGGAAGCCGGTGTCGGTCGCCGTGCTGGTCAGCGAGTCGTTCCCGGACCACGTCGAGGCGATCGAGTTCGTCAAGAAGCGCTGGGCCGCGGTCGGGATCGAGCTGCGCACGCAGGCGGTCAGTGAAGACCTCTACAAGGAGCGGGTCAAGGCCAACGACCACGACGCCGGCACCTGGACCTGCGGCACGTTCGTGCTGCCCACCGGGACCGGCGGCGACCACTACTGGGTGCCGACCAACGACGGCAGCGCGCGATACGGCATCGGCTGGGCGCAGTGGTACCAGTCGAAGGGCGAGGAAGGCGTACAGCCGCCGGCCGAGATCAAGAAGCAGATGGAGCTGTTCACCCAGGCACGGCAGGAGCCCGACCCGGCGAAGACGCTCGACCTGGGCAAGCAGATCCTGCAAATCGCGGCCGACCAGTTCTACTACATCGGCATCAGCTCGGTCCCGAACACGTACGGCGTGGTGAAGAACGACTTCCACAACGTGCCGGCCACGATGAGCGAATCGGTCGCCCCGGGCATCGTCCACCCCGAGCAGTTCGCGATCGGCCAGTAATGCTGCGCTTCGTGGCCCGGCGGCTGGTCTGGATGGGCATCACGCTGGCGGCGATCTCGTTCGTCACCTTCGTGGTCATCAAGCTGCCGCCGGGCGACTACACCACCACGGTGATCGCGAACGCGGAGGCCCGCGGCCAGGACATCCCGGACTCGCAGATCGCCGAGCTGAAGCGGCACTACGGGCTCGACAAGCCGTTCATCGTGCAGTACCTCACCTGGATCAAGGGCGTCGTACTGCACGGTGACCTCGGCCAGTCCTTCGCCTGGAACCAGTCGGTGGCCAGCCTGATCGGCAACCGGGTGCTGCTGTCGATGGTGCTGTCGATCGCGAGCCTGCTGTTCGTCTGGGCGATCGCGTTCCCGATCGGCATCTACAGCGCGCTGCGGCAGTACTCCGGCGGCGACTATCTGGCCTCGTTCCTCGGCTTCATCGGGATGGCCGTGCCGGAGTTCATGCTCGCGCTGGTGATGATGTACATCGGGTTCCGGTACTTCGGCCAGAGCGTCGGCGGACTCTTCTCACCGGAGTACGCCGACGCGGCCTGGAACCTGGGCAAGCTGCTCGACCTGTTGTCCCACCTGTGGATCCCGATCGTGGTGGTCGGCGTCGCCGGGACGGCCGGCCTGATCCGGATCACCCGGGCCAACTTGCTCGACGAGTTGCACAAGCCGTACGTCGCGACCGCCCGGGCGAAGGGCCTGCCGGAGTGGAAGCTGCTGCTCAAGTACCCGGTCCGGATGTCGCTCAGCCCGTTCTTCAGCACGGTCGGCTGGCTGCTGCCCGGCCTGATCAGCGGCGAGACGATCGTGTCGGTCGTGATGAGCCTGCCGACCAGCGGTCCGCTGCTGCTCGGGGCGGTGAAGAGCCAGGACATGTACCTGGTCGGCAGCTTCGTGCTGATCCTCAGCACGCTGACGGTGATCGGCACGATGCTCAGCGACCTCGCACTGGCCTGGTGGGATCCGCGGATCCGTACCCGGTTCCAGAAGGGATAGATCTGAATGGTCCAGCAGACCGAGGCGATCGCTCCTGACAGCTCGCACGAAGTGCCGGCGGAGGTGGTGAAGAGCCTTCGCGACCACGGCGCGCTGCCGCAGTGGCGGCTGATGTGGCGGCAGTTCCGCCGGCACCGGCTGGCGCTGATCGGGCTGATTGTGCTGGTCCCGATCTACTTCGTCGCGATCTTCGCGGGCTTCTTCGCCCCGTCCAGCGCCGACACCGCGCACACCTCGCTGCCGTACGCCCCACCGCAGCGGATCCATGTCGACGCCGAGCACGGGATGTTCGTGTACGGGTACTCGTCGACGCGCAACCAGGAGACGTTCGAGCAGACCTTCACCGTCGACACGTCGAAGATCGTCGACATCGGGTGGTTCGTGCGCGGCGACGAGTACTCGATCCTGGGCCCGATCAAGTCGAACATCCACCTGATCGGTCCGACGACGGCCGGCGAGCCGTTCTTCCTGGTCGGCGCCGACCAGTCCGGCCGCGACCTGCTGTCCCGGCTGATCCACGGCGCCCGGGTGTCGTTGTCGATCGGACTCGTCGGCGTGTTCGCGAGCTTCGTGCTCGGCATGCTGATCGGCGGTATCTCCGGCTACCTGGGCGGCACGGTCGACAACATCATCCAGCGGATCATCGAGTTCATCATGTCGGTCCCGACGCTGCCGCTGTGGATGGCGCTGTCGGCCGCCCTTCCGGGCAGTTGGGGACCGTTGACCAGGTACTTCGCGATCACCGTGATCCTCTCGCTGATCGGCTGGACCGGGCTGGCGCGGGACGTCCGCGGCCGGTTCCTGAGCCTGCGCGAGGAGGACTTCGTGATGGCGGCCCGGCTGGACGGCGTCGGCCGGACCGGGATCATCTTCGGCCACATGGTGCCGTCGTTCGCCAGTCACATCATCGCGTCGATCTCGATGGCGGTGCCGCGGATGATCCTCGCCGAGACCAGCCTGTCGTTCCTCGGCCTCGGTCTGCAGCCGCCCGCGGTGAGCTGGGGCGTGCTGCTCGAGGGCGCGCAGAACATCCGCGCGGTCGCGACTGCGCCGTGGCTGCTGACACCCGGCCTCGCGGTCGTGGTGGTCGTCCTGGCCATGAACTTCGTCGGCGACGGTCTGCGCGACGCCGCGGATCCCTACAAGTGAGGACCCTCTGATGCAACCGCTACTGGAAGTGCGCTCGTTGAGGACTCACTTCGAGCTCGGCGACGGGGTCGTGAAGGCCGTCGACGGCGTCAGCCTGTCGGTGCCACGTGGCCGGACGCTGGCCGTGGTCGGCGAGTCCGGGTGCGGCAAGAGCGTCACCGCCCGGTCGATCCTGCGGCTGGTGGAGAAGCCGGCCCGGATCGTCGGCGGCGAGATCCTGCTGTACGACGACGCACCGGGCAGCGAGCCGCTCGACCTGCTGGCCGCGAAGGACAAGCGGCTGCGGCAGGTGCGCTGGGCCGACATCGCGATGGTGTTCCAGGAGCCGATGGCGTCGCTCAGCCTGGTGCACACGATCGGCGACCAGATCGTCGAGGCGATCCGGCTGCACGAGCACGTCGGCAAGCAGGTCGCCCGGGAGCGCGCGATCGAGATGCTCGGCCGGGTCGGCATCCCCAACCCGCAGCGCCGCGTGGACTCGTACCCGTTCCAGCTCAGCGGCGGCATGCGGCAGCGCGCGATGATCGCGATGGCGCTGTCGTGCCGGCCGCGGCTGCTGATCGCGGACGAGCCGACGACCGCGCTCGACGTCACCACCCAGGCGCAGATCCTGGACCTGCTGCAGGACCTGCAGCAGGAGTTCGGGATGGCGATCATGCTGATCACGCACGACCTCGGCGTCGCGGCGCAGGTCGCCGACGAGGTTGCGGTGATGTACCTCGGCGAAGTCGTCGAGCAGGGGCCGGCGTCCGCCGTACTCAGCCGGCCCAAACACCCTTACACACAAGCACTTGTGCGTTCGGTGCCCAGACTCGGTGCGCGCGGGCAGGAGCGGCTGGTCGCAGTCCGCGGGACCGTACCGCCGCCGTACGAGCGGCCGTCGGGGTGCCGGTTCCACCCGCGATGCGACGCGTTCATGGCCGGGAAGTGCGACACGACCGTGCCGCTCCGGGTGCGCAGCGACGAGATCGACGTTGCCTGTCTGCTGTACGGCGAGGAGAAGTCATGACGTTGCTGGAGACACGTGGGCTGACCATGCACTTCCCGCTGCACGGCGGGTTCCTCGGGCGGAACCGGGGCTTCGTGAAGGCGGTCGACGGTGTCGACCTGTCGATCCAGGCCGGCCGGACGCTCGGGCTCGTGGGTGAGTCGGGCTGCGGGAAGACGACCCTCGGCCGCTGCATCGTCCGCGCCTACGAGCCGACCTCGGGCAGCATCATGTTCGACGGTGTCGACCTGGCGCCGCTGAGCGAGAAGCAGCTGAAGCCGTACCGCGGCCAGGTCCGCCTGATCTTCCAGGACCCGCACTCCTCGCTCGACCCGCGCAAGACGCTGCGCGACATCATCGCCGAGCCGCTCCGGGTGCAGGCGGCGGGGTCGCGCGACGAGATCGACGACAAGGTCGCCGCGCTGCTGCGTCGCGTCGGGCTGCGGGCCGAGTACGCGCACCGCTACCCGCACGCGTTCAGCGGCGGCGAGCGGCAGCGGGTTGTGATCGCGCGGGCGCTCGCCACCGAGCCGCGGCTGGTGGTCGCGGACGAGGCGGTCAGCGCGCTCGACGTGTCGGTCCGGGCCCAGATCCTCAACCTGCTGCGGGATCTGCAGGAGGAGTCCGGCCTCACCTACCTGTTCGTGTCCCACGACCTCGGCATCGTCGAGCACGTCGCCGACGACGTCGCGGTGATGTACGTCGGCAAGCTCGTCGAAAGCGCGACGACCGAGGAGCTCTACACCAGACCCCTGCACCCGTACACCGAGGCGCTGCTGAGCGCCGTACCGGATCCCGATCCCGCCTCCCGCGGGCTCCGCGAGCGCATCAAGTTGCGCGGCGAGATCGCGGACCCGTCGAAGGTGCCGTCCGGCTGCCCGTTCCACCCGCGGTGCGGGTACGCCGAGGCGCGGTGCAAGACCGAAGTCCCGCAGCTGCGCGAGATCGGCGGCCGCAAAGTCGCGTGCCACCTGGCCGAGCAGCTCGACCTGAAGGGTGTCCTCACGGCCACCACCGCCCCGTAGGAAAGGTCATTCCATGTCTGAAGCTCAGAACGCCGAGCGTCCTTCCGCTTCGTCCGACGGCCCCGGCCTGTCGCGTCGCGGCTTCGTCCGCAACAGCGCGCTGCTCGGCGGCCTGGCCGCCCTGGGCGGCGTGCTCCCGGCCGGGACCGCCGCCGCTGCCACCACCAGCTCCACCACCGCCACGTCGCGCGGCAGCGTGAGCTCCGCGACCGGTGTCGTCGACATCCCGAACAAGTACAACGTGCCGTTCTCGGTCGCCGACGACGAGCTGTTCGTCTTCGCCGCCAACTTCAAGCCGTTCGAGCTCGGCGGCAACGACCAGGGCCGGGAGGCTACCCGGTACTTCGACACCGTCTTCGGTGACGCGATCCGGGCCAAGTTCCCGAACATCAAGCTGAAGTACGCCACCTGGGACTACCCGATCCGGTACGAGGACATGGCCAAGGCCGGCCGGGTGCCGGACCTGATCCTGGAGGACCCGCGGCTGCGGATCGACCGGGACCTCGAGCCGCTGGGCTGGACCCAGGACATCACCGGACTGGTGCAGCAGGCCGGCATCGACCTGACCGCGCTGAACGTCGGCTCGGTCGAGCAGATCAAGTCCCGCTCCGACGGCGGCCTGTACGGCGTCCCGCTCTGGATCGACGAGAGCCTGCTGTTCTACAACAAGCTGATCTTCGACAAGTTCGGCGTCCGGTACCCGACGGCAGGGTCGACGTACGACGACGTCTACAAGCTCGCGCAGAAGCTCACCCGGCAGGACGGGATCCACCACTACAAGGGCTACATGCAGCACCCGGACAACTACCTCGCGATGAACCAGCTCGGGCTCTACCCGTTCGTGCCCGGTTCGAGCGAGCAGCCGGCGCCGGAGGACGTGAAGGTCAACCTGACCAGCGCGGAGTGGAAGACCGTCGCGAACAACATGTACCGGTTCCTGATGATCCCGCGGAACAACTTCACCACCGTGGACGACTTCTTCAAGGGCGACATGAGCTTCCCCGGGCATCTCGCGATGGCGGTGAACAACCTGTCGAAGCTGAACGCGTACGCGCTCAGCGCGTACTACGTCGAGGAGGACGACGCGGCGCAATTCGCCGAGTGGGCCAAGAGCGTGAAGATCGGCGTCACCTCGATGCCGGTGCTGTCGCGCGGGTCGAAGACGATCTACCAGCCGGACACCCGGGCCGCGTTCATCCCGCCGCAGTCGCAGCACAAGGACCAGGCGCTGGACGTGATCAAGTACCTGGTGTCGGAGGAGATGCAGACGCGGATCTCGTCGTACGGCATGAAGGCGGTGCTGAAGACCGACGCGGTCGTGAACGCGTTCGGTACGGCGATCCCGGAGCTCGCGGCGGTCGACACGTCGGCCGTCTACTGGGGCGACAACGCGGTGATCAAGAACTACCAGAACACCGAGTACTGGGACATCCCCCTGTACAAGGTGTTCCGGCAGCACGTCCTCAAGGACGGCATGGACGTCGACTCGTCGCTGCTGGTCACCGAGACGCAGGACATCCCCGACTACATCAAGGCGCAGGTCGCCCGCGGGCTCACATGGTGATCGATCCCAGGTTCGACGGCCGCATCCGCGAGGGTGCGGCCCTCCTGCCCACCATCCACCCCGGCGACAGCCACGCCGCCACCCTCGTCGAGACCGAGGCCGGCGACCTGCTCTGCGCCTGGTTCAACGGGCCGGGGGAGGGCGAGCCGGACACGAACATCGTGCTCTCCCGCCTCCCGGCCGGCTCCGACACCTGGCTGCCGCCCGTGCAACTGTCCTCCGACCCGCGCAGGTCGGAACAGAATCCGCTGCTGTTCGTCGCCCCGCCGGCGGGTGAGGTCTGGCTGCTGCACACCTCGAACGAACCGCATGACCAGTCGAGCTCGCGGGTGATCCGGCGGGTCTCACCCGACGGCGGGGTCACCTGGGAGCGGAGTGAGGTGCTGTTCGACCACCTCGGTTCGTTCATCCGGAACCCGATTGTTGTGCTGAGCAACGGTGACTGGCTGCTGCCGGCGTACGACTGCGACAAGACCGCCGAGCGCACGGTGCTGAAACTGAGCACCGACCAAGGCTCGACCTGGTCCACCGTGGAGGTGCCGGATGCGGTCGGACAGGTGCAGATGAGCATCGCCGAGCTGTCACCGGGCGAACTCGTCGGCTACTACCGCAGCCGCGCCGCCGACCGCATCCACCGGTCGGTGTCGAAGGACAACGGCCGCACCTGGACCGCTCCCGAGAAGACCACTCTGCCGAACAACAACTCGGCGATCCAGGTGCTCCGGCTCAGCGACGGTCGGCTCGTCATGGTGTTCAACGACTCGTGCGCCGACCGCGACCAGTTCCGCTGGGTCGACGACGGCAAGGGCGGCGTCCGCCGGAAGACCCTGCGGACCCCGCTGACGCTGGCGCTGTCCGAGGACGACGGCGCCACCTGGCCGTACTGGCGCAACCTCCAGGTGCAGGACGAGGAGTACCGCGACAACGAGTTCGGCTACTCGTACCCGACGCTGCTGCAGACCCGCGACGGCCGGCTGCACGTCGCGTACTCGTACCTGCGCAAGACCATCAAGCACGTGATCCTGGCGCCCGAGTGGATCCAGGCAGGAGACCGATTGCCATGAGTATCGAGAAGTGGGGCCTGCACGAGCTCACCCTGACCGGGCCGTCCGGCGGCAACCCGTTCGTCGATGTGGAGTTCCAGGTCACCTACCAGTTCCGGAACCGGATGGTAACCGTCGACGGCTTCTACGACGGCGACGGGGACTACCGTGCGCGGTTCTCACCGGACCGTGAGGGGGAGTGGTCGTACATCACGTCCAGCTCCGCCCCCGAATTGGACGGCCACCACGGCACCTTCACCTGCGCTCCACCGGGCCAGGGCAACCACGGACCGGTCGACGTGCTCGGCAGGCACCACTTCTCGTACGCCGACGGCAGTCGCTACGACTGCATCGGCACCACCTGCTACCACTGGACGTACGAGACGAAGGAGCTCCAGGAGCTCACGCTCGAGTCGTTGCGCGAGGCACCCTTCGACAAGGTCCGGATGTGCCTGCTGCCCACGGACGGGATGCGCCCGGAGCGCACCCCGTTCGCGGGCTCGACCCCCGGCGCCGTCGACGTTGACCGGTACGACCCGGAGTTCTTCCAGCACTTCGAGAGCCGCGTCGCCGATCTGCTGGCTCTCGGCATCCAGGCGGACCTGATCCTGTTCCACCCGTACGACCGCGGCGTGTGGGGCTTCGACCGGATGACCCCGGCGCAGGACGCGGCGTACCTGCGGTACGTCGTCGCGCGGCTGGCGGCGTACCGCAACGTCTGGTGGTCGCTGTCGAACGAGTACGACTTCAACCACGAGAAGACGATCGCGGACTGGGACCGGCTGCTCCAGCTGGTACAGCGCTACGACCCGTACCAGCGGCTGCGGTCGATCCACAACGGCACCAAGATGTACGAGGTCTTCACGCCGTACGACTTCGGCAAGCCGTGGATCACCCACCAGAGCGTGCAGCACTGGGACGGCGCCGAGGTCGCGGCGTGGCGGGACTGCCCGAAACCGGTGGTGATCGACGAGATCGGCTACGAGGGCAACGCCGGCCGCCGCTGGGGCAACCTGACCGCGGACGAGATGGTGCACCGGTTCTGGCAGGGCATGGCGCTCGGCGGGTACGTCGGACACGGCGAGTCGTTCGTCGACCGCGAGACCCGGGCGTGGATCTCGATCGGCGGCCGGCTGTACGGCGACAGCCCGGAGCGGATCGACTTCCTGCGGGCCGTGTTCGCCGGACTGCCACGGCAGTCGGACGGCGAGGTCGACACCGACCGCTGCGTCCTGCACTACCTCGGCGACCGGCAGCCGTCGGCCGTGGAACTCGATCTGCCGGACGGATCGCCGTTCCACTTCGACCTGATCGACACCCGCGCGATGACCATCACCCCGCTGGCCGAGTACACCGGCCCGAGCCGCATCCCGCTGCCCGCCACCCCGTACCTCGCCCTGAGAGGCACCCGATGACGTCAGTAGCACGCTGGGACGTGCTCGAACTACCCGTTGCCGGACCGACCGGCGTGCACTTCCGGCACGCGTCCGGCGCCACCGCCTACGCGGAGTCGTTCCAGTCGGGAGACAGCTGGCTCGTCCGGTTCAGCCCGGACCTGGAAGGCGAGTGGTCGGGGTCGTCCGGTATCGAGTTCACCTGCACGCCGGGGACCTCGCGTGGTCCGGTCCGGCGTTTCGGGACGGCGCTGCGATGGGCGGACGGTACGCCGTACCACCCGCTGACGACGTCGTGGTTCGGCCGCCCCGACCGATGGGCCGCGGCGCGTCCCGCGATCGCGGCGTCGCCGTTCAACCGCGTCCGGCTCGCATTCTCGGAGACCATCGAGGACCAGGTCCGCGACCTCCTGACGGCCGGCATCGTCGCCGACGTGAGCCTCCCGCTGGACGAGGCGACCATCCGCGCCACGGTGAACCGCTTGTCCGCGTACCGCAACGTCACCTGGTGCCTCTCGCCGACCAGCACACCGCAGGCCACGGACGTCCGCCGGCTGGCCGAGCTCATCGCCGAACTCGATCCCAGCCAGCACCTGATCTCGATGCACGAGGCAACCGATCCCGGACCGCCCTGGCTGACCCACCTCAGCGTCCGCCTCGAGAACCTGCGTGGTGTCTCGGCCCTTCGCCGCGACTACGCCAAACCCGTCTTCGTCGACGCCTGCGGCCACGAAGGCAACGGCACCACCCCCGACACCAGCCTCCGCCCCGAGGAGATGCTCACCCGCATCTGGGAGGGCACGGTCCGCGGGGCGTACGTAACCCATGGCGAGTGGTACGTCGACACACCTTGGTCAGCCGGGGGTAGTCGGCCGACGGGAGTTGTGGCGCAGCGGCTTCGGTTGTTGCGTGAGGTCCTCGACGAGCTGCCGGACGGTGTCGAGCCCATCGACGACTACCGCGACGCCCCGACCCTCGCGGTGCCAGGCTCGTACTACCTGCAGTACCTCGGCGAGCACCAGTTCCCCGACCGCACGTTCTCGCTCCCGAAGGGCGTGTACGACGTCGACGTGCTGGACGTGTGGAACCACTCGGTACGCCGAACCCGTGAGAACGTCACCGACACGCTGACCGTCCGGCTGCCCGGCACGCAGTACCAGGCCATCCAGATCCGCCGGACGTCCTGATGCCACCGCTCACGTCGGGACCCCGCCAAGCCGAACTCCGCCGTACCCCTGACGGTGTGGTCCTGCAGCTCGGCCTGGCCGACGGCCCGGTCTGCCTCGAACGCCCGCTGGCCGGTCTGCTGACCTGCTCGGCCGGCCGGCCGTGGCAGCCGAGCCTGCTCCAGACGGCCGGGACACCGTCACCCGACGGCTGGTGGATCTCGCGGCGACCGGGCGAGCACCGCGCCGGCTGTCGCACCGGACCGCTCGCGGTCGAGGTGCAGTTGGCATTCGACGACGGCGACCGGTTGAACCTCGAGCTCCGGTGGCGCAACACGAGCAAGCGCCGGCTCGCGGACCTTGCTGTCGGGCTGCTGCTCGACCTGGGCCGGGTGAAGGACAGCCAGCTCACCGTCCCCGGCGTGATCTACAACGACAACCCGTCCGCCGACCCGGCGCGCGCCGTACCGCGAATCGGTCCGGCGCCCGGCGGCGGATTCGTCGCCGAGGAGGACCGGCTGCCGATCCCCGGGGTGAACCTCGAATGGCGCGAGGGCCGCGAACGGCGCTGGCTGTCCGTCCTCTCGCGCCCGCAGGCACGCCGCTCGGGGGACGGCCAGGTCCGCTACGGCTCGCTCGGCGCGATCCGGCAGGAGGGGCCAGCGATCGCGGCGCTCAGCGGCGTCCTGATGTTCGACGGCAAGCAGGACATCCGGTATGTCAGCAAGGCCGAGACCGAGGTCACCGACGACGGCTACCTCACGCTGCGGCCGGGGGAGAGCTACACGCAGCAGCTGATCCTCGACTGGGGGCCGCAGGACATTCGTGGTCACGCTTTCCGGCAGCTGGTCCACACGGCGCGCGCGGTCTTCACTGGTGCCGGTGCTGACGGTCTGGCACTGGACGAGTTGATCCGGCTGAAGACAGTTGCTCTGGACAACCGGTGGTACCAGTCCGGGACGGTGGCCGGGTACACGAAGTTCAGTGACATCCCGGGCAACGGTCCGCGGAAGACGCGGCACTTCATGTACGGGTGGACCGGCCAGGCGCTCAAGCTCGCCTGGTGCGACGCGCAGCTCGGCTTCAACACCCGGGACCGCCTGCGCATCGATCGCTGCCGGGCGGCCGTCGAGTTCTACCTGTCGGGCAGCCCGACGCCGACTCCCGGTCTGCGCCACAACGCCTATCAGGCCATCACCCGTCGCTGGACCAGCTTCCGGACCGGCAACCGGCCCATGGTCTCCAGCCGTGCTTATGGCGAGACGATCGCCGACCTGGCCGACATCATCACGCTCTTCCGAGCGCACGGCGAAGCTGTTCCGCCGTCCTGGTTGCACGCCCTCACGGAGTCCATGACCTTTCTCCGCAGCTCGGCCGGCGCTCAGTTGGCCGACGGCACGTTCCCGGTGGGGTGGCGGCTGGACGGCTCGCCCGCGGCGACGACCGTCTCGTCCGCCGGGATCCCGTGCGTACTGGCTGCTCTCAAGGCCTCGGAGGTTCTCGACGACGCCGAGCTGTTGTCGGAGGCGACCGTCTGGCTGTCCCGGTACCACGATCAGCACGCGCGGACCTTCGACCGCCCGTTCTCGCGGTCCACACTCGACGCGGCGTGCGAGGACAAAGAAGCCGGCATGTACTACTTCATGGCCGCCTACGAGCTCTTTCGCCGTACCGGCGATCCCGTCTACGCGACCTGGTGCGAGGTGGCCGCCGACTGGCTCCTGACCTGGGTCTACGTGTGGTCTCCGGAACAGGACGAGGGCTCGCCCTTGCACGCGGCCGGCTTCAACGCGATCGGCTGGCCGACGGTCAGCGTCCAGAACCACCACCTCGACGCCTTCTTCCCGACGTACGAACTGCTGTCCTTCGGACTCACCACCAACCGCCGGTCGTACGTCGTCGCGGCCCGAACGACCCTCCAGGCGCTCACCCAGACCGTCGCCATCAGCCCCCACGACTGGAACTTCCCCCTGCCCGGCGAACAAGGCGAAGCCGTCTTCCAAACCCACTGGCAACGCCGCGGCCACGCCAACACCTGGAACCCCAGCTGGGTCATCGCCGTACCGCTCGCCAACGCCCTCCGCACCCAAGCCCTACCACCCGATGCCTGACTACCTGATCACCGACTTCGGCGCCGCTGCTGACGCGGACTGTACAGCGGCGATCGCGAGGGCGATCGACGCGTGCGCGCTCACCGGCGGGCGCGTCGTCGTACCCGCCGGTGAATTCCACACCGGCGCGATCCGGCTGCGCAGCAACGTCGAGCTGCACGTGTCTGCCGGCGCGACGCTGCGGTTCAGCACCGACCCAGCGGCGTACCCGATCGTCCGCACCCGGTGGCAGGGGATCGAGTGCTTCAGTCACTCACCTCTCATCTACGCCTACGACGAAACGGACGTCGCGATCACCGGCACAGGAACCCTCGACGGCGGCGCGAGCTCGGACAACTGGTGGCGCAACACCCGGCCGCGCACGGACTGGGAACGTCTGCTGCGCATGGTCGACGACGGCGTCCCGGTGGCGGACCGTGTCTTCGAACCCGGTCACGGTTTCCGCCCCAGCTTCGTCCAGCCGCACAGCTGTCGTCGCGTCCGCATCGAAGACGTCCGCATCGTCAACGCCCCGATGTGGGTGGTGCACCCGGTCTTCTGCAGCGACGTCCTGGTGCGCGGCGTCACTGTCGACTCGCACGGCCCGAACAACGACGGCTGCAATCCCGACTCCTGCACGGACGTCGTCATCACCGGCTGCTCGTTCGACACCGGTGACGACTGCATCGCGATCAAGTCCGGCCGCGACGACGACGGCCGCCGCGTCGGCCGCCCGTCCCGGAACATCCTCATCGAGTCGTGCCGATTCGTCGCCGGCCACGGCGCCCTGACGATCGGGAGCGAAGTATCCGGCGGAGTCCACAACGTCCACGCCCGCGATCTGCACGTCACCGGCCCAGCCGTCGACCACGCCGTACGGATCAAGACGAACTCCTCACGTGGCGGCCTGATCGAGCAGGTCCGTGTCGAAAACCTCGCAGTCGAGTCAGTCACCTCCTCCGCCGTACTCATCACCACCCGCCACGCGGAACCCGAACACTTCGGCGGCCACGCCCCCGTCGTACGCGACATCACCATCACGAACCTGACCGTCGCCTCCGCGCCACGCACCGTCGAAATCCTCGACAGCCCACAGGCACCAGTCGAATCCTTCACCCTGACCACCCCCGAAACCGCGTAAACAGATCGACCTCCCCCAACTGCCCCGGCTTCAACAACAACTCCAACCCATCAAGCTCCACCTCGCCCGACGCCGCCCGGCACAAATGCACCCCAGGCGCGATCGACTCCGACGCATCAACCAGCTCAAGCGCACTGATCCCAAGCTCCCGCAACACCTGCCCGGACGTATCCCCACCCGCCACCACCACCCGCCGTACACCGGTCGCCGCGGCAACCCCTCGCACAACCTCCGCCAACGCAGCAGGTACCTGCGCGAGGCTCCCAGGATCCAACTCATTCGTATGCACGACGACCCCATCCACTCCCGCCACGAACGCACCAATCGCCCGCTCCACCACACCCTCCGCGAACGCACCAGTCGCCTGACCCACCGCGCCGTCTGCTGGCACAGCAGTCGTCTGACCCATCGTGCCGTCTGCGAGCGCGGCGGTCGTCTGAGCCGTCGCACTGTCTGCGAGCGGCAGCACCTCCCAACCGGCGGAGCGGGCGTGCTCGATCTGCTCTGCGGTACGCCGCGACTGGCTGCCCGACACCACTAACACCGGCCCACCGACACGCGACGCCGCCGCGGTAGCTGCTCCGCCGTCAGGCCGAAGGGCCAAGGCGACGGCTCGGGACATACCGCCTGAGCCGACGACGAACCAGGCCTCACCCGCGTCTCCCAGGATTCCCTTTCCGAGTAGCCGCAGATCCTCGTCGGTCAGCGCATCGAGCAAGACCGCGGCAACATCTCCAGCCGCGGTGAGGCCAGTCGCGAGGGTGGAGTAGGTGGTCAGGTGACGGGCGCCAAGAGGAAGCGACGTCTGACGGCTGAGGTGTTCGCGGAGATCGGATTCGTGCATGGGGGTGGCGGGATGCGCGGACATGGTGGGTTGACGGTCGAGGCGGTGAACGGCGCCGGCTTCGGCGGCGAAGTGGTGGCTGAAGACGGTGTAGCGGCCCAGCTCCGGTTGCGCGATGAGAATGGGTACGACGGAGGTACCACAAACCTCCCGCCCGATCTCCACCGCTCGCCCGATGCTGCCACGCGTGGGGGAGGAGTCGGCCGTCGAGCACACCTTGTACTGCAACACACGTGGCCCAAGATCCCGGAGCGCCTCCAGCGCCGGACGGAGCTCAGCTTCCTGCTCGTCAGGCGGCAGCGACCGTGCGATCCCGGCGACACCGATCACGTCGTACCGCTCGGCCAGCTCGCGCAACTCAGATGCCGACAGCAACGTCACGAGCAGCACCGACCGCAACCCGACCCGAGCAAACTGCACCATCGCATCGGTCGACCCAGTGAAATCGTCGCCGTAAAACGCCGCCTCAACCACAACCGCCGCCCCACTTGTTGAAGCTCTGTTGCGCTGCGAGAGCCTGTCTGGTGGTGGGCGTCGGGTCGGTGCTGGTGGTTGTCGTCTCAGGCACGGTTGCCGCCGAACTTGTCGAGGGCTTCGCGTAGTGCGGGGACCTGGGTGGCGGCCTGGTCTAGGTCGGTGCCTGAGGTTGCGGCTGACCAGGCTGCTCGCATGGCGGTGACGCCTGCGGCTGGGCCGCTTGGGTGGCCGTGGATGCCGCCGCCTGCCAGGACTAGGAGATCGGTGGTGTTTGTGCGGCGGTAGGTTTCCGGGGCCAAGCCTGGTGTCTGGCCGGAGGAGAGGACGGGCAGTGTCTCGTAGCCTCCTAGTAGGGGTGTGCGGACAGCGGTGATGGAGCGGAGGACCTCTTCGTCGGTCTCGTAGAACTTGTTGGACAGACCGTTCGTGTGCAGGTGATCCGCGCCGGCCAGGCGCGCGAGTTTGGACCAGGCGACGTAGTCGATGCCTAGCTGCGGTGCGCGGGTGTACACCCCGGTCATCGCGCGGTGGCCGTGGATGGGTAGCGCGCAGCGTTCTCGGAGCCAGGCGAGGGCGGTGAAGCCGACGAGGTTCACGCAGACCATCACGCAGGTGCCTCCGGCTGCCTGGACAAGGTCGTGGTTGGCGGCCATACGGTCTAGGTCGTCGGTGATGTTGAACGCGTACATCGGGCGGCGTCCGGTGCGCGCGGCGACCTTGTCCAGCTCCTCGGTGACGACGGCCACGCGGTCGGCGAGCGGCGAGTGCGGCGGGTTGCCCATCAGCTCGTCGTCCTTGATGAAGTCGATCCCGGCCTCGGCGAGCTCGCGGACGACAAGGCGGAGCTCCTCCGGCGGCAACCCGATACTCGGCTTGACGATCGTGCCGAGGAGTACGCCGTCCGGCCGGTCGAGCAGTTCGCGCGTCCCGCGGACGCCGAACTGCGGGCCGGGGTAGCGCTCGGCGAACGGCGTCGGGAGATCGAGGTCCAGCAGCCGAATCCCGGCCAGTTGCCGGAGCTCGAACAGGTTCCCCGCCACCGCGGCGAGCAGATTGGGCAACGAGGGCCCGAAGTTGTTCAGCCCGAAGGCAACCCGCACGCGTCCACTCGTCCGGCCGGCCGCGAGTGCCACATCCGCCGTGCCCGGCGACCCCGTGCCCGGCGGCCCCGCGCCGGGCACGGGTGGTCGAGTTGCCCCTGGGAGGTCCGGGTTGCCGGTGGGGGGTAGTTCTTCGATCGACACAACTCGGGCGGCGAAGCGTTCGCGGAGCTCGGGGGTTTCGCGTGCGACGGCTGTGAACGTGCCTGTGGATTGCTCGCCGGCCACGGCTTCGGCGGCTTGCTCCAGCGGGAGGTAGGTCTCGATCAGATAGGTGGCGACGACCTCGTGGGCGCTCATCGAGTCGGGTCGATCTGGGTCTTGAGGTGGGCGGCGCCGCCGTCAATCGCCGCCAGAGTCTCCGGTGTGCGGCCGAGTGGCACGACGTCCGAGATGTACGGACGGACGTCGAGAGTCCGTGTGTTGACGAGTCTTGCGGCCGCCGCGAAATCGGTCGGTGTGTAGATCGTCGAGCCCTGCACTGTGACCTCCTTGAGAACGACTGGATTCAGATCGACGGTCAGTGCGCCGCCGAACATTGGCAGCAGCACCACTTGCCCGCGCGGTCTGCACAACGCCAACGCCTCCGCCAGGCACCCGGGATGCCCGGAAGCCACCACGACCACGTCGAACCCGTCGCCACCACTAACCTCGAGCCCGATCGACGTCAGGTCCGACGAGAGAGGATCGACCGCGATGTCGACGCCTTGTGCCACCAGGAACTCGCGGTTGTGCTGCTTGATGTCGCTCACCAGCACCGTCCGGGCGCCGCGGTGCCGACTGATCGCGGCCGCGAGACTCCCGATCGCGCCGCCGCCGAGGACCGCGACGGCGTCACCGGCCCGCACGGCCGATGTCGAGCGCCATCCGACGGCGGCCGGCTCGATCATCGCGCCCTCGCCGTACCCGATCTCGTCGTTCAGGGGGATCAGGACCCGCCCGGGCGCCGCGAAGTACTCACTCAGCATGCCCGGCCAGCCCAGGCCGGGGACGCGTTTGTGCTTGCAGAGATGCGGATTCCCGGTCTCGCAGCGCGTGCACTCCCAGCACGAAAGGGCCGGCAGCACCGCGACGTGGTCGCCCGGCCGGAAGCGTGGGTCGCCCGACGTCACGACCTCTCCGGCGCCCTCGTGGCCCAGCACGACGGGTGGCTTGCGGAACGGGTGCTGCCCGCTCCAGGTGTGCAGGTCCGAGCCGCACAGCCCGACCGCGCGCATCCTGAGCAGCACGTCGCCGCCCGTCTCGGGATCCGGCACGTCGGTCACCGAAACCTGCCGCGGAGCCTCCAGAACTGCTGCTCGCACGAGGCCTCTCCTTTCACTCGGGCCCGCCCAGTCTCCGCCAGTAAACGTCAAGAAAACAAGGCGGATCGGCCAGCCTGTGGATAGCCGGTTGACTTCGGCGGCCGAGGAGGCAAAGGTTTACCTCATGGCGACGATCCCCGCGACACTGCTGCTCGAGGACCGGGCCGCGCTGGCGATGAACGCGGTGACCGGACTGGCCGACGACGACCTGGACGGCATCCCCTTCTTCAGTGCGAACCTGCTGGCTCGCCCGGCCCGCATGGACCACGGCGATTGGGACTACGGCTCCAGCCACGGCAGGCTCACCGACGCGATCCTGCTCACCCGGCAGATGACCGGAGGCAAGGACTGGGACCCGCGGTGGGACACGATCGCCGACCGCTACCGGCAGCGGCTGTTCGCGCTGCTCGCCGACGACGGCCTCACCTACCGCCAGGTCCATCCCAAGGGACACTGGCTGCCGAACGCGAATCTGATCGACCAGCGCGCCACCCTGCTCGCGATGACGACCGCTGTGGTCGCCGCCGATGATCCACAGGCGCGGCAGGCCGCGGACCGCCAGGTGGCAGCGCTGAAGCGGATCGCGATCAAGGAGCGCGACGTCTGGTTCTATCCGGCCTCGGAGTACACGAAGGACGGCTGGCCGTCGTCGAACGCGATCGACCTGCATCTTGCGCCGGACCCGGCCTCGTTCTCCGGCCGTCTGATCATGCCGCTGCTGCGGTACCACCAGGCCACCGGCAACACCGACGCGCTCGAGCTGTGCGAGTGGTTCGCCCGTCTGATCGTGGAGAAGAGCGGTGTGTTCAACGCGGACGGGAGCTTCAACTCCGCCCGTGCCTACCGCAGCGGCCACTTCCACACGCGCGTCGGGACGCTGGAGGGGCTGGCGCGACTGGCCAGGCACACCGGTGACCACGGGCTGACCGAGTTCGTGCGCCGCAGCTATGACTGGGTTCTCGGCGAGGCGACCAGGTTCGGCTGGACGCCGGGCGACCTCGCCGACCAGCAGTACGAGCACGAGACCTGTTCTCTCGTGGACCTCATCGGTCTGGGCACGACGCTGGCCGGCAACGGACTCACGGAGTACTGGCCGGTCGTCGAGCGCTTCGTCCGCAACCACCTGGCCGCGTCGCAACTGCAGGACGTCAGCTGGGTGGAGTCCGCCCCGGACCGCTCACAGGACGAGCCCGGCTGGCGGACGTACGTCGACGTCGGCGAGCGAGTCCTCGGCGCCTTCTGCGGATACGGCGCTCCGAACGACTATGTCTCCGACGTGCCGCTGGGCCGTGGCCACACGAACGACGTGCAGGCATGCTGTGTGGGCTCCGGCGTCCGTGGCCTGTTCTGGGCGTGGAACAGCATCGTCACCGGCGACCACCAGGTGCGGCGGGTCAACCTGCTGCTGACGCGCGGGCACCACGCGGTCGACGTGATCAGCCACCTGCCGGTCGAGGGCAAGGTCGAGTTGCACGTCAACGAGCCGATGGAGGAGCTCCGCGTGCGGATCCCCGACTGGGCCGGGTATGCGCGGTTGAAGCTCCGCCGCGGAGACGACGAGCGGACCGGCGCCGAGCGAATCTGGGCGCCCGACGGCTACCTGTCGATCCCGAAGCCGCAGCCGGGAGAGCGGATCGTGGTGACGTTCCCGATGGTCGAGCAGACCACCACAGAGCTTGCGGCCGGCAACGAGTTCCGGACCATCTGGCGAGGTGACGACGTGATCGCGATCGACCCGCCCGGCACGTCCCGCCCGATGTACGGCGACCGCCCCGAGCACGCCGGCGGCCTGCGGGAGTACGAGCTGCATCGACCCGAGACGGAGTGGTCCTGGTGACAACTGACTGGGTGCTGTCCGAAACGCCGGCCGTGACAGAGCTGCCAGGGCTGACGGCGTACGACCTGCGCTGCGAACACCGAGCCGACCCGCTCGGCATCGGTACGGCGCGACCGCGGCTGAGTTGGCGGCTGGCCTCGCCGACGCGTGGCGATCGGCAGGACGCCTTCCGTGTGCGCGTGCTGCGCGACGGCGTGCAGGTGTGGGACAGCGGGTGGCGCAGCGAGCGGACGACGTCGGTCGACCACGGCGGTGCTCCGCTGACGTCGCAGACCGATTACGTCTGGCGGCTCGAGGTGCGTGACGCGGCTGGAGCCGTCTCATCGGCCGAGGCGACATTCGCGACCGGGCTTTTCCATGACGACGAGTGGCAGGCGCACTGGATCGAGCACGACTACGAAACTGATCCGTACTTCGAGCCGCCGGTGGATCGCGCCGAGCCGCGGACGGTCCGGCAGGCGACCATCGCGCCGCCGCGCTACTACCGCCGGTCGTTCGAGCTCACCCAGCCGATCACCAGGGCCCGGCTCTACGCGACCGCCCACGGGCTGTACCAGTTCCACGCCAACGGCCGGCGGATCGGCAACGACGAGCTGACGCCGGGCTGGACCGACTACCGCGAGCGCGTCGCCTACCAGACGTACGACGTGACTGAGGTGTTGCGCGCCGGCGAAAACGTGATCGGTGCCGTCCTCGGCGAAGGCTGGTGGTCCGGGTACGTCGGATGGGACACGCGCAGCCACGCGCACCACTACGGAAAGAAGCCCCAACTGCTCGCGCAGCTCGTCATCGATCACCCCGATGGCTCGCAGACCGTGGTCGCGACCGACGGCCGCTGGGTCGATCACGTCGGACCGATCAGATTCGCCGATTTGCTGATGGGGGAGTCGTACGACGCGAGGCTCGAGCTGGGCGACTGGTGCAGCGCTGGGTACGACGCGAGCGAGTGGGCACCCGCCGGCGATCTTGGTGGTGATGTGTCGACACTGATCGCGGCGACGACCGACCCTGTGCGTGTCACTGAGGACGTGCCGGCGGTCGCGGTCACCGCGGTCGAGCCAGGACGCTTCATCGTCGACCTCGGGCAAAACCTTGCCGGTCGCGTGCGGTTGCGGGTGCGCGGCGCCGGTGCCGGAGACCGGATCCGGTTGCGGCACGGCGAGATGCTGCAGGCCGACGGCGAGCTGTACACCGCCAACCTGCGGACGGCCGACGCCACCGACTACTTCGTCAGCGCCGGCGCGACCGAGGAGTTCTTCGAGCCGATCTTCACCCTGCACGGCTTCCGGTACGTCGAGGTCGACGGGTATCCGGGCGAGCTGACCGCCGACGACGTGACCGGTCGGGTGCTGCACTCCGACACGCCGGTCGCGGGGCGGTTCGAGTGTTCGGATCCCGGCGTCAACCAGCTGCTCAGCAACATCCGGTGGGGACAGCGCGGCAACTTCGTCAGCGTCCCCACGGACTGCCCGCAGCGCGACGAGCGCCTCGGGTGGACGGCCGACGCGCAGATCTTCCTGCCCACGGCGGCCTACCAGGCCGACGTGCTGACCTTCTTCGAGAACTGGTTCGCGGATCTCGCCGTGGCGCAGACCGACGAAGGCGCGATTCCGGACGTGATCCCGCACGTGATCACCGGCCGGCACGGCACGCCGGCGTGGGCGGACGCGGCGACGATCGTGCCGTGGACGCTGTACCGGATCTACGGTGACGAGCGCGTGCTCCGGACCGCGTGGCCGGTGATGCGACGCTGGGTCGACTACGTCCACCGTGCCAACCCCGACCTGATCTGGAGGCACCGCACGAGCGGTCACTACGGCGACTGGCTGCAGGTCGGTGTGCGCACCGATCGCGACGTCCTCGCAACGGCGTACTTCGCGCGCAGCGTGGAGTTCACGGCCGCGACCGCCGAGGTGCTCGGGCTGACGGACGAGGCAGCGGCGTACCGCGAGCTGTGGACGAAGATCGCGGCGGCGTTCGTCGCGGAGTTCGTCGATGCCGAGGGCAAGGTCCGCGGCGACACCCAGACCGGGTACTTGCTGCCGCTGGCGTTCGGGTTGCTGCCGGAGCAGGCCGAACAGGTGGCGGTCAAGCACTTGGTCGCGGATCTCGAGCTCCGCGGGCGATCGTTGACGACCGGGTTCGCCGGGGTTGCGCTGCTGTGCCCGATCCTGACCAGATACGGGTACGCCGAGTTGGCGTACGACCTGCTGCATGACGACCGCTACCCGTCCTGGGGGTACTCGATCAAGCACGGCGCGACGACGATCTGGGAGCGCTGGGACGGGTGGACCGAGGAGAGCGGGTTCGGCCCGGTCGCGATGAACTCGTTCAACCACTACTCGCTCGGCTCGGTCGGCGAATGGCTGTACGGCGACGTCGCGGGGATCAGCCAGGCGCCCGAGTCGATCGGCTTCCGCGACCTCGTCATCAAGCCCTGTCCAGGCGGCCGGCTCACCTGGGCCGAGGCGTCGTACGACATCCCCTCCGGCCGGGTCTCGACCCGCTGGGAGGTCGTCGACGGCACCCTCACGCTCGACGTCACCGTCCCACCCGGCGCCGACGCGACGATCCACATCCCCACCTCGAACCCTGCTTCCACCCAGGAGTCCGGCCACCCCCTGACCGACGCCGAAGGCATCACCCTGCGCGAGGCCGGCGCCGACACCGCCACCTGCCGAGTAGCCCCCGGCACCTACCACTTCACCGCCCAGGCCTGACCCGCTACTCGCTCCGCAGAAGCCGCGGGGTGAGGTGGGGCGGCCGGCGGCCCGGAGAGCGGGGCGCCGAGTGATGTCGGCTCGGTTGGCGGTGGGGTGGTCAGCGGCGGCGGGGTGGGTGGGTGGTGGAGCCGCGGATGACGAGTTGGCCTCGGACGTGGGTGGTGGCGGTGGTGACCTTCGGGGTGAAGCGTTCCCAGGCCTGGCGGCCGAGCTCGACCGTGGACACGGCGTACGTCGTCAGGCCGGGGTCGGTGTGCGCGCTCATCGGGGCGTCGTCGATGCCGGCGACCGAGATGTCGTGCGGGACGGACAGGCCGAGTTCGCGCAGGCGGCTGAGGACGCCGACGGCGACGTGGTCGTTGAAGCAGATGATCGCGGTCGGCTGGTACGTCAGCGCCTCCTCGACCGCCTCCCGCCCGTCGACGAGCGTCGAACCGCACTCCACCCGGACGATCGTGAGCCCCGACGCCTCCGGCGAGCGGAAGCCGCGCTGCCGCTGCTGATCGGACCACGCGGCGGTCGGCCCCTGCAGGTACGCGATCCGCTTGTGCCCGAGCGACGCGAGATGCTCGCACAGCGCCCGCACACCGAGGTGGTAGTCGACAACCACCGAGCCGACGGCGTGGTGCCGCAGCACCCGGTTGATCAGGACGAGTCGCCGCGCCGCCTCCGCGACCTCGCGCAGGCGCGGCGTGCTCATCCGGGGCGCACACAGCAGCAGACCGTCGACCCAACGCGCGAGTTCGATCGCGGACCGGTACTCCTGCTCCGGGTCCTCCTCGGTGCCGGCGACCAGCGTGTGGTGCTCGTCCGCGGCCGCCTCGGCGGCGATGCCCTTGAGGATCTCCGCGAAGTACGGGTTGCCGAGATCCGGTACGACGACGCCGACCGTCCGGCTGCTGCCGCGCAACAGCGTCTGCGCCGCCGGGTTCGGCCGGTAACCGACGTCCTGGGCGGCCACCCGGACCCGGTCGGCGACCTCCGGCGACACCGGCTTGCCGCCGCTCAGCACCCGCGACACGGTCGCCGTCGACACCTCGGCCAGCCGCGCCACGTCATGGATCGTCGCACGAGCTGCGCGGTTCGCAACGGGCTTTCTCACCGCCCCATTGGACCATGAGCGCAGCGCAGATCGCTGCCGGCAGCACGATGTAAACCTTTTCCCGATTTCCTGAGGCGAACCCTTGACGTCACCGCGCAGCGCTGTCACGGTTGCCAGGAAAAGGATTACCCGCCCACCGCCCCGGGCCTTCTGTTGCGGCGGTCCGCGCGAGGAGATCGCCGTGCGAAATCGTCTGTTGAGCCTGTGCCTGGTCGTGCTCGCCGGAGCCGGACTGCTGACCGTGTCCGCCGGACCGGCAGCCGCCGCGAACCCCGCGACGTACGGCCCGTTCGACCCGCGGATCGAGCTCGACGGTCATTGGGGCCGTGACGACGACGTCGCGATCACGGTGAACTCGGGCTCGTCGGTCCGCTTCCGCTTCACCGGCTCGCACCTGGGCGCCCTGTTCGACACCGCGTCGATCACGGTCCCCGCGCAGCTGTACGTCGCGATCGACGGCGGGGCGCCGGTGCTGCACAAGGTCGACGCGGACCACAAGGTGTTCGCCGACGACCTGGACCCGGTGATCGCGCACACCGCCGAGATCCTGGTCAAGGACGTCGACGAGTACGAGAACCGCTGGAACGTCCCGCTGCAGACCGGCGTCGTCCTGAAGAAGATCGAGCTCGCCCCGGACGCCAAGCTGATCCCGCTGCCGACGACGGCCGAGCACCGGATCGACTTCTACGGCGACTCGATCACCCAGGGCGTGCTGGCCCTGTGCGCCGAGCTCGGCACGGACTGCGCGGACGGCACCAAGGCGTACCCGCATCTGGTCGGGGAGGCGTTCGGCGCGGACACCAACCAGGTCGGCTTCGGCAAGCAGGGCATCCTGCAGCCGGGGCACGGCAACGTCGGCACCGCCGCGGAGTCGTTCGGCTGGAATCTCGCCGGCTTCCCCGCCACGGGGTTCGACCCCGGCGCGGTCGTCGTCAACTTCGGCACGAACGACGCGGCGTACGACAGCGCGCAGTTCACTCCTGCGTACGCCGCGTACCTCAGCAAGATCCGCGCCGCCTACCCGCGCACGTTGATCGTTGCCCTGCGCCCGTTCAACGGCACGCACGCCGACGACATCAAGGCGGCGGTCGCGGCGGCCAACGACCGCAAGATCGTGTACGTCGACACCACGGGCTGGCTCGGACCGGACGACTTCAACGGCAGCACGCACCCGAACGTCAAAGGCCACCAGGTCGCCGCCGCCAGACTCACCGCGGTTCTCAAACGCCTCACCGGCTGGTCCACCGGCCCCATCGGCACGCCGAAACTCGCGCCGCAGGGTGTGGCAGAGGCGACCTGCTCGGACACGCCGCTGACCCTCACCTACCAAGGGCCCGTCAGGGTCGGTGTCACCGGGAAGGTCCAGATCCATGCGGCCAACGGGGACGTCGTCGACACGATCAACCTCGCGGACCTCACGTCGTACCAGCGGTCGGTCGGGCAGGCGCAGACGGACTTCGGGCAGCTGCACACGTGGATGTACCAGGCGGTGGTGGTCGACGGGCGGACGGTGAAGATCTACCCGCACCGGCGGCTCGAGCCTGGCCAGGTGTACTCCGTAACTGTCGATCCCGGGTTCGTGGTCGGGGACCGTGGCACCAAGGATTGGCGGTTCAGAACCCGGCACGATCCCAGAACCGATGAGCGCTTGTCCGTAGGCCCCGGCCAGGACTTCTGCACGGTGCAGGCGGCGGTCGACGTTGTGGGGGAGGGGCACAAGGCAACGATCGACGTCGCCCCGGGGCTCTACCGCGAGCTGGTCTGGGTGCCGCCGACCAAGCCCGGGCTGACGATTCGCGGCGCGGGCGCCGGCAAGACCGTGATCGGCTACCCGAACAACAACCTGCTGAACGGCGACTCCGCGATGGGCAACGTCCCGCCCGAACAGTCGTACTGCCAGCGCCGCGTCATCCCGCAGTCCGACCGGTTCAACTGCTGGCGGTCCGCGATGGCCGTGTTCGCGGACGACTTCACGATGTCGGACGTGACGGTACAGAACCTCACGCCGTACCGCGGTTCGCAGGCCGAGGCGTTCTTCGGGAACGGGAGCCGGATCGTGCTCGCCCGGGTCCGCATCCTCGGCTACCAGGACAGCCTGCGCCTGCAAGGCCAGGCGTTCGTGACGAACAGCTACGTCGAGGGTGACGTGGACTTCGTCTGGGGGACCGGCGGTGTGTTCATGCAGGACTCGGAGCTGAAGGCGCTGCACGAGGGCTACTACAACCAGGTCCGCAACACCGACAACGGTCCCGGCAACATCTTCGTCCGGGTGCGACTGACCCGTGCGCCGGAGGTGCCCGACGACAGCGTGTTCCTGGCGCGCGCCGAGCTCAGCCGGTTCCCGACCAGCCAGGCCGTCTTCGTCGACTCTGCGATGGACAGCCACGTGAAGAAGACCGGCTGGCAGATCACCAGCCCCAACGACTGCGCGGCCGCCGGCCAGATCCGGTTCTGGGAGTACCACAGCACCGACCTGGCCGGCCGGCCGCTCGACACCAGCACACGACTGGCGTGCTCCCGGCAGCTGAGTGATGGGGAGGCAGCCAGGCTGTCCTCCCCATCAACAGTGTTTGGCGGCTGGCATCCAGTGGTTCCCGCCTCACCTCTCGAAAGGTGATCCATGTTGGCGTCCTCCACCACCCGAAGGCGGGGGATTTCAACCCTTGCGGGTTGAGGTTCGCGGTTCACAGCCGTGCCTTACTGCGCAAGAAGGCTCCCCGCACTGCCACGGCCCGCCCGGCCGCGGTTATTCGTCTGGCATCTGCTGGTTGCTTGGCTATCGCAACTGGTGCAGACAGTACCCAATCCAACCGACAACCTGTGAAGGGAGGGAGATGGCGTACCCTCGCGGCAGTGGTCGACGCGGCAGCGGCGCCATCGAACTCATGAAGAACGTCAACCGTCGGGCCATTCTCGGAGGTGCTCTCGCCGTGACTGCCGGCAGCGCGACCGGATGGCCGCTGACCGCGGCCGCGACGGAGGTCCCCGCGGGCGGTGTGCAGCCGCACCCGGCGCCGCGTCCCGTCGCGCCGGTGAATGCTGAGATCGCGGCCGCCCACGCGGCGACGTACAAGACGCTGCCGCAGGTCGTCGTCGGGGTGGACGTCGAGGAGCTGATGAAGATCCACACCGCCGCCGACGCGGACGCGCTGCGGCCGCAGTTGGTGGCGCAGGTTTGGAAGGACACCGGCGTCCTGCCGACCGGGCTGCCGACGGTCCGGCGGGACATCGGCGTACCGCCGGAGCTGCCGGAGTTCACCGGCGTACGGCGGTTCGACAAGCTCGACGTGGCGATGGAGTTCGGGTACGTCGCGAGCGTATTCGTGCTCGAGCCGGTGCAGAGCACGCACCGCCGGGTCGCGTTCTACCACAACGGGCACGGCGAGGGCCTGGACACGATGCAGCGGGTCGCGCAGGGGCTGCTCGACCACGGGTACACCGTGTTGCTGTTCGCGATGCCGTTCTACCACTGGAACCCGAAGACGCTGCAGGACCCCGCCGACCCGGCCAAGCAGTTGCAGCCGTCGCACAACGACCTGCCGCAGTGGGCCTCGGCCACGTACTCACCGCTCGCCTTGTTCCTGACGCCGCTGGCGGTCGCGATGAACTACGTGCAGGCGACGTACCGGCCGTCGTCGGTACAGATGGTCGGGCTGTCCGGCGGCGGGTGGGCGACGAGCGTGTACCCGGCGCTGGACACCCGGATCACCCGGTCCTACCCGACGGCCGGCTCGCTGCCGTTCTTCGTCCGGCCGGGGTCGCCGAAGCCGAGCCCGACCCGCGGCGACTGGGAGCAGCGGCTGGACATGCAGCCGGGGTTCTACGGGCTGGCCGACTTCCCGGACTTCTACGCGCTCGCCGCCGTCGGGCCGCACCGGCGGCAGATGCAGATCCTCAACCGGTTCGACGAGTGCTGCTTCAACGGCGTCGGCCACCGGTCGTACGAGGCGGCGGTGCGGCAGCGGATCGCGGTGATCGGGACCGATGCGGTGAGCAACGAGTCGAACGGCCACTGGGAGCTGCTGGAGGACGCGACTCACGGCGATCACACGATCAGCCCGTACGCGCTGTCGGTGATCCTGTGGGACCTCGACGTCCACTGCGCGCATCTGCCCTAACGGATCTGGTGGACGTCCTTCACGAGACGGCCGTTGATCGTGACGTCGTCGAAGCTCAGCACCGCGTGCTGCACGGTGCTGGGCTGGTCGACGGTGAAGGCGCAGTCCACCAGCCGGAAGTCTTCGATCCGCGCGTGCCGGTAGCCGCGGAGCAGCAGCGCGTTGCGCGCGTGCTCCACGGTCACGCCGCGCAGCTCGACGTTCCGGACGGACGGCGTGAGCGGGCCGGCCTCTCCCTCACCGCGGTGGAAGTTGCACTGGACGACTTCCTTCAGGACGTCGGAGATCGTGATGTCGCGCAGGTAGACGTTCTCGACGAAGCCGCCGCGGACCGCGTTGGTCTTGATGTACAGCGCGAAGTACGGCCCGCCGATCCGGCAGTTGCGGACGTAGACGTTGCGGACGCCGCCGGTCAGATCGGATCCCAGGGTGATCGCGCCGTACTTGACCCGCAGCTCGCAGTTCTCGATCAGCACGTCCTCGGTCGGTACGCCGACGCGCAGCCCGTCCGCCTCACGGCCGGACTTGAGCGCGATGCAGTCGTCGCCGGCGTCGATCACGCAGCCGGAAACGACGACCGAGCGGCACGACTCGAGGTCGATGCCGTCGTTGTTCGGCCCCTGCGAGTCGATCACCAGGTCGCGGATCGTCACGTTGCGGCAGAGCACCGGGTGGATCTGCCAGAACGGTGACCGCACCACGGTCACACCCTCGATCAGAACGTTGATGCAGTCGTACGGCTGGACGAAGCTGGATCGCAGGCGGGTGCCCCGCACCCTGTCTTCGAGCGGTACGCCGTACCAGCTCTGTTCGCGGAGCATCCGGAACTCGTCGTCGCATTCGTTGAACCACTGCCACCAGCTGTCCCACGACCCTTGGCCGTCGAGCGTGCCGGTACCGGTGATCGCGATGTCGGTGCAGCCGTGCGCATAGATCATCGGCGCGTGGTTCAGCAGGTCGAGCCCTTCGTACCGCGTCTCGACGAGCGGGAGGTAGTCGGCCGGGTCGGTGCTGAAAAGCAGCGTCGCGCCCTCGCTGACGTGGAGTTCGACCGACGACAGCAGGCGGATCCCGGTGGTGTGCCAGCGGCCGGGCGGTACGACGACGCGCCCGCCGCCGGCTGCGTGGCAGGCAGCGATCGCGGCAGCGATCCCGGGGCCGGCGTTCGCCTCGACCGCGCCGTACGCGGTGATCGGGAAGTCGACGGCAGGAAAGGCCGGCGGCCGGACGCCGGCCAGAATGCGGTCGGCGTCCGGCCAGCCTGCCGGGTGAGCGGTGTCCGGAGCGGTCACGTGAGCTGCGCCGGGTCGGTGATCAGCTGTCCGTTGACAGTGAAGTTCTGGAACGTGAGCTCCGTGTCCTGGATCGAGCTGGCGGCGTCGATGCTGGTGTACGTGCAGTCGATCAGCCGGAAGTCCTGGATCGGCGAGCGCGGGTACCCGAAGATCGAGAACGCGTTGCGGGCGTGCCCGACGTTCACGTTGCGCAGCTCGACGTTCCGCACCCGCGGCGTCAGCGGGCCGACGTCGCCCTCGCTGCGATAGAAGTTGCAGGACACGACTTCCTTGGTCAGGTTCGAGATGTCGAGGTCGCGCAGGTAGATGTTCTCGGCGAAGCCGCCGCGCACCGAGTTGGTCTTGATGTAGAGGCCGAAGTACAGGTTCGGGCTGCCGATCGTGCAGTTGCGGACGAATACGTTCCGGACGCCGCCGGTCATCTCGCTGCCGATCGTGATCGCGCCGTACCGGATGTTCAGCGTGCAGTTCTCGATCAGGATGTTCTCCGACGGCACGTTGATCCGCAGGCCGTCGGCGCCCTTGCCGGACTTGATCGCGATGCAGTCGTCGCCGCAGTTCAGCGTGCAGTCCTGGATGTGGACGTACTGCGAGCTCTCCGGGTTGACGCCGTCGTTGTTCGGGCCGCGGCTGTCGATGGTCAGGCCGCGGACGGTGACGTTGCGGGACAGCACCGGGTGGATCTCCCAGAACGGCGACCGCAGGATCGTCAGGCCCTCGATCAGCACGTTGCGGCAGGACTGCGTCTCGATGAACGCGGCGCGCAGGTGATGGCCGTCGCCGAACACGCGGTCCTCGACCGGTACGCCGTCCGCCGCCAGCTGCTGCAGCGTCTGGGCGTCCGGGCCGGAGGGCGTGACCCAGGACCACCAGTTGTCCCAGGTCGCGCCGCCGTCCAGGGTGCCGCTGCCGGTGACCGCGATGTTCTCGCAGTCGCGCGCGTAGATGAACGGCGAGTAGTTCATGCACTCCTGGCCCTCGAAGCGGGTCAGGACGACCGGGAGGTACTGCGTGGGGTCGCTGCTGAACAGGAGCGTGGCGCCGGCGGAGACGTGCAGGTTGACGTTCGACTTCAGGTGGATCGCGCCGGTGAGGAAGGTGCCGGCGGGTACGACGACGCGGCCGCCGCCGGCGCGGTGGCAGGCGTCGACGGCCTTCGCGATCGCATCCGTGGCGAGCGTCGAGCCGTCGGGGATCGCGCCGAACGTGGTGATCGAGAAGTCGCGGGCGGCGAACCGCGGTGGACGGGTGTTGCGGAGGATCTCGCTGACATATCCCCAGCCAGGCCCCGGATCGTGGAGGGCCGACCCGCCTGCGCCGTCGGCGGCGGCAGGTCCGGCCGCCAGGATTCCGGCGGTGCCGGTGACGGCCGCGGCTGCGCCGAGGCGGAGGAAGTTCTTCCGGCTCACGTCATTCATGGAGGGCTCCTTCAGTTGTCGACGCGGGCGCCGTTGATCCAGACCTGATCCAGGCGCAGGCCCTCGACGTTCTCGATCACGTTCTCGTCGGTGATCGCGTCGAAGCGGCACTGGTGCAGGTGGATGTCGCGCAGCGGGTCGTCGGTGAGGCCGAGCAAATTCAGGGCGCGCGGCGCGGACGCCACGGTGAGCTGGCTGATCGTGATGCCGTGCACGTCCGGCGGGTAGGCGCCGGTGGTCACGTTGGCGTAGTTGAGCACGATCTCGATCGCGGAGTCGGCGGCCTGGCCGACCGCGATCCGGCGGACGTCGATGTTCGCGATCGTGCCGCCGCGGTTCGGGTTGCTCTTGATCCGGATCGCGCGCTCGAGGTGCGGGCTGCTCATCCGGCAGTCGCGGACGAAGATGTCCAGCACCCCGCCGCTGGTCTCGCTGCCGGCCGTCACGCCGCCGTTCCCGTCGGCCATCTCGCAGTTGCGGACGACGGCGTACCGGGCGGGAACGTTCACGCGCCGGCCGTCGGCGTCCTTGCCGGACTTGAACGCGATGCAGTCGTCGCCGGTGGAGATCGTGCAGTTCTCGATCAGCACGTCGGTGCAGGACTCCGGGTCGATGCCGTCGTTGTTCGGCCCGTCCGGGCTGTCGACGGTCACGCCGCGGATCGTGACGTTGCGGCAGAGCACCGGGTGCAGGTTCCACATCGGCGAGTCCTTGACCGTGATGCCCTCGAGCAGCACGTTCTCGCAGCGGTTGAACTGCAGCAGGTTCGGCCGCAGGTTGTGACCGGCGCCGAACACCCGCTCCTCGACCGGGACACCAGCTTCGGCCATCTGGATCAGCAGCGTCTTGTCCGGTCCCTCGTTGGGCGGCGGGCCGCCCGTCCAGTCCCACCAGTGCGTCGCGTCGGCGCGGCCGTCCAGAACGCCGGCGCCGGTGACCGCGATGTCGCGCTGTCCGTAGGCGTAGACGAAGGCGGCGTAGTTGTAGCACTCCGTCCCCTCGTAGCGCGTCGGCACCACCGGCAGATACGCGGCCGGGTCCTGGCTGAACGCCAATCGCGCGCCGGCCGCCAGATGCAGGTCGACGCGACTCAACAGGTGAACGGCGCCGGTGCGGTAGTCACCGGCCGGTACGACGACATGCCCGCCGCCGCTGCGGTGGCACGCCACGATCGCCGCGCGCAGCGCCGCCGTGCAGTCGGTGGCATCGTCGCCGACGGCGCCGAAATCGGTCACGTCGTACCAGCGGTCCGGGAAACGCGGCGGGCGGATCCGGCGCAGGATGGCGGCGATCTGCGCGTCGGCGGACGCCTCCGGGGCGAGCGCGGCGGCGGCCGGGGCGGTGCCGCCGCCGAGCAGGGATCCGCCGGCGAGAGCGGCTCCGCCGGCGAACAGGACGGTACGGCGACGAACAGGGGCGGTCATCCGCTGCCTCCTAGTATGCAAACGATTGCAACCGATCGTGCCCGCAGACCGCGAGGGTGTCAACGCCTGGGCTTGACCGGCGCGGAATCTCTTGGATACTTGCGGGCAAAGCTTTACCTCAACCGTGTCTGAGGAAGGTGTTCCGCCCATGCGTCCCACCCGTCGTCAACTTCTCGGTCTCTCGGTCGGAGGAGTGGTTGCTGCTGGCATCGGCCTGCCCGCGGCCGCCGATCCGGGCGTCGCTGAACCGGGCGCCGAAGGCCTGATCCGGTCGCGGATCCGCCCGCCGCGGTTCCGTGACGCCTGGTTCCCGATCACGGCGTACGGCGCGACGCCGGCCGACGCGACCGCGGGGATCGCCGCCGCCGTCGCGGCGTGTCACCAGGCCGGCGGCGGGCATGTCGTCGTACCGCCCGGTGTGTGGCAGACCGGTGCGATCAACCTGCTGAGTCACGTCGACCTGCACCTCGACGAGGGCGCGACGCTGCGGTTCAGCACCGACCCCGCGGCGTACCTGCCGGTTGTCCGGACCCGCTGGCAGAGCGTCGAGGTGTACAACTACTCGTCGCTGATCCGTGCCGAGGGGCAGACCGACATCGGCATCACCGGCAAGGGGGTGCTCGACGGCGCCGGCGACAACGAGCACTGGTGGTACCTGATCGGCAGCGGGCAGTACGGCTGGCACACCGGCCTGCCGAACCAGCGCGCCGACTGGGCCGAGCTCGAGCGGATGAACAACGAGCAGGTCCCGGTCGAGCAGCGCGTCTTCGGCGCGGGGCACTACCTCCGCCCGAGCTTCATCCAGCCGTTCCGCTGCACGAACGTGCTGGTCGAAGGCGTGACGGTCAAGGACTCGCCGATGTGGACGATCCACCCGCTCGAGTGCCGCAACGTCACCGTGCAGGGCGTCACCGTGAACAACCTCGGCCCGAACGGCGACGGCTGCAACCCGGAGTCCTGCACCGACGTGCTGATCCGCGACTGCACGTTCGCGACTCACGACGACTGCATCGCGATCAAGTCCGGCCGGGACGCCGACGGCCGCCGGCTCGGCCTGCCGTCGCGCGGGATCATCGTCGAGGACTGCACCTTCGTCAGCGGTGGCGCCGCGGTCGCTGTCGGTAGCGAGATGAGCGGCGGCATCGAGGACGTGTTCGTCCGGCGGCTGTCCGCGCCGGGCGATCCGGCCGCCGACGAGGCGTACCTGCAATGGCTGCTGTGCGTGAAGTCCACCTCGACCCGCGGCGGATACGTCCGCAATGTCGACGTCAGCGACGTGGATTCGCGCGCCTGGATGTATCGTCCTTTGGAAATCACTTTCAGCTACCAGGGAGGTGGCGACCAGTCGCTGTTCCCCGCTGTGCACGGCATCCGTTTCGACCGGGTCCGGGTGGCCCGCGCCGAGCGGGCCTATCGCATCGTGGGGGCGGAGACCAAGCACATCTCCTCGGTGGCGATCACCGACAGCCGGTTCGACGAGGTCGCGGCGGAAGCTGTCGTACAGTACGCCGACGACGTGACGATCCGGAACGTTCGGATCGGTGCTTCTGAGGGGATTTAGGGGAACACAGTGGCGGAACGGGTTCGCTTGATCGATGTGGCACGCGAGGCCGGCACCTCGGTCTCGACGGTGTCGCGCGCGCTGAACGGATCCGACCTGATCTCGCCCGAGGTCGTCGCCCATGTGCGCGCGGTGGCCGGCCAGCTGGGGTACCGCGCCGACAAGCGGGCGCAGGAGTTCAAGCTCGGCCGCCCGCTGACGGTCGGCGTGACGGTGCCCGACCTGGCGAACCCGTTCTTCTCCGAGGTGCTGAAGGGCCTGAACGCCGCGGCGCGGGCCGGCGGCTACCGCCTGCTGATCGGTGAGAGCGGCGAGGATCCGGCCGAGGAGCTGCGACTCGTCGACGAGTTGGTCGACTACTCCGGCGCGCTGGTGCTCTGCAGTTCGCGGCTCACCCGCGCCGGACTGGAGAAGGCGCTGGCGCTACCGGTGCCGGTGGTGTGCATCAACCGCACCGTGAAGAACGCGGGCGTGGTCGCCATCGACTACCGGGCCGCCTCGCGGTTGCTGCTCGAGCATCTCACCGGCCTCGGCCATCGCCGCGTGCTGTACGTCGGCGGCCCGGCGTCGTCGTGGTCCGACGGCGAGCGCCGCCGCACGCTGCGTCGTACGGCGCGGGCGCTCGACGTGACGCTGGACGAGGTCGACGGCGGCTGGTCCGGCAACCACGGGTACGACGCGGGCCCGGCCGTCCTGCACAGCCGGGCCACCGCGGTGATCACGTTCAACGACCTGGTCGGCATCGGGTTGCTGAGCTGGATGTACGACAACGGCGTCGAGGTTCCGTCGGAGTTGTCGGTCGCGTCGTACGACGACATTCCGATCGCGGCGTATTCACGGCCGCCGCTGACGTCGCTGCGCAACGAGCGGGCGAGGCTGGGCGAGCTGGCGTGGCAGCAGCTCACCAAGCGACTCGGTGGCGACGACTGGCCGGCGCCGGATCTGCTCACCCCCGAGCTTGTGGTGCGGGCCAGCACCGGAACCGCCCGGCGACGGGCCCGGATTCGCTGAAATCCCTGCATGCAAACGATTGCACGCGCGGTCTGTCGTCGGTTAGCGTTGGCGCATGCTGCCGCCACATATCGTGCTGGGGACGGCCTACTACCCGGAATATCTGCCACGTTCGCTCGGTGACCGGATCCCGGCCGACCTGGATCTGATGGTCGCGGCCGGTATCACCGCCGTCCGCGTCGGCGAGTCGGCCTGGTCGACGTGGGAACCGCGGGCCGGCGTCTTCGACCTCGAATGGATCCGCCCGGTGCTCGACGGCGCCCACGACCGCGGGATCGGCGTGATCCTCGGGACGCCGACGTACGCCGTACCGCCGTGGCTGCAGCGGGCGCACCCGGAGATCGCGGCCGAGCGTCGGACCGGCGTACCGGTGCCGTGGGGGATCCGGCAGGAGATCGACTACGGGCAGCCGGCGTTCCGCTTCCACGCGGAGCGGGTGGTGCGCCGGATCGTGGAACGGTACCGGGACCATCCAGCGGTGATCGGGTACCAGGTCGACAACGAGCCCGGTGTGCTGCTGGCGCACAATGCGTCGGTCTTCGGCGATTTCGTGGCTGGGTTGCGCCGGACCTACGGCGACGTCGAGGCGCTGAACGAGGCCTGGGGACTGACCTACTGGTCGCATCGGCTGAGCGATTGGTCCGAGTTGTGGCGGCCGGACGGGAACAGCACCCCGTCGTACGACCTGGCCTGGCGCCGTTTCCAGGCTTCGCGGACCACGGAGTTCATCGGGTGGCAGGCGGAGCTGGTACGCGAGCTGCGACGGCCGGGACAGTTCGTCACGACCTGCCTGGCGTACGACCGGCCGGCGGTGGCCGACGTGGACTTGACCTCGCAGCTGGACGTTGCAGCGGGCAACATCTATGTGGATGTGCAGGACGGGCTCGCGCGCCCGGTGGAGCCGTCGCGGTTGGCGCCGGGGTGGATCGGGCGGAGTGTGTCCGAGCTGTTCCTGGCCGCCGACCGCGTGTACGGGTCGCGCGGCATGCCATTCCTGGTGACCGAGACGAACGCGACCTCGATCGGCGGCTCGCACCAGAACCGGCCGCCGTACGACGGGCAGCTGCGACAGGTCGCGTGGGCGATGGTGTCGCGCGGTGCGCGGATGGTCGAGTACTGGCATTGGCACTCGATCCACCATGGCGCGGAGACGTTCTGGGGCGGGATTCTCGGGCACGGGCTGGAGCCCGGGCGGGTGTATCGGGAGATCGCCGCCGTCGGGGCGGAGTTGGCGGCGGCCGGCTCGTCGGTGGTCGACCTCACGCCTGACGTCGACGTCGTGGTGCTGTGGTCGACCGAGAGCGACTGGGCGATGCAGTGCCAGCCGCCGTTGGCCACCGCGGGCGGTGCGCCTGACAAGGCGTCGTACCGGACGATCGTCGAAGCGTTCTACGGCGGGGTCCTGGACGCCGGGCTGCGGCCGGGAGTAGTGCCGGTCGAGCGGCTCGAGACCGCGTTGTCGGCGCCGGTCGTGGTTGCCGCCGGCCTGTATGTGGCGTCGGATGCCGTGCTGGATCGGCTGGTCGGCTATGCGCGGGACGGCGGGCATCTGGTCGTCGGGCCGCGGACGGGGTACGCGGATCCGGAGGCCCGGCCGCGGCCGTCGGTCGCTCCGGCGCGGTTGCGGGAGGCGGCCGGAACGGCGTACCACGAGTTCGAGAACCTGGAGGCCGCGATGCCGGTCAGCGGGCTGGACGGGTGTGCCACGCGATGGGCGGAGACCTTGCTCGTCGAGGACGCCGAGGTGCTGGCGTCGTACGAGCATCCGGACGGCCGCCGGCCGATCGTCACGACCAAGCGGTTCGGCGCCGGGCGGGTGACGTACGTCGGCACGGTGCCGGACGCTGCGCTGGCGGCGGCGCTGTACGGGGAGTCGCGGTTGTGGGCTCCGTCGGTGACCGCGCTGTCGGCGGTGAACGCGGCGGGGGAGCGGTTGTGGTTCGTGCACAACTGGTCGGGTGCTTCGGTCGTCATGTCGCCGTCAGTGCCTGTCGGGCGAATCGAGTTGGGGCCGTGGGACGTGCGGGTGCTCAAGGAGGCGCAGTGAGGTACTTCGAGGATCTGACGCCGAGCACCGGGGCCCGGGAGCCGCGGGCGTGGTTGCGGTCGTCGCGGCCGCGGATCTGCTTGAACGGCCGCTGGAGCTTCAAGCTTTGGGACAGCGCGCCGGACGGCGTACCGGAGATCGGGCCGGACTGGGGTGAGCTGGAGGTCCCGGGGCACTGGGTGCTGCAGGGGCACGACCGGCCGCGGTACACCAACACGGCGTTCCCGTTCCCGATCGATCCGCCGTACGCACCGGACGCCAACCCGACCGGTGACCACGTCCGCTCGTTCGACCTGCCGGGCGACTGGCCGGCTGACGGCGCGGTCCTGCGGTTCGAGGGCGTCGACTCGTGCTTCAAGGTCTGGGTGAACGGCGTCGAGGCAGGGACCGCGAAGGGCAGCCGGCTGCCGAGCGAGTTCACCGTCGGCCACCTGTTGCGGCCGGGACGGAACACGCTGGCCGTGCGGGTGCATCAGTGGTCGTCGGGTTCGTACCTCGAGGACCAGGACATGTGGTGGCTGCCCGGCATCTTCCGGGACGTGACGCTGCTCGCGCGGCCGTTGATCGACGACGTCTTCGTGCACGCGTCGTACGACCACGTGACCGGCGCCGGGACACTGCGCGTCGACACGGCGCCGGACGCGGTCGTCCGGGTACCGGAGCTCGGTGTCGTCGCGGAGCCGGGGGCGCCGGTGACGATCGGTGCGGTGGAGCCCTGGTCGGCCGAGCTGCCGCGGCTGTACGACGCGACGGTCGAGGTGCCGGGGGAGACGGTCGAGCTGCGGATCGGGTTCCGGACCGTGCGGATGGTGGACGGGCTGTTCACCGCGAACGGGCAGCCGCTGTTCTTCCGCGGCGTGAACCGGCACGAGCACGACGAACGGCGCGGCCGGGCGATGACGGTGGACGCGATGCGCGAGGACCTCGTGCTGATGAAGCGGCACAACGTCAACGCCGTACGGACCGCGCACTATCCGCCGCATCCGGCGTTCCTGGACCTGTGCGACGAGCTCGGGCTGTGGGTGATCGACGAGTGCGACATCGAGACGCACGGGTTCATCTACACCGACTGGCGGGGCAACCCGGCCGACGACCCGGACTGGGCGCCGATGATGCTCGACCGGATGCGGCGGATGGTCGAACGCGACAAGAACCATCCCAGCGTGGTCATCTGGTCGCTGGCCAACGAGAGCCACCGCGGCCGGAACTTCGGCGAGCTGGCGGCCTGGACGCGGCAGCGGGATCCGGAGCGGGCGCTGTTCTACGAGCGGGACCGGACGTACGAGTTCTCCGACTTCTACAGCCTGATGTACCCGCCGCTGGAGGACCTCGAGGCGATCGGCACACGGACGGAGGACGTACCGGAGGAGACCGCCGAGCACCCGTCGTTGGAGGCCCGGCGCCGCGCTTTGCCGTTCGTACTCGCCGAGTACGGGCATGCGATGGGCAACGGTCCCGGCGGGCTGGCAGACTATCAGCGGATCCTCGAGCGCTACCCGCGGCTGCAGGGCGGCTTCCTCTGGGAGTGGATCGACCACGGCCTGCTGTTGCCTGGTGCAACCGACCATGTGTACGGCGGCGACTTCGGCGAGCGACTCCACGGTATGAACTTCTGCATCGACGGCCTGCTGTTCCCGGACCGCACCCCGTCGCCGGGTCTGACCGAGTACAAGAAGGTCATCGAACCGGTTCGTTTCACCGGGCCGGATCCGCTCGTCGTCCACAACCACCGGACCTTCACGGGCTTGGACGATCTGGAGTTCCTGTGGTCGGTGGCGGAGGACGGCGTCGAGGTGGACGCCGGCCGGCTGGACCTTCCTCACATCGCGCCGGGGGAGTCGACGGAGCTGCGGCTTGCTCTGCCTGCCCCTGCTCAGGCTGAGCAGGTGTTGACTGTGCGCGCCGTGCTGGCGAAGGACGAGGCGTGGGCTGCGGCGGGGCATGAGGTTGCTTGGGCGCAGTTCGTGCTGGAGCAACCGGCTGCCGTTCCTGTGGTGGCCGCTGCTGTGGAGGACAGGGGAGAGGTGCTGAGGGTCGGTGGGGGCGAGTTCGACCGTAGAACTGGTCGGCTGACGCGGTTGTTCGGTCAGGTGGTCGACGGGCCGGTGCTGGACTTGTGGCGTGCACCGACGGACAACGACAACGGCCAGGGCGGGCGCAACGGTGTCACCCAGGAGTGGCGTGCGGCCGGGCTCGATCGGCTGCTGCACCGCGTGGATGCGGTCGAAGTGGTGGACAACGAGCTGATCGTGCGTGCACGCGTGGCGCCTGAGGGGCTCGGCGTCGGCGTGCGTACGACGTACCGCTGGACTGCTGACGAGCATCGCCTCCAGCTGACCGTTGACGTGCAGCCGGAGGGGGAGTGGGGCGGCACGGCCGTCACGCCGCGCTGCGGGAGCTGGCCGCGGGTCGGCGTACGCATGACGTTGCCCAAGGCGTTGGAGAATGTGCAGTGGTACGGCGGTGGTCCGGGGGAGGCGTACGCCGACAGTCGCGAGGCGGCTCGTGTCGGGCGGTACGCAGGCACCGTCGACGAACTGCAGACGCCGTACGTCGTGCCGCAGGAGAACGGCTCCCGGATCGACGTCCGTTGGGTCGAGCTGACCGATGCTGGCGGCAACGGTCTGCGCGTGGACGGCGCGCCGTACTTCCAGCTGACCGCGCGCCGCTGGACCACCGAGGACCTGGAACGCGCCCGCCACCGCTCGGACCTGGTCCCGCGCGACCACATCTACCTCAACCTCGACCTGGCCCAGAACGCTCTCGGGTCCGCCTCTTGCGGCCCGGCCGCCACACCTCAGCACCAGCTGGAAGTAGCGCCGTACACCTTCAGCCTCACCTTCCAGCGGACCTGAAGTACGCCTCGAGGCGCTCGATGTACGGGGCGCGCTGCGCCGCGGTCGCGGGCGCCTCCAGGTGACGGGTGTTGTAGAGGTTGTCGCCGGGGTACCGCGGGAAGACGTGGACGTGGTAGTGCCAGGCGTCTTGGTAGCCGGCTGGCTCGTTGTGCTGGCGGGTGGAGACACCGGCGCACCCGTAGGTGCTGCGGATGGCGATTGCGACCTCTCGGACGACGTCGTGGACGGCGTGGCCGGACTGCGCTGGTAGGTCGTACAGGTTCTCGTGGTGTTCGGTCGGGACGACCAGGACGTGGCCCTGGTTATTGGGCCACCAGCGGGAGGCTACGAAGGCCAGGGCGTGCTCGCGGCGCAGCACGATGTCGTGCTGCGCCGTGAGGCTGTCCTCGCCCCCGGCGGCCAGTCGGCAGAACGGGCAGTCGTAGCCGTCGGGGGCGTGGTTGAACATGACTAGCGTGGTACCACGAACGTGACGTAGGTGGAATTGCCCTTGCCTGCCACCCCGGAGTTTGGTCCGAGGGTCAGTTGTCCGGCAGGTACGTCGCGTTTGAAGAGGATCAGGCGCTGGTCCGTGGTGCCGACGGTCTCGCCGGTGCGAGTGAAATCGGACAGCCACGCCGGCCACCACACATTCTCGCCGCGTGGATCGAAGGCGACGTAGACCGTGGCCGGACGGGTCAGGTTGAGCTTCAGATAGTCCGGCGGTGTGGTCGCCTTGGAGTCGTCGTTGGCGCCCTGGACCAACGCCTGCCCGTTCAACTGACCGGGCAGTTCGCTGACCGTGTAGCTGCGGTCGACATAGATCGGTGCGCCGACCTGCGCCTTCACCAGGTTGGACAGCTTCTCCGGCGCCACCACGGACACCAGGTCGCTCGCCAACGGCGGCTCACTCTTCTTGACGCCCAGCACCCGGTTCCCCACGGTCTTGACCGCGGTAGCCGGCTGACCGGTCAATGGCGCATAGGTGAGCGACGAGAGCGGCACGTCGACACGCTCCACCGTGTACGACGCGTGCGGGAGGACCGCGACCGACAGAACCTCGGCCGAGCCGGCACCGACAACGACCCGCCCCTGAGCGTCGACCACCCGAACCTTCTGACCTGGCCACGGGTTGCGCACCTTCAGCGTCTCCCGGCTGCCGGCCTGGATACCGACCACCGTCGGTACGCCGTCGTGCACCTCGGTGCTGATCCGGTGGCCGCCCTCGATCTGCACCGACCCCGCGACGTCCCAGTCCCGCGGCCACGCCGGGGCGACGTGCACAACACCGTCGTACGACTGAACCAAGGCTTCCTGCAGGCCGGTGCTCAGGACACCGCCCCACTCGTTGTAGAAGCTGTGGTTGCGGACCGCCTCCTGGCCGGTGCGGTGGACGGTGAAACCGTTCGGGTAGATCTGGAAGTCGGCGATGCCCTTCAGCAGCATCCGTTTCACCTCGTCCGGCAGACCGAGTCGCGCGGCCCAGGTCGCGTCCATACCCCAGTCCTTGTCCTGCGGGTACACGCGCTGCCGGTACGTCGCCTGCATCAACTCGGACGTCTCGTCGAACACGCCCCACGGCCAGAGCGCCTCCATCTCCGGGTTCTGCGTGTTGTGGGCTGCCTCGTCGGTACCGGACCACGCCAGCACCTGCTCGCCGTTGCGCTCGACGGTCCGGAAGGGCGGGAGCTTGCGCACCGCGTCCCGCAACTGCGCGGCCAGCGCGGTGTCCCCACGCGTCTGTGCCAGGTCGGCGACGAGCGGGAAGATCACCCGCATCGCGGCCAGGTCCGGCACCGGGTCAGTGGTGTCCCACTGCACCTCCAGCGCGTTCACGTGCTCCAGATGCAGGTAGCCGTCCGCGCCCGGCGTCATGGCCGACAGGTAGAACCGCGCCACGTCCCGCATCAGCGGATAGCCGCGGTCCAGCAAGGCCTTGTCGCCGGTGTACCGGTACTGCTGCCAGATGTTGTTCACCAGCTCAGGGCCACTGGTCAGGATCCTCCGCGTCCAGCTGGGCTCCTGTGTGTTGTCACAGCCGTCACCGGTGCCGTCGTACCGCATGAACTCCGGCAGACAGAGCCCCTCGCCGCCGATCCAGTGCGTCCGCGTCCACTCGCGCATCAGCTCGGCACGGTCCAGGTAGAACTTGAAGTACGGCGAGTTGAGCTCGCCGACGCCGGCGCCGAGGTTCGCGGACACCAGCATCCGCAGGTTGAAGTGCCAGTACGAGTCCTGTGCCCAGTCGGCCTGGTCTCCGGACGACGAGAACATCCGGACGACAGCGCCGTGCGTGCTCGGTACGTTGCCGCGCATCGATGCGGCCATGGTGTACAGCTGCAGCGTCCGCAGGTTCTCGACGTACTCACCGGAACCGTCGGCCGACGTGATCCGCATCGGCGCCGCCTTGTCCCAGAAGGCGTGCCACCAGTCGAGGTGATGGCTGGGCGTCTCGACCACTGCCCGCCGGGCGGCGGCGCGCAGTTCACCACCGCGGTACGACGGTACGCCGACCACGAGCCGGAAGCTGCCGTCCGCCCGAGGACGGAACGTCAGCCGCACCGTCAGCGGATCGACCACCGACGCGGTGACGCCCTGGGCCTGTGCGGTCAGCGCGGCGACCGCACCGGTGATGCTGCCGGACGCCTCGTCGTGGAACGTCTCCGCCAGCGCGGCGATCCCGTTCGCGGCGCTGACCGCCGGCGTACGACCGGCCCACAACTTCAGGTCAGCAGTCTGCGGCCGCGACGGATCCGCTCCCGTGACTTCCAGAACGAACTGATCCGCGTCGGCACGCACGTAGGACCGCGCGGTCATTCCACCGCCGCTCTGCACGACCTGGCCGTCGTACAGCGACAGCCGGCCGCTGTAGTCGTCGGCACGCATCAGCGAGTCCAGCCCCGGTACGACGAGGCGTCCAGCGGACTTGAGGTCTGGGAACGTGTCCACGCGGTTGAGCTGAGCGCTGTACCCCTTCTCGGCCCAGACCGAGGCGCCGAGCACACCATTTCCAAGCGGCATCGCCTGGTAGTAACGCCAGGCAGGGCCCTCTTGGACGAGGTCTGAGCGCGATACCAGGCCGGCTGTATCGCCCTGCAGCGCACCGCCATGCCAAGCGGTCGTCTGCTGCTCAGTGGGCGTAGTACTGGCAGTTGGCAGCGAGGTGGCGCCGACACTGAGCAGGGCAGCCAGCAACGGCATCGTCAGTCGCAGGGCGTTCATGCGCGCACCTCCACGAAGTAGTCGATGCCGGGACGAGTGCGGAACTCGACCACGCCGTCCTCCGGCCTGGCGAACGCGACCGGTCCGGCGGACGACTTCACGTCCACCAGAGCGCCAGTCCGCAGCCGCAGCCGGTTGCCGAGCAGCGACCGGATCTTCGCCTTGGCCAACCTCCCGCCGGACCAGGAGAACTCCAGGTCGAAGCCGCCGCGGGCGCGCATGCCCCGGATGCTCCCGGTCGGGAACGCCGTCGGCAGACACGGCAGCAGCGCGACCTCACCGGAGTGGCTCTGCATGATCATCTCGGTGAGGCCGGAGACGCCGCCGAAGTTCCCGTCGATCTGGAACGGCGGGTGCAGGTCGAACAGGTTCGGTGCGGTCCGGCCGGGGCCCAGCAGCTGCGTGAGGTGCTTGTACGCGTTGTCCGGCTCGAGCAGTCGCGCGCGCAGGTTCAGTTTCCACGCCAGCGACCACCCGGCGGTGACGGCCGGCCCGCGGAGCTCCAGCGACTTGCGGGCCGCGTCGGCGAGCTCCGGCGTACGGCGGGGTGTCACCTGGTCGCTCGGGAACACGGCCCACAGGTGTGAGACATGTCGACTCGTCTCCAGTGCGGCCTCCTCCCAGTCGATCAGCCATTCCTGGATCTGGCCGAGGTACCCGATCTGGATCGGCGCGAGCTTCGACCGTGCTTCCGCTGCGGCTGCGGCCAGCGCGCTGTCGACGCCGAGCACCGCGGTCGCCTGCCCGAACACCTTGAAGAGGTCGTGCAGGATCTCGGTGTCCATCGTCGGCCCGGCGCACATGCTCACGCCGACGTTGTCGTAGTCGTGGTGCTTGAGCTCGGGGGAGTGCGACGGGCTGGTCACCAGCCAGCCTGTTTTCGCGTCGGTCTGCAGCTGGTCGAGGAAGAACTCCACCGAGCCGCGCAGGACCGGGTAGTACTTCCGCAGCATCTCCAGGTCGCCGGTGTACTCGTACCGCTCCCAGAACAGCAGCGACAGCCACGCACCGCCGGTCGGCCAGACACCGTAGTACGCGAAGTCCACTGGTGCGGTGCCGCGCCAGCCGTCGGTGTTGTGATGCGCGACCCAGCCCGGGGCGTCGTACATGGCGGCCGCCGTCCGCGCGCCGGACTCCGACAGCTCACCGATCATCTGGAACAGCGGGTCCCAGCACTCCGCGAGGTTGGCCGGGCCGGCCGGCCAGTAGTTCATCTCGCAGTTGATGTTCAGGGTGAACTTGGACTGCCACTCGGGCAGCATCTTGTAGCTCCAGATGCCCTGCAGGTTCGCGGGCTGACCCGGCGTGCGGGAGCTGGAGATCAGCAGGTACCGGCCGAACTGGTAGTACAGCGCGGCCAGTTGCGGGTCGCCGCCGTTGCGGAACGCGATGATGCGCTGGTCGGTCGGCAGGGCGATCGAGTCCGACGTACCGAGGTCCAGATCGAGACGGCCGAACAGGCGCTGGTAGTCGTCCACGTGTGCGTGCCGGAGTGCGCCGTACGCCGGGCGGCCGACCGCCGTCAGCGGCGCGGCCGCGCGTGCGACTTGGTCAGCGCCGACATCGAGGTAGTTGCGGTAGCTGGTGCCGACCGAGAACAGCAGCGTGACCTCGTCCGCGCCGGCGACCGAGAGCTTGCCGTTAGCAACCGTCGTGGTGCCGCCGTCGGCGAAGGCGCGAAGCAGCGCGCAGAACTTGACCGATCCTTTGAGACCTTCGGCGTCGCCGCTGATGCCGTTGAGTGCCAGCGTGCGCTCGTCGTACGCCGCGGGTGTCGCCGCCTGCTCGGTGGTGTACGTCGCGTCGAAGGTGAGCGCGCCGCGCTGGTTCGCGGTCAGCTTCATCACCAGCACCTGCGCGGGATGGCTGACGAACACCTCCCGGGTGTAGCGCACGCCCGCGTGCTCGTAGCTGACCGACGTGATCGCCGTGGTCAGGTCGAGCTCGCGCCGGTACGCCGTGACCGCGGTCGCGTCGATGCCCGGGAAGGTCAGCGACAGGTAGCCGACCGGCTGGTACTGCATCTGCTCGGTCGGGCGACCCATGAAGTGCTGGTCGGCGAGGTTCTGCGCGTCGAGGTACTTCTCCTCGGCGATCAGCCGGCGGATCTCGGGCAGCACCTCCTTGCCGACCGGGTCGTCGTACTGGTGCGGGCCGCCGGCCCAGATCGAGTCCTCGTTGAGCTGCAGCGTCTCGGTGGCGGTCCCGCCGTACACCATGGCGCCGAGCCTTCCGTTGCCGATGGCAAGTGCTTGGAGCCACTCGGTGGCGGGCTGGGTGTACCAGAGCTTGAGGGGGTTGGTGTCGCTGCCGGTGGTCGCGGCTGCGGACAGGGGATGGGTGAGTGAGCCGGCGACGACTGCGGTGCCGGCCGCGGCACCGGCGGTCTTGAGGACCTGGCGCCGGGTGTATTCGGTCATGGGGCGGTCTCCCTGGGGCGGTAGATGCGCTGGGCGGTGCCACGGAACACGTCGTTGTGCGTGGCGGGTGGCAGCAGTGCGGTGGTACGGCGGATCACCTCGGCGCGGGGGGCGGCCAGCGTGCACACGGGCCAGTCCGAGCCGAACAGCAACCGTTCACTGCCGAAGAGTTCGAGGGCGACGTCGACCAGTGCGCGGAGGTCGTCGGTCGCGAGATGGGCGGTACCGGAGAGCTTGACGGTGACGTTCGGGCACTCGGCGAGTGCCTGCATTCCGGTGCGCCACGCGGGGGTGGCGGTCGTCGGGTTGCCGAGGTGGTCGAGGACCAGGCGGGCGTCCGGTACGGCGGTGGCGAGCCGGGCGGCGCCGATCAGGGCGGCGGGGCGGATCAGGAGATCGATGGCAAGGCCGGCGTCGGCGGCGGCCCGCACTCCGCGCACGTGCGCGGGAGCTGTCAGCAGGTCGGGATCGCTCTGGTCCTGCGGCGGACTACGCACCCCGACCAGCAACGGATCATCAGGCACCCGATCCGGAAACTCCAGCAGATCGAACCACCCCACCACCCCCACCACAGCCGATTCCCGCCGGGCCAACGCCAGCAGGTAACCAACCTCGGCCGGGTCCGCGTCAGCTTGCACCAGCAGAACACTCGACCCGGCGTCGGGCACCGCGCTCACGGCCCAACTCAGGGGTTGACCCCGGAGCTGGCCGGTTGCGGACCCAGAAGGCGGGGGGTCAACCGGCACTCCGAGGGGTTGACCCCTGAGATGGTCGAGGGAGAAGTCGCGGCGGAGCGGGTGGCCGGGGTCCAGCCACGGGAGGACCTGCTGGGACAGGTTCCAGACGTGGACGTGGGCGTCGAGCAAGGCGGCTTCAGTCATGGTGGCCGGCTGGTCTGGTGATGGAGCTTTCGCCGCGGGCGTGGGCGGCGAAGAGGCGGGCGGAGTCTTCGGGGTCGGTGCCGTTGAGGACCTCGATCAGGTCGAGGTGGCGGCGGGCCATCAGGCCCCAGTCGCCGGCGTACATCGCGTTCGAGACCACCTGCAGGCTCCACAGGGCCGGCTCGAGCGTCCGCCACACGCGGAGCAGCATCGAGTTACCGCTGGTCGCCAGCACCTGCCGGTGGAACCGCAGGTCGGCCTCGCGGAACGCGCCGATGTCGTGGTGACCGGCGGCCTCGATCATCCGCTGCATCTCGATCCGGAGCAGGTCCAGCTCCTCCGGCGGCACATGCCCGGTCGCCCGCCGCGCCGCCGCGGACTCCAGCAGCACCCGGACTTCGCGCGCCTCCCGGGCCTCGACCTGCGAGATCTCGGTGACGAAGTTGCCCAGCCGCGGCCGGTACGTGACGAGCCCCTCGTGCGCCAACCGCCGTACGGCTTCACGGGCCGGGGTCTGGCTGGTCCCGAGCACCCGCGCGATCTCGGACTCGACGACCCGCATCCCGGGCGCGAGCTCGCCGGACAGTATCCAGCCGCGGATCGCTTCGTACACCCGGTCGGACAGCAACTCAGGGTCACTGGGGACGGGCGGAGCGGGACGGCCGGCACCCAGGACGATTCCAGCACCGGAGCGGTAGTGCTGGACCTCCTCCCGGCGGCGCCGCGCGACCGTCGACTGCGAGACGCCGTACGCCGCCGCCAGTTCGCGCGTCGAGGGCCGATGTCCGGAATCGGCCATCGATGTTGCCGCGACAGCGCCCAGCTGCACCCGGTCGACCATTCGCGGCCGTCCGCTGCGCATCCCGTCGTCGAGGCCGGCCATGCCCATCCGGAGGAAGCGGCGACGCCACTTGCCGACCGTGCCGGGGGTGACCTCGAGCAGGTCCGCGACCGCCTTGTTCGACCGTCCCTCGGCGCTGGCCAGCACGATCCTGGCGCGCAGCCGCATGGCGTCGGTGGTCCGCGGCGCGGCGGCGAGCTGGCTGAGCGCGGTCCGCTCGGCCACCGACAGGGTCAGCGGCGACTTCGGTCTTCCGGCATCGGGCATGGCTGCATGGTGACCCCGTTCACAGTGTTCTGCCAACCCTATATAGCGCGGACTTCTGACTCACGGCGTCCACTTTGTCGCGTAAACGTTGACACTTCGGCGCGGCGCTCTGCATCGTCACTCGATAACGACGCCCGGCCGCCCCCGACGCCGGGACGATCTGGAGAGGACCCGGAAATGGCTCGTTCGGCACGCAAACCAGGGCGCAAGCTCGGCCTGCTGACATCCGTTGTGATCCTGGTGGGCGCGGCGGGCTGCGGTGGCGGCTTCAGCGACGACAAGGGTGCTGCTGGTGACAGCACCGGCGAAGTCCGGATGCTGGTCAACATCACCCCCAACCTCACCAAGAGCTACTGGGAGGGGCTGGTCAAGCCCTTCGAGGACGCCAACCCGGGCGTCGACGTGAAGATCGAGGCGCCGACCGGGTCGGGTGTGAAGGACACGCTGCCGCAGTTGCTCGCGGCCGGCAACGCGCCGGATGTCGTCGAGACGCTGATGGCCGACAAGGTGCTGGCGCCGCAGATGCTCGATCTGACCGACCAGGCCTGGACCAAGGACACGCCGCTGGTGGAGCAGGCCTCGCTGGACGGCAAGGTGTACACGGTCGGCGTCGGCCAGCAGGCGCAGTCGCTGGTGTTCTACAACAAGGACGCCTTCGCCAAGGCCGGTATCAGCGCGCCGCCGAAGGACCTGGACGAGCTGACTGCCGCGATGGGCAAGCTGAAGGCCGCCGGCTACCTGCCGCTGCAGACGGCCGGCGACTACGTGACCGGCTTGCAGCTGCTGCAGCTCAGTGACCCGTCTATCGCGACCGAGCACCCGGACTGGTACCAGCAGATCAACTCCAAGCAGGCCAAGGTCGGCGAGACGATGCTGCCGCTGCTGGAGCGCTACCAGTCGTGGATCAAGAACGGGTACGTCGACAAGAACGCGCTGGGGCTGAAGGACGTCGGCGCACAGACCAACTTCCTGTCCGGCAAGGCCGGTATGTATGTCATGGGCAGCTGGTTCGTCCGGACCGCCGACGACGCGAAGCCCACGTTCGACCTGGGTGTGTTCGCGGCCCCCACCGAGAAGGGACAGCCGTCGCCCGGCCCGCAGGGTGTCACGATGGCCGCGCCGTACATGGTGCTGAAGTCGACCAAGCAGCGCGACCTCTCGGTCAAGCTGGTGCAGTGGCTGGTCACCGACAAGACCGCGGTCCAGAGCCAGCTCGCGCAGGACGGCAACTTCCGCAAGGGCTACACCGAGAAGCTGTCGCCGCTCGGCAAGCAAGTGCAGGACATCCTCGACCAGGCGCCGAAGCAGGTCGCCCAGGGTGAGGGGTACGGCGCGAACACGCTGCCGCAGGGCTTCAACGGCGAGTGGAACAAGGCGGTCCAGAGCCTCTACACGGGGAAGAGCGCGAAGGACGTCGCCGCCCGCATCGACAGCTGGATGGGCTCGAAATCGTGAGAGCCCGTCTGACCACCCTCAGTATGGTCGGCCCCGCCCTGGCGCTGTTCGTCGTCATGCTGGTCGTCCCGGTCTGTCTGTCGCTCTACCTCAGCCTGACCGACTGGGACGGGTACAGCGCGAACCCGGCGTTCGTCGGCCTCAAGAACTACGTCAACCTGACGCACAGTGCCGAGGCGATCCGCGCGGGCTGGGTGACGCTGCTGATCGCCGCGGTCGGCACGGTCCTGCTCAGCGTGTTCGGGCTCGGCTTCGCGCTGCTGGTGAACGGTGCCTCCCGGCTGAACGCGTTCTTCCGCATCGTGCTGTTCTACCCGCACGTGCTGAGCGCACTGGTCGTCGGCTTCCTGTGGAGCGCAGTGCTCGGTACGTCGGGTGTCGTGAACGGCTGGCTCACCTCGAAGGGTGCTGAGGTCCTACCGTTCCTGTCTGACCCGAAATGGGCTCTCGCGAGTCTTATCGCCGTACTGGTCTGGGCTGGGTTCGGTGTGAACGTCGTGCTCTACCTAGCCGGTCTGCAGACGGTGTCGAAGGACCTGCTCGAGGCTGCCCGGATCGACGGTGCAACCACCAGGCAGACGTTCTTCAACGTCACACTGCCCGCACTGGCGCCTGTCGTCACGGTGAACCTGGTGCTGTCGCTGGTCACGCTGCTGAAGACGTACGACCTGGTGGTGTCGCTGACGGGTGGCGGCCCGGCCGGGTCCACGCAGACCGCGGCGTACCTGATCCTCTGGGACTCGTTCCACAACAACGCGCTCGGCTTCGGCTCGGCGCAGAGCGTCGTACTGATGGTCATCACGGCTGGACTTGCTCTGACCGTCGCCCGGCTCCGGGCGCGTGCTGACCAAGGGGTGCAGGCATGAGCGCGCTCCGGATGCCTCGGGTGGCCACTGTGCAGTTCAAGCCGTGGAAGACCAAGGGCTGGGGACGGGTCGCGTTCCTGGTGGTGACCAGCGTGCTGATGCTGGTGCCGATGTACCTGCTGGTCGTCAGCGCATTCAAGTCGCAGCAGGACATCCTGGCGCACCCGTTCTCGCTGTCGCCGGACCAGCTGAGCACGGAGTACCTGCGGAAGGCCGCGACGAACCCGGACTTCAACATCCTCAAGGGGTACGCCGTCACGATCCTGTTCGTGGTGTCCGTGAACGTGCTGTCCGTGGCGCTGGCCGGCCCGGTGTCGTACGTGATCGCCCGGCGCAGCGAACGCCGGTACCGGATGCTCCTGCTGCTGTTCGTCGCCGGGACGTTCATCCCCAGCCAGGTGCTGGTGATCCCGGTCGTCTACACGCTGAAGTTCCTCGGGCTGATGGGGACGATCCCCGGGTTCGTGCTGTTCGAGACCACGCTGACGCTGCCGTTCTCGATCTTCCTGTACGCCGGGTACATCATGACGATCCCGGCCAGCCTCGACGAGGCGGCCGCGGTCGACGGCGCCGGCAAGCACCGGGTGTTCTGGTCGATCGTGTTCCCGCTGATGAAACCGGCCGTGGTCACGATGGTCATCCTGAACACCTTCTCGGTGTGGAACGACTTCGTGAACCCGCAGATCATCCTCGGCCCCGGCAGCGGCCTCTACACCGTGACGACCGGTGTGTACGCCGCCGTCAGCCAGTACTCCACCGACTACACGGTGGTGTTCCCGACGCTGCTGCTCGCAGTGGCTCCGTTGCTGGTGGTCTTCGTGCTGCTCCAGCGGCACGTGATCAGCGGCCTGACCGCGGGAGCGACCAAGGGATGACCCCGAAGAATTCCACGCAGACAACGGTCCTGGCCGAGACCCCGATCGGTACGCCGCCCGCGTGGGCGATCATGCAGCGCCGGCTGTTCGACGTGATGGACGAGGGCTGGTGGCTGTTCCGGGAACGCTACTGCCTGCCGGACGGCGGCCTGCGGTACGCCGGCCCGATGCAGAGCCGGGACGGCGCCGACGACTTCTACGAGGCGTTCGTCAACTGGCCGGTGCTCTACCAGCTGGGCGGCGCGGACGACCTGATCGACGTGTCGAAGTGGCACTGGGAAGGTGTCACCCGGCAGCTCACCGACCTGGGGTTCCTGGTCGACGAGTTCGAGCGCGGGTACGACTGGTTCCACATCGGCGAGTCGATGATCTTCTTCTACTCGCTGTGTGCGGCGGATCCGACCGACGAGGTGTTCCGCGAACGCGCGTACCGGTTCGCCGAGCTGTATCTCCCCGGTTCGCCCACCGGGAACTACGATCCCGCGACCAGGACGATCCGTGCACCGCACAACGGCGCCGGCGGTCCACGGTGGGGGATCAACGACGAGTGGCGGACGTTCGGCACCAACCAGGAGCGGATGCGTGTCTTCGGGCTCCCGCTGTCCGGTGTGCCCGGCATCTCAGGCTGGGACGACCTGAAGGACAACGCGGACCTGATGGGCGCGGAGATGATCCGCCGACTCGGTGCTGGTGACACCGCAGTCAACCTGGCCGCGACCACGCTGACCGCGAACGCCTGGCTGTACGACCACAGCGACCGGTTCGCTGACTGGACCCTGGAGTACCTGGACGCGTGGGAGGAGCGGGCCAAGGCCAACGGCGGTCTGCTGCCCGACAACGTCGGCCCGAACGGCATCGTCGGCGAACTGCACGACGGTCGCTGGTACGGCGGCAACTACGGCTGGAACTGGCCGCACGGCGTGTACAGCGTCGGCTCGGCCGCCTGCGTCGCCGCGCTGAACGGCGCCGTACTCACGGGTGATCAGAAGCGGCTGGACTTCGCCCGGCAGCTGCTCGACCACCTGTACGAGCGTGGCGTCAGCGGTGCTGTCGACGACACCGAGATGAGCATCCGCGACCGCTGGGAGGCCGAGCTCGGCGAGGACTGCGCCAACCCGACGCTGCTGATCCCGAACCGGCACAACGACGACGGCTGGTTCGACTACCAGCCGCCGCAGCTCGGACTGCCGATGTGGTTGTGGCAGGCGTCCTTCGAAGCGGGCGACCGCGAGCGGCTGGTCCAGCTGCGGGAGCGCAGCGGCTACGACTGGCGGACCGTCCACGACTTCCGCAACAAGGAGGACGCCGGTCACGAGGCGCCCTGGCTCGCGTACCTGGCCGGCGACAACCCCGGCTACCCGGAGGCGATGCTGGGCGTCGCGCTGTCGCAGGTGCAGCGGCGGATGGACCTGATGGCCGTCGACACCGTGGACCCGGCCGAGATGAACATCCACCACTGGCAGCGGCACAACCCGGTCGCCACCGAGGCGCTGCTGCAGCTGACCACAGGTACGCCGCAACTGCTCTACAACGGCGGCCTGCTCCCGATGCGTGTCCTGTACCTGGACGCCGACCGCGGACGGCCCGGACTGCCGCCGGACGTGGCGGCGCTGGTCGACACGGTCGAGCCGGACCGCACCGGTCTGCAGCTGGTCAACCTGTCCGCGACGCAGACCCGTCGCGTGATCGTGCAGGCCGGCAGCTTCGGCACGGACCGGATCGACGAGGCGACGGTGTCCACCGCGACCGGGGAGTATCCCGGGCCGTCCCCGGCGTACACGTCGCGGCCACCGGAGCCGGGGACGCGCACGGTCGTTGTCGGCAGCAACAGACTCGAAGTGACGATGCCGCCGGGCCGGACCATCCGGCTGGACCTGCGGCTGACCAGAAACACCTACCGCGCCGCACATCTGGCGCTTGACTGATCGAGTACCGAGGAGACATATGAGCAGCACGGAACAAGCTCCGGTGACGCCGGTCTGGGATCTGCCGGTGCGCGGCGACACCCCGCCGGCGCCGGATCCCGACCTGGTCGCGCGGCTGTCCGGGATCGGGTCGGCCACCGCCTGCGCCCGGTTGCACAACCAGGGCATCCGCCGGACCTTCGTCGACGGTCCGACCAGCATGTTTCCCGGCAAGAAGGTGGTCGGCCGCGCGCTGACCCTGCAGTTCATGCCGCAGCGTGAGGACATCGCCGACGGGCAGACCCAGGAGTACATCGAGCGCAGTACGGCGCTGTGGGCCGTGCTCGACGAGATCCAGCCCGGCGACGTCCTGGTGGTCCAGGCGTACGGCAGCCACACCACGGGCTGCTTCGGCGACATGCTGGTCCGCTACTTCAAGCTCCGCGGCGGAGCCGGCATCGTCGTCGACGGCCGGATCCGCGACGTACCGCGGGTGTCGGAGCTCGACGTCCCGATCTGGTCCACCGGAGCCACCCCGCACTACGCGTCCCAGTCCGAACTGTTCCCGTGGGCGTACAACGTCCCGGTGGCGGTCGGCGGCGTCCTCACGCTGCCGGGGGACCTGGTGCTCGCCGACGACGACGGCGCGGTCGTCGTACCCCGCCGGCGTGCCGAGTCCGTCATCGCGGCGGCCGCCGAGCACGACGAGTGGGAGAAGTTCAGCCGGCGCCGCATCGACGAGGGCGCCCCGCTGCGTGACTACTACCCCCTGAACGAGAAGACCCGGCTCGAGTACGAGCACTGGCGCAGCCAGAACGGGAATCACTGACCCCCGAGAGGACCCCGCCCAACATGTCCAAGAGAACCAGGCGTACGACGCTCAGCGTCGGCGCCGGGGTGGTCGCGGCTGCCCTGGTGACGGTCGCCGCCATCCAATTCAACGCCCAGCCCGCCGGTGCCGTCGACTGCAACACCTTCTGGGTCGCGCCGAACGGCGACGACGCCGCCAAGGGCACCGAGAAGGAACCGTGGAAGACGGTCACCCGGGCCCGTGACGAGATCCGGAACAAGCGCCTCAACGACCGGATGAACTGCGACATCACGGTGAACCTGAAGACCGGCGACTACCCGGTCGCGTCCACCATCGACCTGAACGAGCAGGACTCCGGGAAGAACGGCCACCGCGTCGTGTACCGCAGCGTCGACGGTCCCGGAAAGGCGCAGCTGCAGGGCGCCGAGGAGATCACCGGCTGGACCCCGACCCAGAACGGCATCTACAAGGCCAAGTTCGACGCGTCCAAGCCGTTCTACACGCTCTTCGAGGACGGCAAGCGCGCGACGAACGCCCGCTACCCGAACCGGGGCAGCGACGACACCTGGTCGCCGTACATGACATCGATCCTCTACCAAGAGGACAAGATGGACGTCCACAACTGGCTGTGGGGCAAGCCTGGTGACTGGGACCCCAGCTGGGACATGAGCCAGGCGTCGGTGACGATCTGGTCCGGTGGCTCCTGGTCGTGGTTCACCGACACCATCCCGCTGCTGGACACCAACTTCAAGAAGACCCAGACCACGCTGAAGTACTGGACCCGCTACGCGATGGTCAACAGCCGCGGCGGCTCCCGCTACTTCTTCCAGAACTCGCTGAGCTTCCTGGACCAGGCCGGGGAGTACTACGTCGACAACAAGGCCGGTGAGGTCTACTACAAGCCGCGCGCCGGCACCATGGACGGCGTCAAGGTGCTGCGGCCGACGGTGAAGACCGTGCTCAACCTGGCCGGCAAGTCGCCGCAGGACCGGCTGCACGACGTCACCTTCGACGGCCTGGGCGTGCAGTACTCCGACTTCGTCAGCTGGTACCGCAACGGCTGGGTGGCCGGTGGTGACGCCGGTGTCGAGCACAAGTACCCGGAGTACGACCGGCAGATCGAGATGCCGCGGAACCGGTTCGGTGCGGTCACGCTGACCAACACGAGCAACATCGACCTGAGCCGGATGCACCTGTCCGACACCGGCTTCACCGGCATCTACTTGCTGTTCGCCAACGATCACACCAGGATCACCGACAGCCTGCTGGAGAACATCGGCGCCGACGGCATCAAGGTCGAGGGCGGCTGGCCGGGTGAGGGCGACCTGAGCAACCACCACACGATCTCGAACGTGTTCATCGACCACATCGGCGAGCTGGTCCCCGGTGACTCGGCCGGCGTCGAGCTGATGGACACCGGCAACAACACGCTCTCGAACATCGAGGTCAAGCACGGTGCGCGCTACGGCATCAGCCTGGAGTCCCGGCCCGAGGTGAAGGACGGCGACCAGTACGCGTCCGGCAACAGCTTCAAGTACATCCGGTTGGAGCAGCTCGGCCTGGACAGCGGCGACATGGGCGCGTTCTACACCTACGGCGTCGACAACCAGGAGCCGCACCCCGTCCAGAACACGGTCGACCAGCTGGTCGTCGGGGACGTGATCCCGGACCCGTCGATGCCCGACGCGGGTGGAACGCGCGGTGTGCACATGGACGCCGGCGGCTGCGGGTTCGCCTTCAGCAACGTCGAGGTCGGTACCGTCACCGACGACAAGTACCAGTCGTACAAGTGCAACGAGGTGACGAACGCCAACTGGGTGACCGGCTTCGACGCGTCGAAGATGGAGTACGACAAGATCGGCGTACTGCCGTCCTTCCCGTACGACGTCGCGGGGCGGTGAGCTCGCGATGAAGCTGCTCGTGGGAGTGGTCGTGGGTGCTGCGCTGGCTGTGGTCGGCGCAGGCTCCGCCGTGGGAACCGCGGCGCCGACGCAGGACTGTGGCTCCAAATGGGTGTCGCCGGACGGCAACGACCAGGGCCCGGGGACCGAGCGGAAGCCGTGGAAGACCGTGGAGCACGCGCGGGACGCGCTGCGGATCACGGCGCACGCCGAGTGCACGCCGGTGGTGAACCTGAAGGCCGGGACGTACCAGGTCGACAAGACGATCAGCTTCGACGACCGCGACTCCGGAGTGACCTACCGGAGCGCGGACGGTCCGGGCAAGGCGGTCTTCGAGGCGGGGCGGGAGGTGACTGGGTGGACGCCGTACAAGGACGGCATCTTCAAGGCGCCGGTCGACATCAGCCAGCCGTTCTACAGCCTTTACGCCGAGGGCAAGCGGGCGACGACCGCCCGGTACCCGAACCGGGCGGCCGACGACAAGTGGGCGCCGTACCTGCGGTCCATCCTGTTCGACCCGACCAAGGAAGCGGTCCGCGACCAGCTCGGGTTCAACAGCGGCGACATCGACCCGTCCTGGGACCTGCGGCTCGGTACGTCGTGGCCGGCGCAGGTGACGGTGTGGTCGGGCGGCTCCTGGTCGTGGTTCACCGACACCATCCCGATGCTCGACATCAACTTCACCAAGAAGCGGACCACGCTGGTCTACCCGGCGCGGTACGGCTTCATCAACTCCGGCGGCGGCTCGCGATACTACGTGCAGAACTCGCTGAGCCTCCTCGACCAGGCCGGCGAGTACTACCTGGACTACCCGGCGAAGACGCTGTACTACAAGCCCGCCGGCGGGACGATGGACGGCGTCACGGTCTACCGGCCGACGCAGACCCAGGTGTTCTCGCTGGAGGGCGCGTCGCCGAACCGGCGGGTCGAGAACCTGACGCTCGACGGCCTGACGATCCAGCACACCGACTTCATGGACTGGTACCGGTACGGCTGGAACGGGACGGGTGACTCCGGGGTCAAGCACAAGTATCCGAAGTACGACACCCAGATCGAGCTGCCGCGGAACCGGTGGGGCGCGATCACGCTCACGAACACCCGCGGCGTGAAGCTCACCAGGCTGCACATCCAGCAGACCGGGTTCACCGCGATCGAGCTGCTGTTCGCGAACGAGCAGACCACGGTCTCGGACAGCCTGCTCGAGCACCTCGGCAACGACGGCATCAAGATCGAGGGCGGCTGGCCCGGCGAAGGCGACGTTGCCCACGGCAACACGTTCACCAACAACTACATCCATCACATCGGTGAGCTGGTGCCGGGTGACTCGGCCGGCGTCGAGATCATGAACAGCGGCGGCAACGAGGTGAGCCACACCGTCGTCGAGCACGGCGCCCGGTACGGCATCAGCATCGAGTCCCGGCCGGAGATCCCGAACGCGGACAACTACACCGGCGGCAACACCGTCACGTTCGTCCGGCTCTCGCACCTCGCGCAGGACAGCGGCGACACCGGTCCGTTCTACGCGTACGGCGTCCGCAACGAGCCGCCGTACACGCCGGACGCGTCCGTCTCCCAGCTGGTCATCGACGACGCGAACGCGGATCCGTCGATGCCGGACGCCAAGCCGTACGGCGTGCACATGGACTTCGGCGGCTGCGGGTTCGCGTTCTCCGACATCAAGGTCACCAACACCGAGAGCGACCCGTACCACGGGCCGTCCGCGGGACCGTGCGACACGTTCGCGAACGTCAGCTGGGAGGCCGGCTTCGACGACTCCAAGATGCAGTACGACCAGATCGGCGTGCTGCCGTCCTTCCCCTACGAGAAGCCCTAGAGAGTTCTAGAACAGCTATGGATACCGAAAGGTTCAAGGGCAAGGTCGCGCTGATCACCGGAGCCGCCTCCGGGATCGGCGCGGCCACCGCCCACCGCATCGCCGCCGAGGGCGGCGAGGTGATCATCTGCGACCGCAACCGCGCGGCCGCTCAGGAACTGGCCGCCGACATCGGTGGGCAGGCGTTCGAGCTCGATGTGACGGATCTCGAGCGGACGGTGGAGGTGGTCTCGGGGCTCGAGCGGGTTGATGTGCTGGTGAGTGCTGCTGGCGTGGATGCCTGCGACACCGTTCCGAACACCTCGCCCGACGAGTGGCGGACGATTCTGGACGTCGACCTGACCGGCGTCTACAACTCGTGCCGGGCCGTCCTGCCGCGGTTCATCGCGCAGGGCGGCGGGGTGATCGTGACGATCTCGTCCGCGATCGGCACGGTCGGCGAGCGGAACAGGTCGGCGTACTGCGCGGCGAAGGCCGGCGTCGAGAACCTGACCCGCGCGATGGCCCTCGACCACGGTCGCGCCGGCGTCCGCGCGAACTGCGTGGCGCCCGGCCTCATCGACACCCCGCTGATCCGCAACGGAAAGGTCGGCGGCGAGGACGACCCGGGCGCCATGCAGGCCATGGTCGAGCGGCACCACGCGCTCGGCCGGATCGGGCAGCCGTCGGAGGTGGCCGCCGCGATCGCGTTCCTGGCCAGCGACGACGCCTCGTTCGTCACCGGCGCGGTCCTGCCGGTCGACGCGGGATGGACGGCGCAATGAACATCCTGGGCGGTTACCGGGTTCTCGACCTGTCGGTGGCGATGGCCGGTCCGCTGGCGGCGATGCGGCTCGGCGACCTCGGCGCGGACGTGGTCAAGGTCGAGCCGGTGACCGGTGAGTGGCAGCGGCACACGTCCGCCGGCGGCGCCGCGGGCAACGAGGTCAACGCGTCCTTCCTGTCGCTGAACCGCAACAAGCGCAGTCTGGCCGTCGACCTCAAGTCCGAAGAGGGCCGCGAGCTCTTGTACGAGCTGGTGCGCACGTCGGACGTGTTCCTCCAGAACTACCGGCCCGGCGTAGCAGCCCGTCTCGGCGTCGACTACGACACGCTGCGCGCACTGAAGCCCTCACTGGTCTACGTCTCGATCTCCGGGTACGGCGAGAGCGGACCGTACGCCGAGTGGCCCGGACAAGACCTGCTGGTGCAAGCGATGAGCGGTGCATTGTTCAGCTCTGGCCGCCCTGACGAGCCGCCCGTCGCGGCGCCGTACTTCCTGGCCGACGCGGTCACGGCGTACAGCGCGTTCGAAGGTGTGCTGGCCGCGCTGCTGCATCGGGAGCGTACCGGCGAGGGGCAGCTCGTCCAGGTGAACATGCTGGACGCGGTGATCGCCCTGCAGATGCAGGAGCTGTCGGTGCACACCGTCGGCGGCGTACCGCAGACGCGCTCCGAGGAGGTCCACGCGCACAGCTACATTCGTGCGCCGTACGGGATCTTCACGACTGCCGACGGGTACATCTCGTTGGCGTTCGCGAACCTGCCGGTGCTGGCGGAGGTGCTGGACGCGCCACAGCTGGCCGGACTGGACGCGGAGCGCGACGGGTTCGCCCGCCGCGACGAGATCGCTGCCGCGGTGTCGACAGCGCTGCGACGCGAGTCCACCGAGCACTGGATGCTCAAGCTGCGTGAGCGTGGCGTGTGGTGCGGTCCGGTGCTGTCGTACGACGACCTGCGCACGGACCCGCAGGTGCTGCACAACGAGTCGTTCGTGACGTACGAGCACCCGACCGAGGGCACCGTGACGACACCGGGATTCCCGTACCGCTTCAGCCGGACACCTGCCGAGGTACACCGGCCTGCTCCGCTGGTCGGTGAGCACACCGACGAGTTGTTGTCGGAGCTTGGCGTCTCACCGGCGAGGCGGCAGGCGTTGCTGGAGTCGGGCGCGGTGGTCGCGCCGTGACGGTGGCATTGCGCGGACTGACCTGGGACCACCCTCGGGGTTATCGGCCGCTGGAGGTGTTCACCCACCCGGAGGTCCAGGTCGAGTGGGACCGGCAGCCGCTGTCCGGGTTCGAGTCGACTCCGTTGGTGGAGCTGGCCGGGCAGTACGACCTGCTGGTGATCGACCACCCGGGACTGGGCGCGGCGATCGAGGCAGGCGCCGTACTGCCGGTGGAGGACGTGTTCTCGCCCGACGACCTGGCGTTGTGGGAGTCGCGGGCCGTGCCGCCGACGTGGTCGAGTTATCAGCTGGAGGGGCATGGATGGGCGTTGCCGCTGGATGCTGCGACCCAAACGTGTGTGTACCGGCCGGACCTCGCTACCCCGCCTGCAGGCTGGTCCGACGTACTGCGGCTGTCCGGTGTCGTCCTGTGTGTCGCAGGCCCACATGCGGGGTTGATGCTGCTGGGTCTTGCAGGAGACCGCAGTGGACACACGCTGCTGGACAGGCAACGTGCCGTTGCGGCTTTGGAGTTGTTGCGTGCGGTGTGGCGACGCAGTGATCAGAGTGCGGCCGACCTGGACCCGATCGGCATTCACGAGTTGCTGGTGGCTGGGGAGGCTGAGTGCTGTCCGCTGGTTTACAGCTACGCCTACTACGGACACACGCTCGCCTGGTCGGCTGCGCCTCGGCTGTTCGAGCAGGACTCGTCGGGGAACGGCACGCTCGGTGGGACCGGACTGGCGGTGACGCCGCGGGCGTACTCGAAGGTGCTTGCCGTGACGAAGTACGTGCGCGGTCTGCTCGACGTACAGACGCAGCTGGAGCTGTCCGCGGTGGGTGGACAGTCGGCGACTACCGCCGTGTGGGAGTCGCCGGAGGTGGACCAGGCGTGGAACGGGCACTACTCCGCCACGCTCGAGACCGTGCGGACGTCGTACGTCCGGCCGCGGTTCGACGGCTGGATCGGGTTCCAGGACGAGCTGTCCGAGCGGGTGCGGGAGCTGCTCGGCAACGACGACGACCTCGACGCGGCGGTCAACCGGATCGAGGACGACTTCAAGAAGGTGCGCAATGGCTAGCGGCTCGGGGGACGGCGGCCGGATCCGCTTCGACCAGGACGGGTACGTCGGCGTGCTCACGCTCGACCGGCCCGCGAAGCTGAACGCGGCCACCCGGTCGATGAGCGCCGAGCTGCTCGAGCTCATCCCGCGCATCGACGAGGACCCGTCGATCCGTGCGGTCGTGGTGACCGGCGCCGGCGAGCGGGCCTTCTCGGTCGGCAGCGACATCGGCGAGCTCGACCGGTACGACGGCCCGTGGCACTTCCGGAACCGGCGCGACTACTGCGACGCGCTGCGCTCGTTGCGGACGCCGGTGATCGCGGCGGTCAACGGGTACGCGTACGGCGGCGGGCTGGAGCTCGCGCTGTCGTGCGACATCCGGCTGGCCTCGTCGGCCGCGAGCTTCGCGGCGGCCGAGATCAAGCTCGGCTGGATCGGCGGCGGGGGAGTGACGGCCCTGCTCGCCGCCTCGGTGCCGGCCGGCGACGCGGCGACGATGTTGCTCACCGGCGATCCGATCGACGCCGTCGAGGCGCTGCGGATCGGCCTGGTCAGCAAGATCGTGGCCCCGGACGACCTGTTGCCGACAGCCACCGAGCTGGCGCACCGGATCGCCGCCCGCCCGCCGGTCGCGGCCGCCGCGGCGAAGGCGAACCTGCGTGCAGCCTGGTCGATGGGGCTGGAGGCCGCCATCCAGTACGAGCGCGAGCTGCAGGCGGTTGCCCTCGGCACCCACGACGCCGCCGAAGGCCGAGCGGCCTTCGCGGAACGGCGGACCGGAATCTTCGAAGGACGGTGAACCATGCCTAGCGAGATCGCACCGGGGATCCATCAGTTGGCGACCGACTACCCGCATGTGTGCGGACTGCCGCTCTGGCTGCACGTGATCGACGCCGGCTCCGAGCTGGTGCTGCTGGACGCGGGCATCGCGTCGACTCCAGAGTCGACGACGGCGCCCGAGCTCGCGGAACTGGGCCTCGGGCTGTCGGACCTCACCCTGGTCGTCAACAGCCACGCGCACCCCGATCACATGGGCGGCAACGCCGTACTGCGCAAGCACAGCGGGGCCCGGTTCGCGGCGCCCGCGCTGGAGGCCGGGTGGCTGGAGGACAACGAGCGGTTGCTGACCGAGCTGTGGGGTTCGGATCCGGACGCGCTGGACCTCTCGGAGGCCGAGCGGACCGAGCTGCTGGAGATGCTGGACGACCGGGTCCGGATCGACCTCCTGCTGCGCGACGGCGATCGCCTGCCCGGTGAGCGGCCGTTGCAGGTGATCACGACCAGCGGCCACAGTCCCGGGCACATCGCCGTACTCGACGAGACCTCGCGGACCCTGTTCACCTTCGACGACGTGCAGGGCCGCGGCCGGCCGTACCTCGACAGCTCGGTCTGGCTGGCGCCGCTCTACACCGACGTCACGCGGTACACGAACGGGCTGACCCGGCTCCTGGAGCTCGACTTCGACGCGCTCGTACCGTCGCACGGCGACGCGATGGACGCGACCGCCGGCCGGAAGCTCATCGAGGAGAGCCTCGAGTGGGTCGCCGGCGTCGACGAACTCACCGCCCGGCTGCTCAGAAGCACCGGTTCGCTGACTGTCCGTAACCTGGCCGACGCCATCGGTACCGAGCTGGGGGCGTACGGCGGTATCAACCTGCAGACCGTGCGGATGGCCCGCGCCCACCTCGAACATCTCGCCCGCCGCGGCGCCGCCGAGACCCGCTGGCACCACCGCGGCTGAGCCGGTTTCGGCCAGACACTCCGACCAAAGCTGCGCGACTCCCCAAGACGCGACACAGTCGAACACAGGAGAACGGAAAGCGCTCTCCACCGTGGGGGGCGACGACCCTGGGAGTGTCGCGTGGCTCAAACAGACCGAATCCCCAGCCGGCAGACCACGGCCGGCGAACCGACCGGCTCCGGACCGCCGGGCGCGGCTACGGACAGTAGGTCCGCGCCGCCCCGGCTCACCGCGAGCGGCAAACCGCTGTCCTGGTGGGCGCGGGCCCGCCGGGACAAGATCCTGCTGCTGATGGCCCTGCCCGGCCTGGCGCTGCTGCTGGCGTTCCACTACCTGCCGCTGCTCGGGAACCTGATCGCGTTCCAGGAGTACCTGCCGTTCGTGCCGCTCGGCCGCAGCGCGTGGGTCGGGCTGGACAACTTCGCGGTGATCTTCAACGGCGACCCGGAGTTCCTGAACGCGCTCAAGAACACGCTGCTGATCACGCTCGTCCAGGTGATCTTCGTGTTCCCGGCGCCGATCGCGCTGGCGCTACTGCTGAACAGTCTGCTGTCCGAGCGGATCAAGCGGGTCGTGCAATCGGTCCTGTACCTGCCGCACTTCCTGTCCTGGGTGATCGTGATCGCGATCTTCCAGCAGATCCTCGGCGGCAGCGGCCTGATCAACAACTTCCTCCGCGAGCACGGGATGGGCACGATCGACTTCCTCGGCAACCCGGACGGCTTCATCGCGCTGCTGACCAGCCAGGTGATCTGGAAGGACACCGGCTGGGGGACGATCCTGTTCCTGGCCGCGCTGACCCAGATCGATCCCGGGTTGTACGAGGCGGCCCGCGTCGACGGCGCCTCCCGCTGGCGGCAACTGTGGCACGTCACGGTGCCCGGGATCCGCGGCCTGATCATCCTGCTGCTGATCCTGCGGCTCGGCGACTCGCTGACCGTCGGCTTCGAGCAGATCATCCTGCAGCAGAACCTGGTCGGGAGACCGGCGAGTGAGGTCCTCGACACCTACGTCTACAACAACGGCGTACTGGCCGGCCAATGGGGCGTCTCCGCCGCGGTGGGACTCGTGAAGGGCCTGGTCGGCGTCGCCCTGGTGATCGGCGCCAACAAGATCGCCCACATCTTCGGCGAAGCGGGGGTGTACAAGAAATGAGTCTCGTACAGACGAAGGGGATCGACGACGGTCCCGGGGCGCCCACGCGGGCGGTGAAGGGCGTCGTGCTGCTGATCTGCTGCGCGGTCGTCATCATCCCGTTCATCGGTGTGATCGCGACCAGCATCGCCAGCCAGGAACACGTCACCAACTCCGGCGGGTTCGTGCTCTGGCCGGACGGCCTCAACCTGGACGCGTACAAATCGATCTTCAACGGCGGCGTCGTCCAGCGGGCCTTGCTGGTCAGCGTGGTCATCGCCACCGGCGGCACGCTGATCAGCCTGGCTGGGTCCACGATGCTGGCGTACTCGCTCAGCCGGCCGGGCTCGTTCGGGCAGAAGCCGATCCTGATGATCGTGCTGTTCAGCCTGCTGTTCAGCCCGGGCCTGATCCCGAACTACCTGGTGGTGAAGGAGTTCGGGCTGCTCGACTCGTTGCTCGCGCTGATCCTGCCGACGGCGATCAGCGGCTTCAACGTGATCGTGCTGCGCTCGTTCTTCATGGGCATCCCGGACTCGGTGCTCGACTCGGCCCGGATCGACGGCGCCGGCGACTTCCGGATCTTCTGGTCGATCGTGCTCCCGCTGTCCCGGGCTGTGCTCGCGGTGGTCGGGCTGTTCTACGCGGTCGGCTACTGGAACGCGTTCTTCAACGCGATGCTCTACATCAACGACACCGCGAAATGGCCGCTGCAGCTGGTCCTGCGCACGTACGTCGTCAACAACACCGAGCTGAGCAGCGGTGATCTCGGCGGCGCGGCGGCCGACCAGCTGCCGCCGCAGGAGTCGATCCAGATGGCGATCCTGGTGGTGTCGCTGGTACCGATCCTGATCGTGTACCCGTTCCTGCAACGGCACTTCGCCAAGGGCATGCTGACCGGGGCGGTGAAGGGATGACGTTCAGCAGAAGGGCGTTCCTCGGCGGATCGCTGGCCGCCGCGGCGGTCGGCGTGACCGGGTGCTCGACGGTGACCCGGTCCACCGACATCGCAGCGCTGAACAAGCCGGTCGCGCTCCCGACGTACAAACGCTTCGACGGCCCCAAGCCGGACCTGCCGCGCAGTCACCCGCTGATGCCGGACTGCTTCTACCGCTTCCCGGCGAACCCGACGAAGGTGACCAGCGGCACGCCGGGCGACGGGAGCGACGTGGTCGGCTCGACGCTGACGTCGAACCCGATCCCGCCGACGGCCGACCGCAATCCGTACTGGCAGGAACTGAACCGGCGGCTCGGGTCGCCGCTGGAACTGACCATCACGGCGGCGGCCGACTACCCGAACAAGTTCGCCACCGCGGTGGCCGGTGACACGCTGGGCGACCTGTTCAACGTGGACGGCGGGTTCGCCTACCTGCCGCAGTTCCTGGAGGCGCGGGCGCAGGACCTGACCGAGTACCTGTCCGGGGACGCGATCCTCGAGTACCCGTTCCTGGCGAACGCGCCGCAGGCGTCGTGGCGGGGCTGTGTGTTCTCGGGCGGTATCCGGGCCGTGCCGATTCAGCGCGGCGTGATGTCGACGAACACCCTGCTGGTCCGGCAGGACCTGCTCGACCAGTTCGGCGTCGAGATCGGGTCGCCGACCATCGACGAGCTGGTGAAGGTGGCGAAGGCCGTCACCGACGGCAAGAAGAACCGGTGGGGTTTCGCCGTACCGCCGACGGCGGCGGTCAGCGCGATGCTTCGGTTGCCGAACGGGTGGGAGGTGCGCGACGGGAAGCTCGTGCACAGCCGGGAACTGCCGGAGCACAAGGAGATGCTGGCGATCACCCGGCAGATGGTGAAGGACGGCCTGATCCATCCGGATGGGGTCGCGAAGAACAACCAGAAGGTCTGGTTCACACAGGGCTCCGCGGTGATGACGCAGGACACGTACTCGTCGATCCAGAGCTTCTACCGGCGCGCGACGAACAAGAACTTCAGCATCGCGATCCCGGTGCCGCGGTCCGACGACGGGCAGGTCGGACGGGTGCTGCTCGGCTCGCCGAACAACTCGATCGCCGCGATCCGGCCGAGCTCGCCGGAGCGGATAAGGGCGCTGCTGCGGATCCTGAACTGGTTCGCGGCGCCGTTCGGGACCGAGGAGTACCTGTTCCGTAAGTTCGGCCTGCCCGGGCGGCACTACACGCTGAACGGGACCGATCCGCAGCTGACCAAGGACGGCGGGAGCGAGGTGTGCCTCGGCGAGTTCCCGGTCCAGTACCTGGCCGACGGTCCGTACCCCGCGTACTTCCCCGGGCATCCCGAGGCCGTCGACATGGCGTACAACCACCTGAAAGCCGTCCTCCCGACAGCGATCCTGCCGCCGGCGTACGGCCTCTACTCACCCACCCAGTCCACCAAGGGCAAGGTTCTCGACACCCGCATGGACGCCCTCACCAAGGACATCCAACTCGGCCGCGCCGACCTCTCCGCTTGGGACGAAGCCGTCACCAACTACCGCAAGTCCGGTGCCGACGCCATCCGAGACGAACTGGAACAAGCCCTCGCCATCAAGGGCGAGAAGTAAAGGAATCCGGGTGCACCGCCCGAGCGGCGGTGCACCCGGTTCCGGCTACTGACAGCGGAGCGAGTCGAGGGTGGGGGCGTTGCCCATGGCCGCACTTCCCGCGTCGTTGGGGTGCAGGCCGTCGCCGCCGTCGTACGCCGCCGCGAGGCGCGACGGGTCGGCGGGGTCACGGGTGGCGGCATCGAAGTCGGCCACCCCGTCGAACTCACCGCTGCTGCGGATGAATGCGTTCACCGCCTGCCGGATCGCCTCCTTCTCCGGCGTGTAGACGAACGAGCTGCCCATCGGCGTCAGCGTCCCGCCCACGATGCACCGGCCGGACGCGTGCACCCGCGTGATCAGCTGCCGGTAACCGGCGATCAGCTGTTCGGTCGTCGCCCCGGCGTAGATGTCGTTGATCCCCTCCAGCACCAGCACCGTCCGTACACCGGGCTTCGTCAGCACATCCTTGTCCAGCCGGGCCAGCGCACTCGCCCCGGCGCTGCCCGCCTTGGCGACCCCGCCGAGCACCCGGTTCCCCGAGATGCCCTCGTTCGAGATCGCGAGCCGCCGCGGTTCGGGCAGCTGCGCGTACCGGGCGGCGAGGACGTCCGGCCATCGCCGGTCGGTGTCGATCGTCGAACCGACCGACGACGTGATCGAGTCGCCGAGCGTCGCGACGGTCTGCACCGGCCGCGGCGCCTCGACGATCGCGGCGTTCAGGAAGAACCAAGCCGAAGACTCCGTCTGGTATGCCGTACTCGACTCGTCGGCCGCGTGATCGCCGGACGTCGACTTGTAGCTGTGCTGCATCGCCCGGTTGTGCGCGGTGATCACACCCGTCGTCCCGACCACGTGCAGGCTGACCGTCAGCTTGGTCAGCGCCGGCACCGCGCCCGGCAGCGGATCGCTGATCGCCATCGCGCCCGGCGGGATCGTCACCGTCGTGCTGCCGCCGAACGTCAGCCGCCGGCTCGTCCCGGGCACCACGCTCGCGCCGCTGTCCTGCCGCCCGACGTACACCGAGTCCGACACCAGCGGCTGGTCCCCGTTCGCGTTGGAGATCCGGATCCGCAGATCCTCCCCGCCGACGGACGTCCGCAGCACGTTCCGCACCGTCATGTCGCTCAACGTCCCGCCGGCGATGTCGTCCGCCGCACCCCAGGTCGTCACCAGCGCGCCACCACCTCCCGTCGCCCCCTGATCGTCGGGCCCGGCGGCCACCAGCCCCGCCGCCCCCACCGCCGCCACCAGCAAACTCGCGCCCATCCGGCGCCACGAAGTAGAAGTCATGCCCATCAAGTCACCGTTGAATAGAAATGCTTGCAATCGTTTGCACTGTTTCTGTCGCCGAACGGTCCCCAAACCGAGCCGAACGGTAGGTGTGCAACCTCGACAGGATGTCTTCGTCCACCTCCGCCCTTGGTACGCCTGGCGCGTCTCCGGTCGCGGCGTGGTTGGCGGATACATCCTGTCGACGTTGCACGCGATGCCACCGCATCGAGCCGGCGGCGGCGGGCGAGCTACCGGACGGGTGCGCCGCACCCGGCGGCGATGGTGGATTGTCCGGTCGGGGACAATGGTCGGTGATGACGCTGACCGAGAACGTTCCGGGGACGACCGAGCCTGATGACCTGTATGACGCGTTCGCGCGCTGGGTGACCGAGCAGGGGATCTCGCTGTACCCGGCGCAGGAGGAGGCGCTGATCGAGGTGATGACGGGGTCGAATGTGATCCTGTCGACGCCGACCGGGTCCGGGAAGAGCCTGGTGGCGACCGGCGCGCACTTCGCCGCGCTGGCGAACGGGCAGCGGACGTTCTACACCGCGCCGATCAAGGCGCTGGTGTCGGAGAAGTTCTTCGCGCTGTGTGACGTGTTCGGGGCGGACAAGGTCGGCATGCTGACCGGCGACGCCGCCGTCAATGCAGGCGCTCCGATCATCTGCTGTACGGCGGAGGTGCTGGCGAACATCGCCCTGCGCGAGGGCGCGGACGCGGACGTCGGCCAGGTGGTGATGGACGAGTTCCACTTCTACTCCGAGCCGGATCGCGGCTGGGCCTGGCAGGTGCCGCTGCTCGAGCTCCCGAAGGCGCAGTTCGTCCTCATGTCGGCGACCCTCGGCGACGTCGAGCGGTTCAAGATCGACCTGTCCCGCCGCACCGCCCGACCGACGGCGATCGTTGCGTCCGGCGAGCGCCCGGTGCCGCTGATCTACAAGTACGTCACCACCGCGCTGCACGAGACGCTCGAAGAGCTGCTCACCACCCACCAGGCCCCGGTGTACGTCGTGCACTTCACCCAGGCGGCCGCCCTCGAACGCGCCCAGGCGCTGATGAGCATCAACGTCTCCTCGAAGGAGGAGAAGGAGAAGATCAACGAGCTGATCGGGAACTTCCGGTTCAGCAAGGGCTTCGGCCGGACGCTGCAGCGGCTGGTGAAGCACGGTATCGGCGTCCACCACGCCGGCATGCTCCCGAAGTACCGCCGGCTTGTCGAGCAGCTCGCGCAGGCCGGGCTGCTCAAGGTCATCTGCGGCACCGACACCCTCGGCGTCGGCATCAACGTCCCCATCCGCACGGTCGTCCTCACCGCGCTCAGCAAGTACGACGGACGCCGCCAGCGGATCCTGAAGGCGCGCGAGTTCCACCAGATCGCGGGCCGCGCCGGCCGGGCCGGGTACGACACGTCCGGCACCGTCGTCGTGCAGGCGCCGGACCACGTCGTCGAGAACGTCAAGGCCCTCGCAAAGGCCGGTGACGACCCGAAGAAGCAGCGCAAGGTGCAGCGGAAGAAGCCGCCGGAAGGGTTCGTCACCTGGGGCGAGGACACCTTCGACCGGCTGGTCGCGGCCGAGCCCGAGGCGCTCCGGTCGCGGATGCGGGTCAGCCACGCGATGCTGCTGAACGTCATCGCCCGCGACGGCAACGCGTTCGAGAGCATGCGGCGGCTGCTCCGCGACAACCACGAGGACGCCAAGGCGCAGGTGCGGCTGATCCGCCGCGCGATCCAGATCTACCGCACGCTCGTCACCGCCGGCGTGGTGGAGCGCCTCGACGAGCCGGACGAGAACGGCCGGATCCTCCGCCTGACCGTCGACCTGCAGAAGGACTTCAGCCTCAACCAGCCGCTGTCCACGTTCGCGCTCGCGGCGCTGGACCTGCTGGACCCGGGCGACCCGTCGTACGCGCTGGACGTGGTCTCGATCATCGAGGCCACGCTGGAGGACCCGCGGGCTGTGCTCTGGGCGCAGGAGCACCACGCCAGGGGCGAGGCAGTGAACGCGATGAAGGCCCAAGGCATCGAGTACGACGAGCGGATGGAGCTGCTCGAGGACGTCAGCTGGCCGAAGCCGCTCGCGGAGTTGCTCGAGGCAACGTTCGAGATGTATCGGCAGACGCACCCGTGGATCGCGGACACCGGGCTGTCGCCGAAGGCCGTCGTCCGGGACATGTTCGAGCGCGCGATGACGTTCGGCGAGTTCATCGGGTACTACGGGCTGGCCCGCTCCGAAGGCATCGTCCTGCGCTACCTCAGCGACGCGTACAAGGCGCTGCGGCAGACAGTCCCGCCGGACAAGGTCAACGAGGACCTCGCCGACCTGATCGAGTGGCTCGGCGAGGTGGTCCGCCAGACCGACTCCAGCCTGCTCGACGAGTGGGAGGAGCTGACCAACCCCACCGAGGAGGAGGCGGCCGAGCCGACGCCGGCCGGTCCGCGCCGGATCACCTTGAACGCCAGGGCTTTCCGGGTCCTGGTCCGCAACGCGATGTTCCGCCGCGTCGAGCTACTCGCCCTGCACCGCTGGGCCGAGCTCGGTCAGCTCGACAGCGAGGCCGGCTGGGACGCGGGCCGCTGGGCCGAGGCCGGTACGGCGTACTACGCCGAGCACGACGTCGTCGGCACCGGTCCGGCCGCCCGCGGTCCCGCGCTGTTCCTGGTCGAGGAGCACCCCGGCTACTGGGAGGTCCAGCAGATCATCGACGACCCGGAGGGCAACCACGACTGGCGCATCACCGCGTCCGTCGACCTCAACGCCTCCGACGAGGCCGGCGAACTCGTCCTGGAAATGGTGTCGTTCAAGCCGTTGTAGGCCACTCCACGTCGACCTCGGTGTCGGCGTCGTAGTCCACGCCGGGTACGTCGAAGCCGTACAGGCGGCGGACTTCGGCGAGGAACCAGTCAGCGTCCGCGACCGACGCGATGTTGTCGGGCGTCACGGACTCCCACTGGGTGCGGACGGCGGACTGGACCTCGTCGTTGAGTTCCCAGCGGTCGAGGCGGATGCGGCCCTCGTCGTCCAGGTCGAGCGGGGTCTCGCCGGTGAGCTGGTCCCAGAGCGCGATCGACTGCTCGACGGGGGTCTGCAGGCCGGTCACCTTGTGCAGCAGGCTGACGTACAGGCCGATGCCGGGGATCGCCGACGACGCCTGGGTGACGGCGGCGCCGTTCACCGACGTCATCGCGGTCACGCCGTCCGCGGCCAGCTTCAGCGCGGTCTGCTCGAGATCCGCCTTGGCCGCGCCGATCGAGCCCTGCCGGTACAGCGGGCCGGTCAGCTCCGAGCCGATGTAGGTGAGGGCGACGGTGTTGAAGCCGGGCTTGAGCAGGTCGCGCTCGCGCAGCGCGGTGATCCAGCGGGCCCAGTCCTCGCCGCCCATCACCTTCACGGTCTGCGCGATCTCGTCGTCGGTCGCGACCTCGATCCCGACCTCCTGCAGCACCGGCGCACCGTCGTCGAACGCGAGGCTTTTCGTGGTGTGCTCGGCGCCGATCGCCTTCAGCACCGACTGGTACGTCTCGCCGGTGCGCGGGTCCGTACGACGCGGTGCGGCGACGCTGTAGACCAGGTGATCGATCCCGCCGAGCTGCGAGGCGATCAGGTCGAGGACCTCGTCCTTGGTGGTGTCCGCGAACGCGTCCGCGTTCACGAAGGTCCACGAGCGGCCGAGCTGAGCGGCCAGCGCGGCGGTTTCCGCGGTGCGGTACCAGCCGGCGGTCGCCGTACGACGGGCGGTGGCGGCCTTCTCGAAGCAGATGCCGATGCCGTCGATCCCGTACCGCGCGAGCCCGGCGATCGTCGTCGCGAGCCCGTACCCGGAGCTGGATCCGATCACCAGCGCCGTACGCCGCTCCGCGGGACGCTGTTCGACCTCCGCCGCCATGTCCCGCACGACCTGTGCACACCCGGCCGGGTGCGAGTCGAGAAACAGGAAACCCCGACCCACCGGCTTCACCACGCGCTCAGTCATGCGGAGGAGCTTATTAGCTCCAGTACATCTCTGCGTCGTCAGGTTCGACGACGACGTCGGCGCCGAGACGGCGGAGGTTCCCGGCGAAGTCGGTGTAGCCGCGGTGCACGTGGTGGGCGGCTGACACCAGCGTCTCGCCCTCGGCGGCGAGGCCGGCCAGCACCAGCGCGGCCCCGGCGCGGATGTCCGAGGCGACCACGGGCGCGCCGGACAGTCGCGGTACGCCGCGGACCACGGCGTGATGGCCGTCGGTCTGGATCTGGGCGCCCAGCCGGGTCAGCTCCTGCGCGAACGTGAACCGGCCCTCGAACAGGTTCTCGGTGACCATGGCGGCGCCGTCGCTGATCGCGTTCAGCGCGATCACGAAGGCCTGCAGGTCGGTGGCGAACCCGGGGTAGGGGAGCGTGACCACGTCCACCGGCTTCGGCCGGTCGTGCATCCGGACCCGGAAGCCGGGGTTCAGCACGGTGATGTCCGCGCCGGCCCGGTGCAGCTTGTCGAGCGGCAGTTCGAGATGCTCGGCGTGCCCGTTGGCGATCGTCACGTCACCCTTGGTGATCGCGGCCGCGAACGCCCAGCTGCCGGACACGATCCGGTCCGGCACCACCACGTGCTCGACCGGGTTCAGCAGCCCGTCCACGCCGGTGATCTCGATCCGCGGCGAGCCGGCGCCGTCGATCTGAGCGCCCATCTCGACGAGCATCGCCGCGATGTCCTGGATCTCCGGCTCGCGGGCGGCGTTCTCGATGATCGTCGTCCCGCGCGCGAGCACCGCGGCCATCATGATCGTCTCGGTGGCGCCGACGCTCGGGAAGTCCAGCCAGACCTCGGCGCCGTGCAGGCCCTGCGGAGCCTCGGCGATCACGAAGCCGTGCTCGATGTGCACCTTCGCGCCCATCGACTCCAGGCCGGCGACGTGCATGTTCAGGCCGCGGGAGCCGATGTTGTCGCCGCCCGGCAGCGCGACCTCCGCCTGGCCGCAGCGGGCCAGCAGCGGACCGAGCACCGAGATCGACGCGCGCAGCTTGCGGACCAGGTCGTAGTCGCACTGGTGCCCGATGGTGCCCGGTACGGCGATCGTCGCGAGCCGTTGCTCGGCGTCCACCGTCACCTCGCACCCGAGGGTGTCCAGCAGTTGCGCCATGAAGGTGACATCGAGAATGCCCGGCACCTGCCGCAGCGTCGTCGTACCTTCCGCCAGCAGCGCCGCCGCCATCAGCTTGAGCACACTGTTCTTCGCCCCGGCCACCTCGACAGCGCCCTCGAGCCGTGCCTCACCCGCGATTCGAAACCGTTCCACCGGTCGACTGTAGCGTTTGACCTCGCCGGGCTTTGCGTAGAGTCCTGGCATGGCTGTGAACTTGACGCGGATCTACACCCGCACCGGTGACGCCGGCGAGACCCGTCTCGGCGACAACTCCACCACGTCGAAGACGGACCCGCGACTGGCGGCGTACGGCGAGGTCGACGAGGCGAATTCCGCGATCGGGGTGGCCATCGCGGCCGGGCACCTGAACAGCGCGATCGTGGTGCTGCTGACCCGGATCCAGAACGACCTGTTCGACGTCGGCGCGGACCTGTGCAACCCGATCACGCCCGACCCGGAGTACCCGCCGCTGCGCATCACCCAGGACTACGTCGACCGGCTCGAGGCCTGGTGCGACGACTACAACGGTCGTTTGACCAAGCTCCGCTCGTTCATCCTGCCCGGCGGCACCGAGGGCGCCGCGTACCTGAACGTCGCGCGCGCGGTGGTCCGCCGCGCCGAGCGGGCCGGCTGGGCCGCCGTCGAAACCCACGGCCCGTCGATCAACCTGCTCGCGATCACCTATCTGAACCGCCTGTCCGACCTGCTCTTCATCCTCGGCCGGGTCGCCAACCTCTCGTCCGGCGGCGACGTCCTCTGGGTCCCCGGAGGCGAGCGGGACTAACTGATCTCCCAGCTGAAGGGCATCCGCAGGACCCCGGCGGGCGGCAGGCCGAGGGCGGTGTAGAGACCGGTGGTCAGGCCGTCGAGCGTCAACGGCGCCGCGCTGACCGCCAGATCATCGGTCGTCGTCGGGGCCTTGAGCTGACTCAGCAGGTTGCGGTGCGGGACCGACGTGACGGCGATCTCCTCGCGGTCCAGACCGGCCCGGTTGCACGCGAGCGTGAGCGCGTGCTGGAAGCCGCCGAGTTCGTCGACGAGCTTGTGACTGTGCGCGTCCGCACCGGTCCAGACCCGTCCGCGGGCCAGCGACTCCAGCCGGTCCTCGGGCAGCCCGCGGTCCTGGGCGGCCTTGGCGACGAAGTCCTTGTAGATCCGGTCGAGCGTCTCCTCCAGGCGCGCCCACTGCTCGTCGGTGAACTCTTCCTGGGCCGAGTACATCTGCGCGTTCTCACCCTCGGACACGGCCTCCCGCGAGATGCCGATCCGCCCCAGCGCGTCGCGGACGACGCCCTTGCCGGTCAGCACGCCGATCGACCCGGTGATCGTGCCCGGCTGGGCCACGATCACGTCGGCCGGCATCGCGACGAAGTACCCGCCGGACGCTGCCACTCCGCCCATCGACGCGATCACCGGGCGTCCCGTCGAGCGCAACCGCAGTACCTCGTTGCGGATCGCGTCCGAGGCGACGTACGAACCGCCTGGGCTGTCGACTCGCAGGACGACCGCCTTCACCTGGTCGTTGTCCGCGACAGCGCGCAGCGCGGCGCCGATGGTGTCGGAGCCGGAGCCAGGGCCGCCGAGCGGGCTGTTCGAGTTGCGGCCGACCGAGATGCCGCCTGTCACGCGGACCACGGCCACCAGCGGCTTCTGCGGCCAGGGGAGCGCCTTCCGGAGGTCTTCGAGGGTCCGCGGACCACGCCGGATGTACCGCTCGGCCAGCAGCCGATTGTCGTACTGCAGCGTCTTCTCGAGCTCGTCGTACACGTCCGACCGGTAGCCGAGCCGATCGATCAGTCCGGCATCCAGGCCGGCCTGTGCGGCCAGCGGTGCGCTGTCGACGAGCTCCCGGACCCGTGTGGTGTCCAGACGCCGCCGTACGGCGATGCCCTCGACGATCTGCTCGTACGCCGACTCCGCCAGCCGCGACGCCATCTCGCGGGCCGGCGGGGTCATCTCCCGCTCGGTGAACGTGTCGGCAGCGGTCTTGTACTCACGCCGCTTGCCGAACTGCGGGATCACGCCGGCCTTGTCGAGCGCGCCACGGACGAAGACGGCCTGCACGGAGACGCCGGTGACGGCCAGGTCGCCGGACGGCTGCAGCCAGATCTCGTCGAACGCGGTCGCCAGGTAGTACGGCACAGTTCCCTGACCGGACTCGCCGAACGATTCGGTCCACGCGACGGCCGGCTTGCCCGACGTACGGAAGTCGGCCACCGCCTCACGCAGCTCCTGCACCTGCGCGAGCGACAGCCGGTGTCCGCCGAGGTGCGCCACGACCCCGACCACACTGTCGTCACGCGCCCCCTTCCGCAGCGCGCCCACCAGCTCGCGCAGTGTCGGCAGGTGCCGCGCCCGGAACGCGGCCACCGGGGAAGCGGGCGGTGTCTCGAGCACACCGCGGGTCAGATCCAGCTCAAGCAGAGTCCCCATACCCCGACCCTAGACCCCCACCAAAGACCGGCTACCGGACAGCGGTAGAGGGCGGCGTCGGCTTGTCGTCGGTCCAGCCGGACTCGAGGACGACGGTGGACCCTGTTTTCGGCCCGCGAATCGTGGAGCTGAGCAGGCGCCCGGTGCCCGGATCGATGATGTACGTCGCTCCGCTCCAGAACAGGCCGGTCCGCGTGCCGCTCGGCTTGACGGCCGTGATGCTGACCTCGGTGCCGGTGCGGCCGATCGGGTCCTTGATGCCGGTCCGGATGCGTGTCCCGGGCAGGGCGGCCAGCACCCGCAGGGCAGCGCCCCGGAGCTTGGGCGGTGACGGCATCTCGAACAGCAACCGTCCGGCCGCGGCGAACACGGCGTAGTCCTGGTCGGCCGCGGTCAGATCCGGACCCGCCGTCTTGGCTAGGACCTTGCGGAGCACCGCGGGGTCGGTCGGCAGCGCAGCGATCTGCTTGGCGCTCAGCGGCTTTTCACCCAGGAAGTAGCCCGGCGGCACGTCGCGGAACGACATCTTGTTCACCACTGGCGCGGTCTTCTCGCCCAGGTTCACCCAGCCGAACCAGGAGGCGACGCCCGGCTTCATCGGCATCCAGCTCTCGGTGATGGTCCGCCGTGCGTATTTGCCGGTGGTCACCTGCAGACTCCGCACCCGGAAATACGTTCCGGACACCTTCTCGTCCTTCTCCTGCCGTACGGCGACAGCGATCAACACCTCGGCCGCGGTCGCGAGCTGCGGCGCAGTCGTCGTCGGCGGCCCGCTCGGCATGGTCCCGTCGTCGCCGCGCCCGACCAGCAACGCACCGCCGAGCCCTGCCACGGCCACCAGTGCGGTGGCTGCGGTAACGGCGGTCCCGAGCCAGCCGGTCCGGACGAACGACACGCGAGGCTTGCGCATCAGCTCCTGCAGCTGGCGACGCGCGTCCCGGGCCGCCTCGGGAGTCGGCGGCTCCTGCTCCGGAAACGCCTTCCGCAGTACGTCGAACTCGTTCACGACGCGTCCTCCGCAGGATTCGTGACTGCTGCCCGAACCGTCCGGCGGGCCCGTGACAGTCGCGAGCACACTGTGCCGTAGGCGATGCCCAACGCGGCCGCGACCTCGTCGTACGTCAGCTGCCCGAGCGCGACGAGCAGCAGGACCTCCCGGTCCTTCGCGTTCAGCTTCGCCAACGCGGCGGCCAGTTCACGGGACGCGCCCTGCGCCGTCACCAGTGCCGTCACGCGGTCGTCGTGTGCTCCCGCGGGCAGCGGCGCAGGCAGCTTCGCCGCAGCCCGCCACGCCCGGACCTCGTCGCGCCGGTGCCGCCGGATCAGGTTGGTCGCGATCCCGTACAGCCAGGCCCGGACCGCGCCGCTGCGCCGGTCGAACCGCTCCCGCCGGCGGAACGCGATCAGGAACGTCTCGGCGGCCAGGTCGTCCGCCACATCGGTCCCCAGCCGGCGCGCGACGTACGCGTGCACCTGGCCGTAGTACCGGTCGAAGATCACCGCGAACCGCTCCGGCTCGCGCACCGACGCCTCCAGCACGCGGGCGTCGTCGGTGACGGGTGCGACATCGCGCCATGGTGGATTCTGGTACGGAAACGCGACCCCAGCTTCAGACGTCATGGTGGAGTGACGCCTGAGATCGCTCTCAGGTGGACACGGCCGCTCAGGGAGCGTCGAGCAGGCCGCGGGCGGCGGCCTCGTCCCGCGGCCAGACGTACACCGTCCAGCCCTCGGTGGTGCGGGCCGCGGTCGCTTTGATCCCGAAAGTGCGCAGGCGGCTGACCAGCACGCGGGCCTCGTTCTGGTTCGGCACGGTGCGGATGTCGACGAGCAGGCCGAAGGCGTCCCGCTCGGCCGGGCGGTGGTCGACGCGGCGGACCAGCGATCCGCCCTTCGCCTTCGAGAACGCCCAGCGGCAGAGCAGGACCATCACACCGGCCAGAGCGAGGGCCACGACCGGGAAGAGGAAGTACTGCTCGGCGAACACGGACACCATTGTCGCGCGAAACAAAAGATCGTGAGGCCTTGGCAACCTTTCGTGTCTCCGGGGAGTCTTTACGAACACAAGCGCTGTCACGCGGCCGATGGAAACCTCGGGGGCCGCCGGAAGAGCGGAGGGCACGCACATGCTCGAGCCTGACAACGTGGTGCATCTGACCGGAATCCTGGACGTGCGCTCGGTCGGCGACGTCCGTCAAACTCTCAACGACCTGATCGACGCCTCCGACGGCGACGTGATCGTCGACTTGGAGGAGGTCGACGCGGTCGATGCGACCGGTCTGGGCCTGCTGGTCGCGACCCATCGCCGCACCCAGCTGCTCGGCCGCCAACTCGTCCTCTGGCACCCGATGCCGTCGGTGGTCCGCATCCTCGCGGTCACCCGCCTGCACCGCGTCCTCAAGGTCGAGCGGACCCCCCTACCCATCAGCGCCTGAATGTGACCCACACCCCTGGTGACGCCAGTCACGAGGAGCGGACTCACAAGGGCACAGAGTCCTACTCTCGGGTACATGGCGACCGACAAGGATCGACCCTGGGTGATGCGGACGTACGCGGGCCACTCGTCCGCGGCGGAGTCCAACGCGCTGTTCCGCCGGAACCTCGCGAAGGGCCAGACCGGGCTGTCGGTCGCGTTCGACCTGCCCACCCAGACCGGGTACGACGCGGACCACCCGCTCGCGAAGGGCGAGGTCGGGAAGGTCGGCGTACCGGTCGCGCATCTCGGTGACGTCCGGGCGCTGTTCGACCAGATCCCGCTGGCGCAGATGAACACGTCGATGACGATCAACGCGACCGCGATGTGGCTGCTCGCGCTCTATCAGGTGGCCGCGCAGGAGCAGGGCGCGTCGCCGGCCGAGCTGACCGGCACCACGCAGAATGACATCGTCAAGGAGTACCTGTCCCGCGGCACCTACGCGTTCCCGCCGGACGCCTCGCTGCGGCTGACCACCGACCTGATCGCGTACACGGTCGCGGACATGCCGAAGTGGAACCCGATCAACATCTGCAGCTACCACCTGCAGGAGGCCGGCGCGACGCCGGTGCAGGAGCTCGCCTTCGCGCTGTCCACCGCGATCGCGGTCCTCGACCGGGTCCGCGACGGCGGCCAGGTGCCGCCGGAGCGGTTCGGGGACGTGGTCCAGCGGATCTCGTTCTTCGTGAACGCCGGCGTACGGTTCATCGAGGAGACCTGCAAGATGCGCGCCTTCGTCCAGCTCTGGGACGAGCTGACCCTGCAGCGGTACGGCGTCACGGACCCGAAGGCCCGCCGGCTGCGGTACGGCGTCCAGGTGAACTCGCTCGGCCTGACCGAGGCGCAGCCGGAGAACAACGTGCAGCGGATCGTGCTCGAGATGCTCGGCGTGACGCTGTCGAAGAACGCGCGGGCGCGCGCCGTCCAGCTGCCGGCCTGGAACGAGGCGCTCGGGCTGCCGCGCCCGTGGGACCAGCAGTGGTCGCTGCGGATGCAGCAGGTGCTGGCCTACGAGTCCGACCTGCTCGAGTACGACGACATCTTCGACGGCTCGCACGTCATCGAGGCGAAGGTGTCGGCGCTGGTCGACGGCGCGCGCGAGGAGATCGACCGGGTGCAGGCGATGGGCGGTGCGGTCGCCGCCGTCGAGACCGGGTACCTGAAGCAGGCGCTCGTCGCGTCGCACGCCGAACGGCGGCAGCGGATCGAGTCCGGTGAGCAGGTCGTCGTCGGCGTGAACAAGTTCGAAAGCACCGAGCCGTCCCCGCTGACCGCGGACCTGGACACCGCGATCCAGACCGTCGACCCGGCGGCCGAGGCAGCCGCGCTCGAGTCGCTGCGGACCTGGCGCGCCGAGCGAGACGAAGCCGCTGTCGAGGGCGCGCTGTCGAAGCTACGCGCGGCGGCCAAGACGACCGACAACCTGATGCCGGTGACGCTGGAGTGTGTCCGCGCCGGTGTGACGACCGGGGAGTGGGCCGGGGTGCTACGGGAGATGTACGGCGAGTACCGCGCACCGACCGGGGTCGCCGGATCCGTCGGCGTGTCCGGCGGCGGCGCCGAGATCGCCGCGGTCCGGGACAAGGTGGCCGCGACGTCCGCGGAGCTGGGCGGCCGACTCCGGCTGCTGGTCGGCAAACCCGGGCTCGACGGCCACTCGAACGGAGCCGAACAGGTCGCGGTCCGGGCGCGCGACGTCGGTTTCGAGGTCATCTACCAGGGCATCCGCCTGACGCCGGAGCAGATCGTCGCCGCCGCGGTCGCCGAGGACGTGCACTGCGTCGGCCTCTCAATCCTGTCCGGCTCTCACATGGAGCTGGTCCCGCAGGTCGTCGACGGTCTTCGCGAGGCGGGTCTGGAGGACGTCCCGGTCGTCGTCGGCGGCATCGTCCCCGACGCCGACGCCAGAGCACTGCGCGCTGCCGGGGTGGCCGCCGTCTACACCCCGAAGGACTACGACCTCACCGGCATGATGTCGGACGTGGTCGACGTGATACGCCACGCCAACAAGGTGTAAGGCATGGTAGAAGGAGAGCATGACGACTCGCACGCTCTCGAACGGAACTGAGATCCCGGTGCTCGGCCTGGGGGTCTGGCAGGTGGACGACGGGGTGGAGTGCGAGCGTGCCGTGACGTGGGCGCTCGAGGCCGGCTACCGGCTGATCGACACCGCGCAGGCCTACCACAACGAGACCAGCGTCGGGAAGGCGATCCGGGACAGCGGCATCCCGCGCGAGGAGATCTTCCTGACGACGAAGTTCTACCCGGGCGGCAAGGACGCGCGGGTCGAGGCGGAGAAGAGTCTCGAGCGGCTCGGCACCGACTACCTCGACCTGTACCTGATCCACTGGCCGCAGGGCGGGCCGACGTGGGCGTGGCCGGCGATGGAGGCCGCGGTCGACGCCGGGCTCACCAAGGGCATCGGCATCTCGAACTTCAGCGCCGCCGAGCTGGCCGAGTTGAACAAGATCGCCCGGATCCAGCCGGTCGCGAACCAGGTCCTGTTCAGCCCGTTCGAGTACCGCAAGGGACTCGTCGCGGCGTGTGAGGAGGCGGGCGTCGTCGTGCAGGCGTACAGCCCGCTCGGCACCGGCCGGCACCTCGACGACCCGGTGATCGCGCGGATCGCCGCGGCGACCGGCCGGACACCGGCGCAGGTCCTGATCCGCTGGGCGATCCAGAAGGGCCTCTCGGTCATCCCGAAGTCCATCCACCAGGACCGGATCGTCGAGAACTTCGACGTCTTCGGCTTCGAGCTGGACGACGCGCAGGTCGCCGACCTGGACGCCCTGGACACCACGCAGCTGACGGCGGACGCCTTGGCGCAGAGCGGCAAGTGGTGGTCCTGACACCATGCTGACCCCATGATCCAGGAGGTGCTGCGGGAGCCCGCGAAGGCAGCGATCTTCCTCGTGCTCGACGTACGTCCTGGATCCGAGAGCGTCGCGCGGGACGTGCTGGCCGACCTCGCCGGGCTGACCCGCTCGGTCGGTTTCCGGGTGCCGGACGACCAGCTCAGCTGCCTGGTCGGCATCGGCGCCTCCCTCTGGCATCGGCTGTACCGCCAACCGGTGCCGCGCGGCCTGCATCCGTTCCGCGGCGTGTCCGGCGCCAAGCACACCGCCCGGCGACGCACGGTGATCTGCTGTTCCACCTGCGCGCCCGGAGCCTCGATCTGTGCTTCGAGCTCGCCCGCCAGGTGATGGCCCGGCTGGCCGGCCACGTCAACCTCCGCGACGAGGTGCACGGGTTCAAGTACTTCGACCAGCGCGACCTGCTCGGCTTCGTCGACGGCACCGAGAACCCGTCCGGCGCGGCGGCGGTCGCCGCGGTCACGATCGGCGCTGAGGACCCGGCGTACGCCGGCGGCAGCTACGTGATCGTGCAGAAGTACCTGCACGACCTCGACGCGTGGCAGGCGCTGCCGGTCGCGGAGCAGGAGCGGGTGATCGGCCGGTCGAAACTCGCCGACATCGAGCTCACCGACCAGCCCGCGAACTCGCACGTCGCGGTCACCACGATCGTCGACCCGGACGGGACCGAGCGGCAGATCGTCCGCGAGAACATGGCCTTCGGCGCGCCCGGATCCGCCGAGTTCGGCACTTACTTCATCGGGTACGCCGGCACCCCGGACGTGATCGAGCGGATGCTGCGCCGGATGTTCGCCGGCGAGCCGCCCGGCAACCACGACCGGATCCTCGACTTCTCCACCGCGGTCACCGGCAGCCTGTTCTTCGTGCCGACCGCCGCGTTCCTCGCCGGCGACCAGCCGGCCACCACCAGCGCGGACGGCTCGCTGGGCATCGGCAGTCTGAAAGGGAGTCACGCATGACCAACAACCTGCACCGCGAGCTCGCCCCGGTCTCGGACGCCGCGTGGGGCGAGATCGAGGAGGAGGCCCGGCGGACCTTCACCCGGGACATCGCCGGCCGCCGCGTGGTCGACCTCGTCGGCCCGGCCGGGCCGGGCCTGTCCGCGGTCGGCACCGGGCACACCGAGCCGGTCGAGGCGCCGGGCGAGGGAGTGCTCGCGCTCCGCCGGACCGCGCAGCCGATCATCGAGTTGCGGGTTCCGTTCACCGTCTCGCGGCAGGCCGTCGACGACGTCGAGCGCGGCGCGAAGGACTCCGACTGGCAGCCGGTGAAGGACGCCGCGAAGCAGATCGCGTACGCCGAGGACCACCTGGTCTTCCACGGCTCCGGCGCGGCCGGGATCACCGGCCTCGCCCCGAGCTCCTCGAACCCGGTCCTCACCCTTCCGGCCGATCCGCGCGAGCTGCCGGACACCGCCGCCCAGGCCCTGCGCGCGTTGCGCCTGGCCGGGGTCAGCGGTCCGTACAGCCTGCTGCTGTCCGCCGACACGTACACCGCGGTCGCGGAGACCACCGACCACGGCTACCCGATCCGCGAGCACCTGGCCCGGCTGATCGGCGACGGCGAGATCATCTGGGCGCCGGCGCTCGAGGGCGCGCTGCTGGTGTCGACGCGCGGCGGCGACTACGAGCTGCACCTCGGTCAGGACCTCTCGATCGGGTACCTCTCGCACGACGCCGACACCGTCCAGCTGTACCTGCAGGAGTCGCTGACGTTCCTGGCCCTCACCGCGGAGTCGAGCGTCGTGGTCCGTTAGTTCGGCCCGTAGTTCCAGAAGTAGCCCTGGCGGCAGGTCTTCGGGTCCGGGTGCGGGTTGTCGCTCTGCCAGACGGTCAGCTTGCCGTTCGGGTCGAGGTAGCACGCCCTGCTGAGGGCTGCGGCCTCGCCGTCGGTCCGCGGGCTCGTGTACACGAGCTTGCCGGTTGCGTCGTACCCGCGGACGACGTACACGCGGCGTACCGGGTCGGTGTGCGGACCGCGGACCTGGATGTACGGCACCGCGGTGTAGAAGAAGCCGTTCCGCAGCACCGCCTCCACCGGCTCCTGGTTGCCGACGGCAACGGTGATGCGCTTGATGTGCGCGGCGTACGCGCCGGCGCCGATCATCCGCGGCTCGATCGCGCGGTACAGGTCCTGGTTGGCGCCCTCCTGATCGCCCTGCTGCACGCGGCCCTCGGCGTCCAGCCCGCAGGTCACCCACAGGCCGAACTGCTTGATGACCACCCAGGACGATGTGTACGCGTCCGCCGGAGGGTTCGTGAAGCGGAAGCCGTCGAGGACCTGGTAGGGCATCGACTTCGCGGCGCGCCGCGGCAGTTGAAGACGCTGCGCGCAGAGCTTCGCGAACCGCGCCTTGTCGGCGTCGTTCAGAGGTGCCACAACCTGCGGCGGCTGCGTCGCGAGAGCTTGCCCGTCGTCACGGCGCAGTGCCGGTACGCCGAACGCGAGGCCGGCTGTCACGGCGAGAACGGCCGCCGCAGCCAGCAGCGGTACAACGCGGCCGCGCGGCTTGCGGGCCGCCTCGTGCGCGACGATCGCGGTCAGCTCGGCGCGCTGGCGTTCGCGGGTCTCGGGGCGCAGGTCGGGAGGAGAGGTGATCATGCCGGTGACTCCATCGGAGAAGGAAGATTGAGTTCGCGCAGGTGCTTGCGGGCCCGCGACAGCCGGGACTTGACCGTGCCGAGCGGTACGTCGAGGGCGACCGCGGCGGCCTGCTGGTCGAGACCGGCCCAGATGCAGAGTTCGACGATCTCGCGCTCGTGCTTCGGAAGCCGCCGCAGCGACTCCCGCGCCTGCTGGACCCGGCGGTCGTCGTCGAGCCGGCCGGCGACGTCGTCGGCGTGGTCCCGGACGTCGTGGACCAGCACGTGCGCCGCCGCGAGCGCCCGGCGGTACCGGAGCTTGGCCCGCCACTCGTTCCGTACGGTGTAGTCGGCGGTCCGCAGCAGCCAGGGGAGTGCCGAGTCCCGGTCGAGGACCACGTCCGCGCGCCGCCGCCAGGCGTGCAGGAACACCGTGGACGTGAGGTCCTCGGCATCACTCCACGAGCCGGTCCGCCGGTACAGGAACCTGTAGATCGCCTGCGCGTGCCGGTCGTACAACTGCCCGAACGCCTCGGAATCGCCCTCGGCGGCGCGGTCCCACAGCAATCCGTCGGACGCCGTCACCGGCCCGTCGTCCACTAGGTAAACCCCCATCGACCCTCCGTTCTCGCCTGACACCTGCAACGTGTCGGGCGCGCGGGAAAGGTTCCCGGGTGGGTCAATCAGTCACCGTAGCCGGAACCGCTGTAGCGCAGCAGGCTCGGAGTCCAGATCGCCAGCGCGGCGACCAGGACGACCAGCAGCAGGGCGCTGACGAAGGTTGTCCTGCCGACGCCGTAGTGCTCGGCGAACGCGCCGAGAGCGAGGGAGGCAACCGGCATGATGCCGATCGCCAGCTCCTGGACGCCCAGCGCGCGGCCGTGCAGGGACTCGTCGGTGGTCATCAGGAGCAACGTCGTCTGGAATACGCCGAACGCGGCGCTCATCACACCGATCGCGGCCGTGAGGACGAACGCGACGATCCTGTCGTGGGACAGCGCGAAGAGGGACCACAGCGTGCCCCACAGCGCCGTACCGATCACGAACAGGCCGCCTTTGAACCGGAAGTCGCCGAGCCAGGCGATCACCAGCGAACCGGTGAGCCCGCCGACGCCGGCGCAGGTGAGCAGCCAGCCGAGTCCCGCCGCGTCCAGTCCGAGCGACTCCTGGGCGAACACCGGCATGAAGGACTGGGCGACCGGCCACAGCAGCGTGTTCGCGGCCAGCGTGACCAGGAGCACCGTCGAGGCGAGCCGGTTCCTCGCGAGGTCGCGGAGACCGCTGGTGACCATCCGGATCGCCGACCCGGCGTGTGCGCCGGCCACGCGGCCGTGGCCGCGCAACGGCAGCAGCGTGACCAGCGAGACGGCGTACCAGAAGGTCGAGACCCACAACGCGGCCGCGGCGCCGAGCCCGGTGATCAGCAGCCCACCGATCGCGGGGCCGATCACCTGCGTCATGTTGAGCGCCATCGAGTTCAGCGCGTTCGCGTTGCTGAGGTTCTGCCGGCCGACCAGGTCCATCACCAGCGAGGCGCGGGCCGGCTGCGACGGCGACTGCGCGAGCCCGATCGCCAGTCCGCCGACCACGAGCACCCAGTACGACGCCTTGCCGAGCGACGCCAGCGTGGCGACAGTGCTGACCGCGACCAGCGCCCAGGACGCCGCGACGATCAGCAACCGCACCCGGTCGTGCCGGTCCGCGAACGCCCCCGCGAACGGCCCGAGCAGCAACGGCGCCAGCCGCACCGCTGTGTAGACCGCGACCAGGAAGTCGGAGTGCGTCGTCTCCCACGCGAGCCACCCGAGCACGAGCGTCTGCGTCCACACACCGCCGAAGAAGAACAGGTTCGAGAACCAGAACAGCCGGAAGACGCGGTTGTCCCGCAGTGAGCCCAGCGTCCGCCCGACCGCCGTACCGCTGCTCACACCCGGAGTTCGCCGTCGCGGACGACGACCCGCCCGCCGGCGATCACGAGCTCGCGACGCGGCGCGCGCACCAGCACGTCCGGCGCGTTCTCGGCGTCGAGCAGCACGATGTCGGCCCGCGCGCCCACGATGACGCCGTGGTTGGCGCGGTGCACGAACCCGGCGCCGTACGTCGTCGCGAGCTCGACGGCGTACGTCAGATCCTCGTCGGTGCGGAGCCCGTGCAGCCGGGCGAAACCGCGGGCAACCTGCAGCAGGTCGCCGTCGCCGTACGGCGACCACAGGTCCCGGATGCCGTCGGTGCCGAGACCGAGCGGAACGCCCGCCGCGCGCATCTCGCGGAACGGCAACGGCGCCGAGGTCGGCGGGGCGACCGTGGTCCAGGAGATCCCGGCCGCGCCGAGCTGGTCCACCAGCTCGGCCCGCCGCGCCGGCGGCAGCTCGCCGAGCGCGAACCCGTGCGACACGTTCACCTTGCCCTGCAGCCCCGCCTGCACGGTGCGCTCGGCGATCAGCTCGTACTGGAAGCCGCCGAGGTCGCCGCGGTCGTGCAGGTGGATGTCGATCCCGACCCCGCGCCGGGCGGCGATCTCGAACAGCGCGTCCAGCTGGCCGACCGGGTCGCGGTCGATCGTCGCCGGATCCAGACCGCCGATGCTCGTCGCCCCTTCGGCGGCGGCCTGGTCGAGCAGGTCGAGGACGCCGGGACGCCGGAGCACACCGTCCTGCGGGAACGCCACGATCTCCACGTCGACCGCGCCGTCGAGCGCGGCCGCGGCCTCGCGCACCGTGGCGATGCCGCGCAGCCCGACCCCGAGGTCGACGTCGACGTGCGTGCGGGTGGCCGTCGTCCCGTGCCGGAGGAACTCACGCAGCACGGCCTGCGCACCGCTCACGCTCGGGATGCCGTACTTGTCCCGCTCGGCGCGCTCGTGGGCGATCCGGCCCTGCGTCGTCGGCTCCCCGCCGTACGACACCCACGGCTGACCCCACCAGCTCTTGTCGACGTGCGCGTGCGCGTTCACGAACCCCGGCAGCGCGAGCAGGCCCCGCCCCTCGATCCGCCCCTCGATCCGCGCCTCGATCCGCTCGGCGGCTGCTGTGCCGCTCCCGGCGGGAGAAAGGTCGGAGATCACGCCGTCGACGATCGTCACGTCGACCGGGTCGCCGCCCCAGGGGCGCACGTCAGCCAGCAGCAAGGAGGTCATGGCGGGAATGGTATACCAAAATTCTCACTCGCCCGCGTGCCTGTTCCGGAGCAGGGACCGGGACTGCGTGAGGTGTTCGCCGGCCAGCCGTCCGGCGGCCTCGACGTCGCGGTTCGCGATCGCGGTGAACAACTCCTGGTGCTGGTCGGCGACCGCGACCAGGTCGTCGTGCTGGGTCAGCAGCCAGCGCATCCGGCTGCGCAACGGGCGCTCGATCTCGACGAGCAGCTCGTTCGACGCCAACTCGGTGACGAGCTCGTGGAAGTCGGCCGCCGTGCGCCGCGCGACGACGGCGTCCCCGGCGCGCGCCGCGCCGAGTTGCTCGTCCAGAACGACCCGCAGGCGGTCGAGTCCGGCCCTGGTCCGCCGCTCCGCCGCGAGCCGGAACGTCAGCGGCTCGAACGCGGACCGGACCTCGCTCAGGTCCGCGATGTCGGAGTCGGTGAACGTCCGCACCACCGCCCAGGACCGCGGCCGCAACGTCACGAGTCCCTCGCCGACGAGCGCCTTCAGCGCCTCGCGCACCGGCACCCGGCTGACGTCGAGCGCGGCCGCGAGCTCCCGCTCGACCAGCCGCTCACCCGGCAGCCGTGCGCCGTCCAGGATCTCGTCCCGCAGTTGCCGTGTGACCCGCTCGGTCTCCGACTCCCGGCTTTCGCTCATCGGCCTCTCCAGGGTTTGGTATGCCATTGTCCAGCATCTCGTACCAGCGGGTCCGCGGGCGAATCAGGTGCTACTGTCCGCGCAATGGAGGCACCGGAACCGCTGACCTGGACCACATCCGCGCGCGGACGGCGCGTCTCGGCGCCGTTCGTGATCTCGCAGCCGTACCTGAACTTCCGGATCGGCGGCGGCGACTACGAGTACAAGACCTGCTTGAACGTCGTCGTCAAGGGCGAGATCGTCGGCACCGAGACCGGCCGCGGCACCGAGCGGCCGCACCCGGCGTCCTTCGACCTGACGGACCGGCTCGGCCAGGAGGCGCACCTCGAGATCGTCTCCGAGGCGGGCCACAGTGGCGTCCACGTGAGCGACATCGCGCCGAGCTCGACCCCGGCGGTCGACACGACGAGACCCCCGCTGTACCGGGAGGCGCTGCGCCCGCAACTGCACTTCACGGCCCGGCAGTGGGCCATGCACCGGCTGAACCCGGTCGAGCGCGAGGAGGGCTGGCTCAACGACCTCAACGGCCTGGTCTTCCACGAGGGCGAGTACCACCTGTTCGCGCAGCGCTGGAACAAGTGCTGGATCCATGCCGTCAGCAACGACCTGGTGCACTGGACGGAGCTCCAGCCGGCGTTCTTCGAGGAGTCCCTCGACACCGGCGTACAGTCGGGCAGCTGCGTGGTCGACGTCGGCAACACTTCCGGCCTCGGCGAGCCCGGCGGGGAGCCGGCCATGGTCGCCTTCTGGTCGCGCAACGACAACCGGTCGCAGTGCGTCTCGTACAGCCTCGACCGCGGCCGGACGTGGACGCATTACGCCGGCAACCCGATCATTGACCTGCCCGAGCGCGATCCGATGGTGTTCCGCGATCATCGGCGCTCGCAGTGGGTGATGGTGCTGTACGGCGACGACCGGTACCAGCTGTTGCGCTCCGACGACCTGCTGCACTGGGAGCTGCTGGACAGCTCGATCGCGGACAGCTTCGAATGCCCGGACTTCTTCGAGCTCCCGGTCGCCGGAACCGACGAGTCGCGCTGGGTCCTCGTGCGCGGCGACGGCCGCTACTCGGTCGGCAGTTTCGACGGGCAGGCCTTCGTCGAGGAGACACCGCAGCTGCAGGTCGACGGTGGGCCGCACTTCTACGCGACCCAGAGCTGGGCTGCCGATCCCGCCCCGCGCCGCGTCCAGGTTGCCTGGATGCGCGGCGGCCGCTACCCGAACATGCCGTTCAACCAGCAGGTGAGCATCCCGTGCGACCTGAGCCTGCACCGCACCGCGGGCGGCCTACGGCTGTACCGCTCGCCGGTGCCGGAGCTCGCGAGCCTGGAGCGCGACCGGAACGCCTGGCCGGCCCGGGTGCTGTCCACCGGCAGTCCCTGGCAGATCGGTACGGCGTGGCCGCTGCTCCGCATCACCTGCGACGTGGCCGTGCCGGCGGACGGCGAGCTGGCGTTCGACATCTGTGGCACGCGAGTCTCTGTGACGTCGGGGAGCATCGCCGTACTCGACGGTGAACAGCCGACGATCACCGCGCTCACCAAGCTCGACATCCTCGTGGACATGACGTCCGTCGAGGTCTTCGCCAACGACGGTGAGGCCTCGCTGACGGCCTGCGTCCAGCCGGGTCACCACGAGCTCACTCTCACCGCGTCCGGAGCCGATTGCACGATCGAACGCCTCGAGGTCGCCGAGCTCGATTCGATCTGGCCGTAACCGGTCAGCTTGCGCTCTTCTGTTTGATCAGGTCCTCGACGGCCTTCGGGATCGTGGTCTCGAAGTCGAGCAGCTTGGCCCAGGTCAGCGTGATCGTGATGACCACCATCTCGTCGTACAGCCCCTTCACACCGGCCTCCCAGGCCGGGTACTGCTCGTCGGTCATCACCTTGTGACCGGCGACGAGGTAGCCCTCGGGGACACCCGGGACGGTGCTGAGCTCGGCGGTGCCGCGCAGCAGCAGGACCTTGGGCGGGAACGCCCCGGTGTCGATGGTCAGCGCGACCTTCGGATTCTTGCGGAGCGCGGCGACCTTGGCGGCCTTCGGCACGGTGGCGATCAGGATCTGGTCGCCCTCGACCCAGAAGCCGATCGGGACGACCCGCGGGTCCCCGTCCAGGCCGTCGTAGGCGAACCGGGCCGGCTCCGGCCCGTCGAGGAGCTGCTGCGCGTACGGCTTGGCGAGGATCTCGGCGATCTGCTGCTTGTTCATCTCGGTTCCCATCGCTGCGGAGGTCGGTTCTCATCAGGGGGACGGAGCCGCACGGCGGTTCTCGACATCGATAGGTTGGCGGATCGTGGAGAGTTTTGATTTCGGTCGCGGGACGGTCCAGCTCGCCGACGACGGCTCGGTCGCGCAGGTGCTGCATCCGGACGGCAGACGCATCCTGCTGGACGAGGGCGTCGTGCACGACAGCCTGCACGCCTGGGGCAAGGGCTTCGTGATCACCGATCGCGGCGCGCACCGGTTCGACACCCCCGCGTTCACCCGCTGGCGGAGCAGCGGCATCGACCTCATGTACCGGTACGGCGATCTCGAGCTGCGCGTCGGGCGCCGTTTCGGCGAGCAGTGGACCGAGACGTACGAGCTGCGCAACACCGGCGCGGATCCGGTCGAGATCGGGTCGCTGGCGATCAGTACGCCGTACCGCGACGTCTACACCTCCAGCCGGGAGAGTCTCACCGGTGCGGTGCATGCCCATGTCTGGACCGGCGGCGCCGACGCCTGGGTGTGGGCGGTGCCGATGGACGGCAGCGGTCCGGGGCTCGGCCTGCAGCTCGAGGAAGGCGAGCTCTGGGCGTACTCGGTCGAGTCCCGCGAGCCCAGCACGAGCAGCAACATCCGCGGCCACATCTACCTCCACGTCACCGACCACGCCCGCGCGCCGCACGCGATGGGCGGCCAGCCGACCAAGGTCCTGGACCCCGGCCAGTCGTACCGCTGGACCTGGCAGCTGGCCTGGTACGACGACCTGCCCGCCTTCCACGCGGATCGCGCGCCGCTGATCGGCGCCGACCGCCTCGCGGCCGAGCTCGGCGAGACGATCCGGCTGCACGACGGACGCGAGATCACCAGCACCGAGCCGGGCCTCCAGTACGTCGAAGCGCCGGACGGCAATGCGCGGATCGCCGTACTGTTCCACGAACCGCTCCGGCAGGTCGCCGAGCGCCGGGTACGGTTCGTGCTGGACCGGCAACGCCGGCCCGAGCTCGACGACAGCCGCAAGTACGCGTTCGTGCCGTACGACAACGACAGCGGTCTCACGGTCCTCTCGAGCGCGTGGCGCGACTGGTCCGACGCCCGTGAACGCGTCGGCATGGCGCTGCTGCTGCAGGAGGTCCGTGACCGCGGGTGGGGCGACCGCGCCGAGCTGGACGCGGCGCTGGCCGGCTACGAGCAGTTCGTCCGCGACCATCTGCTCGACGACCAGGGCACGATCCAGGACGACAGCATCCACCAGAACGCCGTCCGCCTGTACAACTTCCCCTGGTTCGCCCGCTTCCTGCTCGGCCAGGGCGATCGCGCCGGGGCGACTCGCATCCTGGACCGGTACTACGAGCTCGGCGGCGACCACTTCCTCGCCTTCGACCTCGGCCCGCTGCTCAGCGAGCTCGGCCTGCACGACCACCTGGTCCGGCACGCGAAGACCTTCGTCTCGTACGGCGACGAGCTGCCGCCGCACGAGGTCAACTACGAGCAGTCGATGGTCGCCCCGCTGCTCGAGCTGCTCGTCGCGGCGTACCGGATCGCACCGGACGAGATCGACGGCGCCGAGCTGACCCGGCGCCTGCCGTGGCTGACCGCGTTCGCCGCCGACCAGCCCGACGTCCGGCTGCGGCACGTCCCGATCCGGCACTGGGACGGCTACTGGTTCGGGCGGCTGCGGCTGTGGGGCGACGTCTTCCCGCACTACTGGTCCGCGTTGAGCGCGGTCGTGTACGCCGCCTGGCCGCGCGAACTCGTCACGCCCGCGGACGCCGCCTGGCTGGACCGCGCGGAGGACGCGATCCTCCGCGCGAACCTGGTCAGCTTCGCCGCGGACGGATCGGCGACCTGCGCGTTCGTGTACCCGAGCTGCGTCAACGGGCAGCCCGCCCACGTCGCCGATCCGCTCGCGAACGACCAGGACTGGGCGCTCGTCTACGCACTGCGAGCGCTTACGTCCGAAGAACTGGAGTGAGGTCCCGCCAGTTATTCGGACGTAACGTTCAGGCCGAGCGCAGGGAGGAGGTCCCGTAGTTGGGCCATGACGTGGTTGTGCACGCTCGTCCCGTACGAGATCCGGGTGGCGCCGGCGGCGGCGAGCTCGGCCGGCGTCGGGCCGCCGACCTTCGCGTGGCCGTTGATCGGCCCGCCGACCTCGGCCGCCACCTGGGCCAGCTGGTCCAGCGGCGCGAGGATCGGGTAGACGCAGTCGACGCCGGCGCGGCGGTACTCGCGCCCCCGCCGGACGGCCTCGCCGACCGGGTCGTCGACCGGGCGGATGAAGGTGTCGACGCGGGCGTTGATCACCAGCTCGGCTCCCGCGGCGGCCCGCACCTCGGCCAGATAGTCGGCCTGCCGCGCGACGTCGACCAGCGCGCCGCCGACCGAGTCCTCGAGGTTGCAGCCGACCGCGCCGGTCTCCAGCAACCGCTCGGCGAACTCCTTCGGCGGCAGGCCGTACCCGGCCTCCATGTCGGCCGTCACCGGTACGTCGACCGCGCCGGCGATCCGCGCGACGGCGGCGAACATCGTCTCCGGCGGGGTCAGCTGCCCGTCGTCGTACCCGAGCACGCGGGCGACGGCTCCGCTGCTGGTGGCCACGGCGGCGAAACCGGCCTCGGCGACCAGGCGGGCGCTCACCGGGTCCCACGCGTTCGGGAGGACCAGGGGAGTGCCGCCGTGGTGCTGGGCCCTGAACTTCTCGGCAGTCATCGATGCGACCTCACGGCTGGTAGTGACCGGGCTCCATCTTCCCGGTCACCCCGACCCGGGTCCACATGTTGATCGTGATGATCAGCGAGATCAGCCGCGCCAGGTCCTTCTCGTCGAACGCCTGCGCCGCGACCTCGTACACGTCGTCCGGGACGTGGTCCACGCTGATCAGCGTGATCGCCTCGGTCAGCTGCAGTGCGGCCTTCTCCTGCTCGGTGTAGAACTTCGCCGATTCCCGCCAGACCGGGAGCAGGGCGATCCGCTGCTGCTGGTCCTCGCCGAGCTCCCGCAGGTCGAGGGAGTGCATGTCGGTGCAGTACGAGCACCCGTTGATCTGCGAGGCCCGGATCCGCACCAGGTGCGCGAGTTTCGGGTCCAGGCCGGTGTCGGACACCCGGTCCAGCTCGATCATCGCCTGGTAGAAGTCGGGGGCCAGATTGGCGAGCTTGACCCGCCGCGTCGTCGTTGTCATGCCTCCAACCTACGGCTGGATCGGCCCAGGTGTATGGTCCACTTCTATGGAGGATTCGGGGGCCAATTCCAGCGGAGCCGACCTGCATCTGGAGCTCGGTGCGGCGCGCGGCCGGGGGGATCTGGTGCGGGCGTTGCACGAGTCGATCCGGAGTGGGCGGCTGGTGGCCGGGACCCGGTTGCCGTCGTCGCGGTCGTTGGCCAAGGACCTCGGGATCGCGCGGAACACAGTCGCGGACGCGTACGGGCAGCTGGTCGCGGAGGGGTGGCTGACGGCGCGGCAGGGGTCCGGGACGGTCGTCGCGAACCGGGCTGCCGTGCCGCCGGCGCCGTCCGTGCTGTTGCCCGAGGCCCGCACCTTCCGGTACGACCTGACGCCGGGAGCGCCCGACGTGGCGACGTTCCCGCGGACCGAGTGGCTGGCGGCGGCCCGCAAGGCGCTCATCTCGGCGCCGAACGAGGCGTTCGGGCTGAGTGATCCGCGCGGCCGGATCGAGCTGCGCACCGTGCTCGCGGACTACCTCGCCCGGGCCCGCGGCGTCCGCGCCGACCCGGAACGGATCCTGATCTGTTCGGGCTACGTGCAGGCTGTGAGCCTGCTCGGCGAGGCGGTCCGGACGCTCGGCGGGACGACGATGGCGGTCGAGGAGTTCGGGTACGGGCTGCACCGCGACGTCATCCGGGCCCGCGGCCTGGAGGTGGCCGCCGTACCGGTGGACGAGTTGGGTGCGCAGACGTCGCGGCTGACCGGGCAGGGGGTGCTGCTCACGCCGGCGCACCAGATGCCGACGGGCGTGCCGCTGGCGCCGGATCGCCGTACGGCCGCTGTCGAATGGGCGCGGGAGTCGGGGGCGGTGCTGATCGAGGACGACTACGACGGGGAGTTCCGCTACGACCGGCAGGCGGTCGGGGCGTTGCAGGCGCTCGACCCGGAGCGCGTCGTCTACACCGGTACGGCGAGCAAGAGCCTCGCGCCCGGACTGCGGCTGGCGTGGATGGTGCTGCCGCAGCGCCTCATCGAGCCGGTCGTCGCCGCGAAGCGGACCGCCGACTACCAGACCGCGACGCTGGAACAGCTCGTCCTCGCGGAGTTCATCGCCTCCGGCCACTACGACCGGCACGTACGGCGGTCCCGCCTGCACTACCGGCGCCGCCGCGACCGCCTGGTCGAGCTGCTCGCGGTCCGCGCGCCGACCGTCGAGGTCGCCGGCATCTCGGCCGGAATGCACGTCCTGCTCGACGTGCCCGGCGACGCCGAGGACATCGTCACCCGGGCCGCCCGGCAGGGCCTCGGCCTGACCACTCTCACGACGTACCATTTCGACCCCACGCCGGCCACCCGCCAAGCCGTGATCGTCGGCTACGGCACCCCACCCGACCACGCCTATCCCGGCGCGCTGGACCTCCTCTGCCAGGTCCTGGGTGTCTGAGGGACGACCGGCTCATCCACTCAGAGAACTGAGGCGGCGGATGTCGTCCGGGCCGACTCGGCAGCAACCGCCGATGTACGTCGCTCCCGCCGCCAGCCAGTCGGGGGCGAAGGTCGCCGGGCCGGTGCCGTCGCCGATCCAGCGGCGGGCGATCGGGTCCCAGGACTCGCCGCGGTTGGGATAGGCGATCGCGGGTTTGCCGGTGGCGGCGACCGCGGTCCGGACGGCGGGCAGGACGTCCGCGGGACGGCAGCAGTTGATGCCGACAGCAACCACTTGGTCGACGGCCGCGATGCCGAACGCCTCGGCGAGCGGTTGCCCGGCCCGGGTGCGGTCGCCCTCGATCGAGTAGGAGAACCAGGCGGGGAGATCGAGATCACCCAGGAGCTCGGCCAGGACCTCGGCCTCCTGGGTGTCGGGGATGGTTTCGACGGCCAGCAGATCAGGTCCCGCAGCGGCGAGGAGTTCCAGCCGCGGACCGTGGAAGTCGCGCAGGACCGTCGAGCTGACGCCGTACCGGCCGCGGTACTCCGAACCGTCGGCGAGCATCGCGCCGTACGGGCCGACGGAGGCAGCGACGAGCCGTCCGGGGAACTCGTCGCGGACCTCGCGGGCGATCCGTACCGAGCTCGTGATCAGGCGCTCGGCCTCGGAGCGGTCGACGCCGGCACGCTCGAAGCCGGGCACGCTGGCCTGGTAGCTCGCCGTGGTCGCGACCATCGCGCCGGCCTCGTAGTACGCGCGGTGCACCGCCGCGATCTCCGCCGGATCGTCCCGCAGTAGCCGAGCCGACCACAGTGCGTCCGACAGGTCGTGGCCGCGGTCCTCGAGCGCGTTCGACAGACCGCCGTCCAGGATGACCGGCCGGTCAGACACCTTGGACAAGTTCGAAGACCTCGTCCGCGCAGCCCCACGAGACGGTGACCCCGCTGCCGCCGTGGCCGTAGCAATGGATGATCGGCTCACCCGAGCGAGTGCGGACGAGCTCGCACCGGATCGTCGGTCGCGCCGGCCGCAGCCCCACGCGCTGCCGGATGACCTTCGCCGTACGGAGCTGGGGAACCAGCTCGGCGGCGCGCTCCAGGATCTCCGACGAGGTCTTCGGGTCGACCGTCAGGTTCCAGTCGCCGGGCTGACTGGTGCCGCCGACGACGACGTCGTTGCGGCGCGGGACCACGTACGTCATCTCGTCCGGCGAGCGGTCCGCGAGCAGCCATTCGGTGAGCCCGCACGGCTCGACCGTCAGCACCTGCCCCCGGACCGGCGTCACGGTCGGATCGCTCGCCGTCAGCCGGGCACCCAGCCCGGTGCAGTTCACGACGAGATCGGCTCCGGTCGGCAGCGCGGACAGCGCCGCACGGGTCAGCGTCCCGCCGGCCGCCTCGAGCCGTTTCACCAGCGCGGGCAGGTACGCCGGCATGTCGATCACCGGGGTCGTGAACGACCACCCGTCCGCGAACCCGACCGGCGGCGACCCGACCCGCGTGAGATCCGGCAGAACGTCGGCCCACCGCGGATCCGGCGTCCGCTCCACCAGGAACTCCCGCCCGTGCAGCAGCTGCACCGACGGCTCGACCTCCGCCAGCTTCGCGAACTCCTCGTACGACGTCCGTGACCAGCCGGCCACTCGATCTTCCGGCGCCGACAGGTACGGGTACCAGATCGCGGCCGCCACCGACGACGTGGTCTCCAGCGGCAGGTCGCGGGCGAACACCGCCACGTCGTACCCGCCCTCCGCGAGCCGGATGGCACAGCTGAGCCCGATCACGCCCGCACCGACAACGATCACGCGCATTCACCCAGTGTTACGCACGCACCGACATCGCACCACCCGGCAACGAATCTGCAGCTCGACAGGAGGTGTCCGCCGGTGGGCGCGACTCCCAGGCGTGCGCCGGTCCGTGCCGACCGTCCAGTGGACGTATACGTACTTATACGTACTGTCGAGCTGCCGCGCTCAGTGGAGGTTGACGGCGAGCGAGTAGAACTGTCGAAGTCGCCAACCTAGTCGCTGACGCCGCGGCTCAGCAGGACGGTCGCGATGAAGGTCCGGTACAGCCGCAGCGGATCGTCGTTGCGCAAGACAACGACTCTCTCCTCGCGCCGCTCGACGCCGCGCAGCTCGCAGGCCAGCTCGGCGAAGGCCCGGGTGTGGAACCGGACGGTCAGCTCGGCCGGCAGCGTGATGCTCGGCAGCCGGATGTCGCTCAACCGGGCGAGCGCGCGGCGGGCGCCGTCGTGGATCAACTCGCGGGCGCGTTCGGGATGGACCGACAGGGCGGCGTTGTGCGACACCGAGTTCTTCACCACGACCGACTCGATGTCCGGGCAGAACGCCTGCGCCTCGTCGATCGTGATCCGGTCGCCGGAGATCAGCACGACGGGCACCCGGCAGGCTAGCGCCACCAGGGCGTTGATCCCGGCCTCGCCGGTGATCGCGCCGTTCAGCCGGACTTCGGCGATCGCCCGCGGGTTGTACGTGTGGTGCAGCACGGACCCCGTCGCGCCCGCCGACCCGTGGTACGAGACGAAGAACGCGGCGTCGAACGACTCGTCCAGGCCCTGCATCATGTAGAGCGGCTTGTGCTTCCCGGACAGGTAGCTCGCGCGCCCGTGCAGCTCGTCGGGGCGCAGGTTCTGCATTGTCGAGTGCGAGTCGTTCACCAGGAACTCGGTCCCGCCCGCGGCCAGCGCGCCGTCGATCGCGGCGTTCACCTCGGCCTGCAGCTGTCCCCGGTAGTACTCGTACTCCGTGGCGGGTCCGCGGGCCTGGCTCCAGTCGACGACCCCCGCCGTACCTTCCATATCCGTGGAGAGGAAGACCTTCATCTAACGCACCATACAAGGCCGTTTCGGGTCGAACTCCCAATCCTCGACCAGGTACCGCATCGCGATCGCGTCGTCGCGGGCTCCGAGGCCGTGCTCCAGGTACAGCTCGTGGGCGGTGGCCAGCGCCTCGCGGTCGAGCTCGATCCCGAGCCCCGGTCCTGCCGGTACGGCGATCTCGCCGCCGGCGATCCGCAGCGGGTCCTTGGTCAGCGCCTGACCGTCCTGCCAGATCCAGTGCGTGTCGAGCGCGGTGATCTCACCCGGTGCGGCCGCGCCGACGTGCGTGAACATCGCCAGCGAGATGTCGAAGTGGTTGTTCGAGTGCGAGCCCCAGGTCAGCCCGAAGTCGTGACACAGCTGGGCGACGCGCACCGATCCGGCCATCGTCCAGAAGTGCGGATCCGCCAAGGGGATGTCGACGGCGTCGGTGCGGATCGCCTGCGCCAGCTCGCGCCAGTCGGTCGCGATCATGTTCGTGGCCGTCCGCAGACCGGTCTGCCGCTTGAACTCGGCCATCGTCTCCCGCCCGGAGAACCCGGGCTCGGCGCCGCACGGGTCCTCGACGTACGCGAGGACGCTGTCCAGACCCGAGCAGACCGCGACGGCTTCGCGGACCAGCCACGCGCCGTTCGGGTCGACGGTGATGCGCGCGGACGGGAAGCGGTCGTGCAGCGCCCGGACCGCGTCGATCTCGACATGCGGATCGAAGACGCCGCCCTTCAGCTTGAAGTCCGCGAACCCGTACCGCTCCTGAGCCGCCACAGCCAGCTCGGCAATCGCATCAGCAGTCAGCGCCGGCCGCCGACGCAACTCCGACCACCTGTCGCCGGCATCCTCCGTCCGGTAAGGCAGGTCTGTTTGGGTCGCATCGCCTACGTAGAACAGGTAGCCCAGCACGGGGACCGCGGTGCGTTGCTGTCCTTCCCCGAGCAGATCCGCGACGGGCACGCCGAGGTGCTGCCCCAGGAGATCCAGCAGCGCCGACTCGAGTCCTGTCACCGCATGCACCGTCGTACGGAGGTCGAACGTCTGTAGTCCACGGCCACCGCTGTCGAGGCCCTGGAATCTGGTGGACACGGCGCGGAGCAGGGATCGGTAGCGGGCGAGCGGTTGGTCGACGAGCAGGGGAGCGGCTTCGCGGATCGTGGCGGCGATCTTCTCGCCGCCGGGGACCTCGCCGAGGCCGGTGTTGCCCGAGCTGTCGGTGACGATGACGACGTTGCGGGTGAAGAACGGACCGTGCGCGCCGCTCAGGTTGAGCAGCATGCTGTCGTACCCGGCGACCGGCACGACCTGCACCGCGGTGACGGTCGGGGTCATTTGACCTTGCCGATCAACTCGGTGAGCTGTGCGAGCTCCTCGTCGCTGAGGTCCTGCAGCGGCGGCCGGACCGGCCCGGCGTCGCGGCCGATCGCGTTCACGCCGGCCTTCACGATCGAGACGGCGTACCCCTTGGTCCGGTCGCGGATGTCCAGGTATGGCAGCACGAATTGGTTCAGCTTCCGGTACACCGAGGCGCGGTCCTGTGCGATCACGTCAGCGTAGAAGCCGAGCGCGAACTCCGGGACGAAGTTGAAGATCGCCGACGAGTACGTGCTGTACCCGAGTTGCAGCAGCGGCAGCGCGAACGTCTCGGCCGTCGGCAGCCCGCCGACGTACGTGAGCCGCTCACCCACCCGCGCGTACGTCCGCGTCATCTGCTCGACGTTCCCGACGCCGTCCTTGAAGGCCACCAGGTTCGGGTTCCGGTCCGCGAGCTCCGCGACCGTCACGTCGGTGAGGATCGCGTTCGCCCGGCTGTAGACCGTCACCCCGAGGCTCGTACTGCGGCAGACCGCCGACACGTGCTCGATCAAACCAGGCTGACCCGCTTCGGTCAGGTACGGCGGGAACACCAGGATCCCGTCCGCGCCTGCCTCCTGCGCCGCTCGCGCACCCGCCACCGCCGACGCGGTCCCGCCGGTCGCCGGCGCGATCACCGGCACGCGCCCGTTCACCTCCGAGACGGCCGTTCGTACGACGGTGTCGATCTCCGCCGGTGTCAGCGAGAAGCCCTCGCCGGTACCGCCCGCGGCGAACAGACCCGCGACGTCGTACCGGCTCAGCCAGGACAGGTGCTCGCGGTACCCGGCCTCGTTGAAGCTGAGGTCGGCGTGGAAGTGCGTGACGGGGAACGACAGCAGCCCGGTCTTCAGCTGCGCGGCGAGTTCTGCGGGGGAGTAATGGGTCACGCCGGTCAGCGTAGGAACGCCGGTGGATACCTGTCCAAGATCGATTTTGGATCTAATGATGCTCTGGGAGCATCGTGAGCACGCGCTGCAGGACCGGGCTGGTCGCGTCGCGGCGCCAGATCGCGTGCAGTTCGACCGGGCTGCCCGGGCCGTCCAGGTCGCAGTACGTCACACCCTCGACGCCGAGGTGCCGGGCCGACGCGGGCACCAGCGCGACGCCGCGGCCGGCCGCCACCAGCAGGATCACGGTCAGGATCTGCTGCACCCGCTGCTCGATCCGGGGATGCGACTCGGCGAGGAACCGGACCGTCAGCTCGTGGAAGTACCGGGCCTGGGTCGGTGAGTAGCTGATCACCTGCTCGCCGCTGAAGTCCGCCGACGTCAGCGGCCGCCCGAGGGCGGCGAGCCGATGGTTGCCGGGGACAACGGCGCACAGCGGTTCGCGGGACACGATCCGGGAGTCCAGGACGTCGGAGTCGAACGGCGGCCGCCCGAGCCCGAGGTCCAGCTCGCCGCGCAGCAGGCCGTCGATCTGTGCGGGCGTGACCCGTTCGTGCAGGATCACGTCGACGTCCGGCAGTTCCTCGGACAGCCGGCGCAGTAGCGGGCCGAGCGTCCGGATCGCCGACGTGGCCGTGAACCCGAGCCGCAGCGTCCCCGCCGCGCCCTGATCGACCCGGCGGGCGAGATCGCCCGCGGTCTCGACGAGCGCGAGCAGCCGGCGCGCCTCGGTGAGGAACGCCTGCCCCGCCTCGGTCAGCTCGACCTTGCGGTTGTCGCGTTCCAGCAGCCGGGCGCCGACGGCGCGCTCGAGTTTCTGCACCTGACGACTCAGCGGCGGCTGGGTCATGTTCAGCCGCTCGGCGGCGCGGCCGAAGTGCAACTCCTCGGCGACGGCGACGAACGCGCTCAGCTGGTCGAGCGAAAACATGATGCAGGAAAGGTATCACTCGATGCCACATCGGCCTTGGACACGCATGATCGACCCTTCCTACGCTCACGCAATCGAGCCGGGGGACCACGCTCCGCAAAGGAGGAGATCCGATGCAGTTCACGCGCAACCGCCACGTCCTGGTGATGGCGGTCAGTGCTTCAGTCCTGTTGGCCGGCTGCGGTGGGGTGAAGACGACCTCGACCGGCGGCGACGGCGACTATCCGACGGGCAACATCCAGATGAGCGTCGGTGCGTCTCCCGGCGGCAGCACCGACCTGATCACCCGCGCGATCGCGGAGGGCATCGGCAAGGAGCTCGGCGTCTCGGTGCCGGTGGTCAACAAGCCCGGCGCGAACGGCGCGCTGAACGCCAAGGAGCTTCAGTCCGCGAAGGCCGACGGCTACAAGATCGCTGTCCAGAACGCGTCGCTGTTCACCATCACGCCGCTCGCGGTCTCGGCCGACGAGGTCGTCAAGCTCGACGACTTCGACCTGCTCGGCGGCATCTCGCAGGACGACTACGTGCTGATCGCTCCGGTCGGCTCCGGCTACAAGACGATCGCCGATCTGAAGAAGGCCGGCAAGAACATCAAATACGGCACGACCGGCGTCGGCACCGGGGCACAGCTCGCGTCCGCGCTGACGTTCAAGCAGGCCGGGATCCCCGCCACCGACGTACCGTTCGACGGGGGTGCGCCGGCGCTCACCGCGCTGCTCGGCAGCCAGGTCGACGTGGCGACGATCCAGGTCGGTGACGGGATCGAGCAGGTGAAGGCGAAGAAGGTCGTCCCGCTCGCGGTCTTCTCGGCCGAGCGGATCAAGTTCCTGCCCGACGTGCCGACGGCCAAGGAGCAGGGGTACGACGTGGTGGTGTCGCAGTATCGCTTCCTCACGGCGCCGAAGGGTACGCCGGACGCCGCGAAGACGAAGCTGCTCGACGCGGCGCAGAAGACGTACGCGACCGACGCGTACAAGAAGTTCAACGACGCGCACTGCCTGACGCCGATCGAGGTCTCGCCGGACGAGGTGCGCAAGATCCTCGACGAGTACGCGACGAAGTACAAAGGACAGCTCGACCAGCTCGGCATCTCGCTGGCGGCGAAGAAGTGAGTGAGGCCGCGCTGCAGGAGCAGTTGGCCGCGGACCGGCCGCCGCACGCGGGACCATGGTCCCAGCTCGGAGCGGCGATCGTTGCCGGTGTCATCGGGGTCGGCGGCCTGATCGGGTCGCTCGCGCTCGGGCTGGGCCGGTTGACCCAGCCGGGGCCGGGTCTCTGGCCGTTCGTGGTCAGCGTCGTCGTGACCGTGCTGTCGATCGTCCTTGCGCTGGTCGGCCGGCGGGGGACGGACACCGAGAAGTTCTCGCGGTCGAGTGTGCTGACCGCGGTGGCCGTCCTGACCCTCGTGGTCTTCGCGGCCGTGCTGCCGTTGATCGGGTTCGAGATCCCGTCGCTGCTGCTGGCGTTCGTGTGGCTGCGGTTCCTCGGCAAGGAGTCGTGGATCACGTCGGTCGTGATCAGCGTCGGGACGGTCGCCGCGTTCTACGTCCTGTTCGTGCTGGTGCTCCAGATCCCGCTGCCCAGGCTGATCTGATGGGCGGCCTGATCGACGGCTTCGGCGTCGTGCTGGAGCCGGCGAACCTGCTGTACTGCCTGGTCGGCGTCGTCATCGGCATGCTGATCGGCGTGCTGCCCGGGCTCGGTCCGGCCGCGACGATCGCGATCCTGCTGCCGATCACGTACGGCGTCGAGCCGGTGTCGGCGATCATCATGCTGGCCGGCATCTTCTACGGCGCGCAGTACGGCGGCACGATCACGTCCGTCCTGCTGCGGCTGCCGGGCGAGGCGTCTTCGGTGGTCACGGTGTTCGACGGGTTCGCGCTGGCGAAACAAGGACGGGCCGGTACGGCGCTCGGCGTGGCGGCGATCGGGTCGTTCATCGGCGGCACGGTGTCGATCATCGGGCTGACGCTGCTCGCTCCGGTGGTGGCCGGCGTGGCGCTCGACTTCGGCCCACCGGAGTACGCCGCGCTGTCGTTGTTCGGCGTGCTGCTGGTGGCGACCGTCGGGAACGGCGGCCGGCTGAAGGCGGTGATCGCCGCCGGGCTCGGGTTGCTGCTGGCCACCGTCGGGCGGGACACGTTCACCGGTGCGAGCCGGTTCACGTTCGACAGCCTGAACCTTGCCGACGGCATCGACTTCGTGCCGATCGCGATGGGCCTGTTCGGGCTCGGCGAGATCCTCTACAACCTGGAGGAACGGCACACCAAGCAGCACCAGCCGGTCGCGGTCGCGAACGCCTGGCCGTCGCGTGCGGACCTGCGGCAGGCGCGCGGCGCGATCGGGCGTGGCTCGGTGATCGGGTTCGTGCTCGGTGTCCTGCCGGGCGGCGGCGCGACGCTGTCGTCGCTGGTCGCGTACGCGGTGGAGAAGCGGCGTGCGAAGCAGCCGGAGCGTTTCGGCCGCGGCGCGGTCGAGGGCGTCGCGGCGCCGGAGACGGCGAACAACGCGGCGGCCACGTCGTCGTTCATCCCGCTGCTGACGCTCGGCATCCCGGCGAACGCGACGATGGCGCTGATGTTCGGCGCGCTGCTGATCCAGGGGATCCCGCCGGGGCCGCAACTGGTCTCGGAGCACCCGGACCTGTTCTGGGGCGTGATCAACTCGATGTACCTGGGCAACATCCTGCTGCTGATCATGAGCATCCCGCTGGTCGGGCTGTTCGTGAAGATCCTGAGGGTCCGGCCGGCCGTGCTCGCGCCGATCACCGTGCTGATCACGCTGCTCGGCGTGTACACCGTGGCGAACCAGGTGTTCGACATCTTCCTGGTGATCGTGTTCGGCGTCGTGGGCTACCTGATGAAGAAGTTCGGGTTCGAGCCGGGTCCGCTGGTGCTGGCCTTCGTGCTCGGCAGCGTGATGGAGACCGCGGTCCGGCAGTCGCTGCTGATCTTCGGCGGCAACCCGGCCGGCTTCTTCACCCGGCCGATCTCCGGCACGATCCTCGCCGCGTTGATCGTCGTCCTCGCCCTGCCCGCACTCCGGTTGCTCGTGAAGCGCCAGAAGGAACGTGTATGACCAAGATCGCCCGTGTCGAACTCACCCCGGTCGCGTTCGCGGACCCGCCGCTGCTGAACGTGGTCGGCGTCCACGAGCCGTACGCCCTGCGCACGATCGTCCAGCTCCACACCGACGACGGACTCGTAGGCCTGGGCGAAACCTACGCGGCAGCTGACCACCTACTGCGTTTGCAGGCGGTCGCGGACGTCTTGCCCGGACTGGATGCCTTCGACCTCAACGGGCTCCGTCGGCGAGTGAGCGACGTACTGACGGCGGGAGGTGCTCAGGTGGGCGGAATGCTCAACCTGCAGGACCCGGCCGACGTGGTGTCGTCGCCGTACGAGGTCGCGCTGCTCGACATCCAGGGCAAGGTGCAGGGGCGGCCGGTTGTGGATCTGCTCGGAGGTGCGGTGCGTGAGACTGTGCCCTTCAGCGCTTATCTGTTCTACAAGTGGGCCGCGCATCCGGGACGTGAGCCGGACGAGTGGGGCGAGGCAGTCGACCCGGACGGGATCGTGCGGCAGGCACGGAAGATGATCGGGGAGTACGGCTTCTCGGCGATCAAGCTGAAGGGCGGCGTGTTCCCGCCGGCACAGGAGGCCGACGCGGTGCGCGCGCTGGCCGAGGCGTTTCCCGAGCACAAGCTGCGGATCGATCCGAACTGCGCGTGGACCGTGGACACGTCGGTGCGGGTCGCCCGGGAGCTGGCCGGCGTCCTCGAGTATCTGGAGGATCCGACGCCGGGGATCGAGGGGATGGCGGCCGTGGCGCGGCAGACCGGCATTCCGTTGGCGACGAACATGTGCGTGATCGCGTTCTCGCATCTGAAGCCGGCTGTGCTCGCGGACGCCGTACAGGTGGTGCTGTCGGATCATCACTACTGGGGTGGGCTGCGCCGGTCGCAGCTGCTGGCGGGGATCTGCGACACGTTCGGGATGAGGTTGTCGATGCACTCCAACTCGCACCTCGGGATCAGCCTGGCGGCGATGACGCATCTCGCGGCGGCGACGCCGAACCTCACGTACGCGTGTGACACGCACTATCCGTGGAAGACCGAGGACGTGATCAAGCCCGGCGTGCTGTCCTTCGAGTCCGGGAGCGTGCGGGTGCCGTCCGGTGCCGGGCTCGGCGTGGAGCTGGACGCCGACGCGTTAGGGACGCTGCACGAGCAGTACCTGGCGTGCGGAATCCGGAAGCGCGACGACACGACGTACATGCGGACCGTCGATCCCGGCTTCAGCCCGAACACGGCCCGGTGGTAGCTAGCCGGGGCTCTGGGTCAAGCGGTGCCGGGTGCCGGACAGGTGCACGCGCATCGCCGCCCGCGCCGCCTCCGCATCGGACCGGCCGATCGCCGCGGCGATGTTCTCGTGCTCGTGCACGACGCGGGTCAGGTGCCCGGGGTCCGACATCTCGTACGCCGGGTCGAGCCGGGTTCGCGGCAGCATGATCATCATCGGCCCGAGCTCCCCGACCAGGTCCGCGTAGAACCGGTTGCCCGAAGCAACAGCAACCTTCAGGTGGAACGCGAAGTCGGCGGCCACCGACCGGCTCGGATCGTCACCGACCCGCCGGAAGTCGTCCAGCGCCCGCTCGATCCCCTTCAGCTGATGCTCGGTCCGCCGGACTGCGGCCAGTCCGGCCGCCTCGCTCTCGACACCGATCCGGAAGTCCATCAGGTCGAGGACGTCGCGGTGCGACCGCACCTCGCGCAGCCCCGGCGTACGCTCCGGGACCTCGAGAACGAACGACCCGCGTCCCTGGAACGTCTCCACCAGCCCGGCCGCCTGCAGCCGCGAGACCGCCTCGCGAACGACCGTCCGGCTGACCCCGAACTCCTCGACCAGGCTGTTCTCAGCCGGCAGCTTCGCGCCCGGCGCGATCCCGCCGTCGAGGATCCGCCGCTTCAGATCGTCGACGATCTGATCGGCCAGTCCGCTCACGAGAACTCGCAGCGGTCGACCGTCCAGCGCGCGCACTGCTCGCTGGTGGTGAACCCGAGCCCCGGGCGGTCGGGGACCAGCATCCGCCCGTCGACCGTCTCCAGCCGCTCGTTGAACAAGGGATTCAGCCACTCGAAGTGCTCGACCCAGGGCTCCCGCGGGTACGCCGCGGCGAGGTGCAGGTGGATCTCCATCGCGAAGTGCGGCGCCAGCTGCAGACCGTTGTGGTCGGCGAGCGTCGCGAGTTTCAGGAACGGTGTGATGCCGCCGATCCGCGGCGCGTCCGGCTGGATGATGTCGGCCGCGCGAGCCTCGATCAGCCGCACGTGCTCGCCGACGCTGGACAGCATCTCGCCGGTCGCGATCGGGGTGTCGAGCGCCGCCGCCAGCTCCGCGTGCCCGAGCGCGTCGTACGCGTCCAGCGGCTCCTCGATCCACACCAGCCCGAACTGTTCCAGCACCCGCCCGATCCGCAGCGCCGTCGGCCGGTCCCACTGCTGGTTCGCGTCCACCATCAGCGGTACGTCGTCGCCGAGGTGTTCCCGCACCGCGCGGACCCGCTCGAGATCGATCCGGCTGTCGGGCTGGCCGACCTTGATCTTGATCCCGCCGATACCGTCGGCGAGCGACTTCGACGCGCGCTCCTTCACCTCGTCGAGCGGGGCGTGCAGGAAGCCGCCGGAGGTGTTGTAGGCGCGGACCGAGTCACGGTGCGCGCCGAGCAGCTTGGCGAGCGGCAGACCGGCCCGCTTGGCCTTCAGGTCCCACAGCGCGATGTCGATCGCGGCGATCGCCTGCGTCGCGACACCCGAGCGGCCGACCGAGGCACCGGCCCAGAGCAGCTTGTCGTACACCTTGCCGATGTCGGACGGGTCCTCGCCGATCAGGTTCGCCGCGATCTCCTTCGCGTGCGCGTACTGCGCCGGTCCGCCGGCCCGCTTCGAGTAGCTGAACCCGATGCCGTGCTGGTCCTGCTCGGTCGCGATCTCGGCGAACAGGAACACCACCTCGGTCATCGGCCGCTGCCGCCCGGTCAGCACCTTGGCGTCGCTGATCGGCTGGTCGAGCGGGAGGACGACGGACTTGAGCTGCACGTGGCGGATGCGGTCCATGAGGAGTGATCATACAAGTAGGAAACTTGTCCTACAACACCGTCGTTTGATCCTGCCGTAACACCAGGTGACCTCTCCGGAAACACAAGAAGGACAAGCTGCTGCGCGCCGACAGCGTGGTCGTGCACGCCCGCCTGCCGCCAGCTGGGGAAGGAAGCAGCCAATGGACGTCTCGGAGAAGCTGCTCCGGTCGTACGCGACGATCGACACCGACGACGACGGCCGGATCTGGTCCTGGGAGTTGCTCAACACCCTCGGCCGGGCCGGCATCATGCCGGACGATCCGCGGGTCCGTGCGGCGCTGGACGGTGTCCGTGACGCCGCCGGCCGGCCCGCGATCACGCCGTACGCCCAGCCTGTGCAGCTCGATTTCGACACGTTCGCCGAGGTCGCGCGGCACGAGGTGATCCAGCGAGCGCTGACCGGTGATCTCGCCGTTCCCGCGGACGAGTTCGCGGCGTTCGCGCAGGCGGTGGAGCGGATCCACACCGACCTGCTGGACGAACGGTCCGGTGAGACCGCGGACTACATCCCGACTTTGCGGGACGCCGATCCGGAGAAGTTCGGGATCGCGATCTGCACCGCCGACGGCCAGGTGTTCTCGATCGGCGACACGGCGGCGGAATTCAGCGTCCAGTCGACGTCGAAACCGTTCAACTACGCGATCGCGCTGGAGCAGCTCGGCCCGGAAGAGGTGCACCGCTGGGTCGGTCAGGAACAGAGCGGCGGTCCGTTCAACGATCCGCTGCTGTCGCTGGGTGCGGACGGCCGGCCGCACAACCCGATGATCAACGCCGGAGCGATCGGGACGCTCGCACTGGTCGACGCCGGCAAGGACCTGTCCGCCAGGTTCACCACCGTCCGGGACACGTGGGCCGCGATGACCGGCGAGCGTCCGCAGCTGCACGGTGCGACGTTCCTGGCCGAGCGGGAAACCGGGTTCGGGAACGTCATGTTCGCCAACGCGCTGGCGCGGAACGGGAAGCTGTACGGCGCGAGCCCAACTGACCGGCGCGCCCCCGAGGACGCCACCGAGCTCTACACCATGGGCTGCTCACTCACCATGACCGCCGACAGCCTGGTGAAGGCCGGTGCCACGCTCGCGAACGGTGGAGTCGCACCCTTGAGCGGCCGGCAGGTGTTCTCCGAGGACACCGCTGCGCGTGTGCTGTCCATGATGGGCCACAGCGGGATGTACAACGACTCCGGACAGTTCTCGAACGAGGTAGGGCTGCCGGCCAAGAGCGGGGTGTCCGGCAACGTCATGATGGTGGTGCCGTCGAAGCGGATGGCCGTCGTGGTGTTCTCACCGCGCCTGGACGCGGTCGGCAACTCGGTGCGCGGGGTCGAGGTGTGCAAGCGGCTCGTCAACGAGTTCGGCCTGCACCCGTACCGGAGCATGGGCGCCGAGCGCGGCCGCGCCGCGGGGCAGCTGACCGGCGCGCTCAACGGGGCCGACCGGCGCGCCGAGGCGGCGAGCGCCGCCGACCGCGCCCTCGGCGGACTGGCCCGGCCGGGCAGTGGTGGTGTGGGCGTCGCGCAGACCACCGAGACCGAGCGAGCCGGTACAGCGACGCTTCGACGTCCGTCGCAGCCCGGCCAGCAGCTCTGATCTCGCACGAACAACGGCCGCCGACCACCCTGAGGGTGATCGGCGGCCGTGGTCGTTCGGGCTGCTACTCGACGGTGACCGACTTCGCCAGGTTGCGCGGCTTGTCGACGTCGTGGCCCAGGGCGACCGCGGCGTAGTACGCGATGATCTGCAGCGGAATCGTCAGCAGGATCGGGTCCAGCTCGGCCTCGTTCTTCGGGACCACGATCTTCGCCGCGACCCCGTCCGGCACGTCGACGCCCGGGTGCGTGACGACGTACAGCGGGCCGGAGCGGGCGCCGATCTCGTGCAGCGCGCCGATGTTGCGGTCGAGCAGCTCGTCGTCGGGGACGATCGCGACGCTCGGCACGTCCGGCGAGATCAGCGCGAGCGGGCCGTGCTTCAGCTCGGAGGTCTGGTACGCCTCGGCGTGCCGGTACGAGATCTCCTTCAGCTTCTGCGCACCCTCGCGCGCGACCGGGTACCCGCGGGTCCGGCCGACGAAGAACAGGCTCTCGTGCTGCGCGAGCCGGCCGGCGATCTTGGCCAGCTCCTCCTCCTGCGCGACGATCGCGGCAATGTGCTCCGGCAGCTTCTTCAGGCCGTCGATCAGCCGGCGGCCGTCGGCGGGGGAGACGTCCCGGATCCGGCCGAGGTGGATGCCGAGCATCGCGAACCCGACCGCCATGTTGGTGAGCGCCTTCGTCGAGGCCACCGAGACCTCCGGGCCGGCGTGCAGGTAGACACCGCCGTCGACCTCGCGGGCGATGCTCGACCCGACCGCGTTCACCAGGCCGATCACGCGGCCGCCCTTGCGCTTCAGCTCCTGGACGGCGACGAGCGTGTCGAGGGTTTCACCGGACTGCGAGACCGCGACGTACAGCGTGTCCCGCTCGACGACCGGGTTGCGGTACCGGAACTCCGACGCGGGCTCGGCGTCGGCGGGGATCCGGGCGACCTCCTCGATGAACTGCGCGCCCATCTGGCCGGCGTAGTACGCCGAACCGCAGCCGAGGATCTTGACCCGCTTGATCTCCCGCGCCTCGCGGGCGTCCATGTTCAGGCCGCCGAGGTGCACGGTGTGGAAACGCTCGTCCAGCCGGCCGCGGATGACCCGGCCGACCGCGTCCGGCTGCTCGTGGATCTCCTTCATCATGAAGTGCTCGTGCAGGCCGCGCTCGAACTCCTCGGCCTCCCACTCGACCGTCTTCGCGGTCTTGGTGGTCGGGGACGCGTCCTGGGTGAAGGTGCGGTAGCCGTCGGCGCGGACGGTCGCGAGCTCGCCGTCGTCCAAGTACACGACCTGGCGGGTGTAGCGGATCAGGGCGGCGGCGTCGGAGGCGATGTGCATCTCGCCGTCGCCGATGCCGAGGATCAGCGGGCTGCCGTTGCGGGCGACCACGATCCGGTCCGGGAAGTCGAGGTCGACGACCGCGATGCCGTAGGTGCCCTCGATCCGGCGCAGGCTGGCCAGCACCTTCTCCTCGAGGGTGTCGCCGTCGGCCTGCTCGATCAGGTGCGCGAGCACCTCGGTGTCGGTCTCGGAGCGCAGCTTGACGCCGGCGTCCTCCAGTTGCGCGCGGATCGCGGCGGCGTTGTCGAAGATGCCGTTGTGCACGACCGCGATCCGCTCGTTGCCGCTGGCGTGCGGGTGTGCGTTGTCCTTGCTCGGACCGCCGTGGGTGGCCCACCGGGTGTGGCCGATGCCGAGTTTGCCGCCGAACCGCTTCGGCAGCGACGCCTCCAGCTCACGGACCCGTCCGGCGTCCTTGTGCACCTTCAGCTCGCTCGACCCGAGAACGGCGACGCCCGCCGAGTCGTAGCCGCGATACTCCAAGCGGGCCAGTCCGTCCACCAGGATGGGCGCGGCCGGCTTGGTGCCGACGTACCCGACGATTCCGCACATGTGATGGTGCCCCTTCGTAGGTTCGGTTGAGCGGCCCGGTCAGCCGTAGACGATCCGTCGCAGCTGCCGGGCGGAGAGTTCGGGCGAGCGGACCGGCCAGTGCCGGAGCTCGGCGCCGAGGCGCGCGAAGATCTCGTCGTTGCGGGCGCCGTAGGTCTGCAGCTCACGGTGCCGGCGCCGGACGTACTCCTCGGTCGTCTCGGTGAAATAGGCCAGTACGTCGGCGACCACCCGCCGCGCGACATCCGCCGACAGTCCCGTCGTCCGGCTGACCTGCTCGGCCAGCTCGTCGACCGGCTCCACGGCCGCCTCACTGATCACCCGTCAACCATGCAGTCTTTCCGGGGTCAACGCAAAGCATCTGCCCGAAATCGGGCAAATTCCCTGCTTTGTCAGGAGCTAGAAGAGACGGAGTACGTCGGACTCCATGCCGCGCAGGGCGTCGTAGTCGACGGTCAGGCACTCCAGGCCGCGGTCGGTGGCCAGGAACTGGGCCTGCGGCTTGATCAGCTGGGCGGCGAAGATGCCGCGGACCGGCGCGAGCAGCGGGTCGCGGTTCAGGAGTTCGATGTACCGGGTGAGCTGCTCGACGCCGTCGATCTCGCCGCGGCGCTTGATCTCGACCGCGACGTGCTTGCCGTCGGCGTCGCGGAGCAGCAGGTCGACCGGGCCGATCGCGGTCGGGTATTCCCGGCGGACCAGCGTCCAGCCCTCGCCGAAGGTGTGCACGTGCTCGGCGAGCAGTTCCTGCAGGTGCGCCTCGACGCCGTCCTTGATCAGGCCGGGGTCGGTCCCGAGCTCGTACGCCGTGTCGCTGTGCACCTCCTGGAGAGTGATCCGGAGCTCCTCACCGGCCTTGTTGGTGACGCTCCAGACGCCGTCCTCCTCCGTCAGCTTGCACGGTGGCGACATCCAGTTCAGCGGCTTGTACGACCCGCCGTCGGCGTGGATCAGCACGGACCCGTCCGCCTTCACCATCAGCAACCGGGGCGCCATCGGCAGATGAGCCGTCAGCCGCCCCGAGTAGTCAACAGAACACGTAGCAATCACCAAGCGCACGACAAAGCACCGTAGTGCACCGGGTGCGCGGAGTGGGAAGGTGGTGACCATGATGCCGAAAGTGAGTGACGCGGCGGTCGCGGCGTACGAGGATGTCGCGGCCGGGCTGGAGGCAGCCGGCGTGGTCCGGGGCAGCATGTTCGGTATGCCGTGCCTGAAGATCGGCAAGAAGGTGCTCGCCGGGATGTACGGCGACGGGATGACCTTCAAGCTCCCGCCGGAGCCGCGCGCGAAGGCACTCACGCTGTCCGGTGTGGAGCAGTTCGACCCGGGGATGGGTCGACCGATGAAGGAATGGGTAAGGATCCCTTTGGATCAGTCGGCCGTCTGGCCGGAGTACGCCGCCGAGGCCTTGGAGTACGTCGGTAGATGAACCTGATGTGTCCCGCCCGGATCCTGCTGCTGCCCGGTGACGTCCAGGACGCGGCGGTCGGCGAGCGGGTCGCCCTGGTGTACGCCGGCCCGTTCGAGGCGGCTGCCGGCGCCCGGCTGGCCGATCGCCTCGGCGTCAGGCTGACCGTCGTCCCCGAGCTGACCCAGCGCCCGGATGCCGAGCTGCAGTCGATCGCCGATCTGCACCGCGGCGAGACCGTGGTCGTCCTCGGCCTGGACCTCGGCCTCCGGCTGCCCGCGATCGTCGAGCACACCGGCGACGGCTGGACGCGGATCGCCTCCGACAACGAGGTGACGCTGGCGTCGTACGAGCAGGCCGCCGGCAAGTTCCGCGACTCGATCCCGACCGACGCCAACAACCTCCTGATCGACCTGCTCGCCGACTGCGTGGCTCCGGGCGGACGTCTGCTCGAGCTCGGCAGCGGCACCGGCAAGGACGCGATCGAGCTGGAGAGCCGCGGGTACGTCGTACGGCGCACCGACGCGACCCAGGCGTTCGTCGAGATGATGCGGTCCGACGGATACGCCGCCGACCGGCTGAACGCGATCACCGACGACTACGGCGGCCCGTACGACGCGGTGTACGCGAGCGCGGTGTTCCTGCACTTCGACCGCGCCCAGCTGGACGGCGTACTGCGGAAGGCGGCCCGCGCCGCGCCGGTGCTCGCCTTCGCCACCCGGGAGGGCAAGGGGGAGGAGTGGTCGAACCGGCACCTCGACCTGCCGCGCCACTTCGTCCTCTGGCAGGAAGCTCCGCTGCGCGATCTGCTGGCCGCGACCGGTTGGTCCGTCCGGCGACTGGAGCGCGGCGACTCCCGCATCGGAACATGGCTGCAGATCCTGGCGGTGCGGGCGTGATCCGCGCCGGCGTCGTGCTGCTGAGCGAGCACGGGATCGCGGCGATCGAGCGGGTCCGCGGCGGGCGGACGTACCACGTGCTGCCCGGCGGTCAGGTGGAGGACGGGGAGAGTCCCGCGGAGGCCGCGCGCCGGGAGGTGCAGGAGGAGCTCGGCCTGCTGGTGAAGATCCGGGCGGCGGTCGCGGTCGTGCACTTCGGCGACAGCACGCAGCACTACTTCGTCGCCGACGTGATCGGCGGCGAGTTCGGGACCGGCGACGGTCCGGAGATGGCAAGCTCGGCCGACTCGGAGCGGGGGAGTTACCGCGCCGTGTGGATGCCGGTGACCGACCTCGTCGCGCGGGACCTCCGGCCACGACCCGTTGCGGCCGCACTGGAGGGCGCGCCCGACCCGTGGTGGCTGCTCGAAGGCTGGATGGAGACCCCGGTCGTCATCGACGAGGGTGTGTGAGGTTGACCTCGCCGGTGACGCAACTCATGGGCGGACCAGTACCTGGACTGGCATAGTGCAGAGCATGGCTCGGGAATTGACGACGGTTGGTGTGGTGGGTCTCGGCACGATGGGCGCCGGGATCGCCGAGGTGTTCGCGCGCAACGGCCTGACGGTGGTCGGTGTCGAGCGCGACGAGGAGGCCGTCGAGCGCGGCCGTGGGCACATCCAGCACTCGACCGACCGGGCCGTGAAGCGCGGCAAGCTGTCGGTCGAGGACCAGCAGGCGCTGTTCGACCGGGTCACGTTCGCCACCTCGCTGGAGGCGCTGGCCGGCTGCGACCTGGTGATCGAGGCCGTCGTCGAGCGGCTCGAGCTGAAGCGCGAGATCTTCGCCGCGCTGGACAAGATCGTCGGCGAGGACGCGATCCTGGCGACCAACACCTCGTCGTTGTCGGTCACCGAGATCTCCGTCGCCACCCAGCGCCCGCGGCGCGTCGTCGGCATGCACTTCTTCAACCCGGCGCCGGTGCAGGAGTTCGTCGAGGTGATCAAGACCGTGGTCACCGAGCCGGACGTGGTCGAGGACGTGCAGGCGCTGGCCCGCCGGCTCGACAAGGTGCCGGTGGTCGCCGCCGACCGGGCCGGGTTCATCGCGAACGCGCTGCTGTTCGGGTACCTGAACCACGCGGTGTCGATGGTCGAGTCCCGCTACGCCACCCGCGAGGACGTCGACGCGGCGATGCGGCTCGGCTGCGGGTACCCGATGGGCCCGCTGGCGCTGCTCGACCTGATCGGCCTCGACACGGCGTACGAGATTCTCGACACGATGTACAAGCAGGGCCGCAACCGGCTGCACGCGCCGGCGCCGATCCTCAAGCAGATGGTCACCGCCGGGCTGCTCGGCCGGAAGACCGGGCGCGGCTTCTACACCTACGAGGCGCCGGACTCGCCGGTCGTGGTGGACGACGAGCACACCCCGCACCGCAACGGTGACGAGATCGCCGTCCGGCCGGTCAAGCAGGTCGGCGTGGTCGGCTCCGGCACGATGGCGGTCGGCATCGTCGAGGTCCTGGCCAAGGCCGGGTACGACGTCCTGTACGTCGCCCGCGGCACCGAGAAGGTCGACCGCGTCCGCGGTGTGCTGGAGCGCTCGCTGGAGAAGGGCGTGCAGCGCGGCAAGCTGTCCGCCGAGGAGCGGGACGCGGCGCTGCGCCGGGTGACCGGTACGGCGAAGCTCGACGACCTCGCGGGCGCCGACCTGGTGATCGAGGCCGTCGTCGAGGAGCTCAGCGTCAAGCAGGCGCTGTTCGAGACGTTCGACGAGATCTGCAAGCCGGGCGCGATCCTGGCCACCACGACCTCGTCGCTGCCGGTGATCGACCTGGCGATGGCGACCAAGCGGCCGGGTGACGTGGTCGGGCTGCACTTCTTCAACCCGGCGCCGGTGATGCAACTGGTCGAGGTCGTCAGCACGGTGAGTACGTCCGCCGACGTCGCCGACACCGTGGCCGCCGTAGCCGTTGCTGCCGGCAAGCATCCCGTGCGGTGCGGCGACCGGGCCGGGTTCATCGTGAACGCGCTGCTGTTCCCGTACCTGAACGACGCGGTCCGGATGCTCGAGGCGCACTATGCCGGCGTCGACGACATCGACGCGGCGATGAAGCTCGGCTGCCGCCTCCCGATGGGTCCGTTCGCCCTGCTCGACGTGGTCGGCCTGGACGTCTCGCTGGCCATCCAGCGGACGCTCTACCTGGAGTTCCGCGAGCCCGGCTTCGCCCCGGCGCCGCTGCTCGAACACCTGGTCACCGCCGGCTACCTCGGCCGCAAAACCGGCCGCGGCTTCCGCGACTACTCCTGAACCCGGGGTAGCATCGCCCCTCACCTGACCGCGGGAGGGAGCCGAAGATGCCGGATGGTGAGGCGGGGCGCAAGCACATCACGGAAGCGCTCGGCGGCCGCGCGGTCGCGCCGCTGAGCGACGACGACCGGGTCGATCGGGAGCGTGTCCGCGACCTGGTCCAGGCCGTGGCGAGCTGCTGCAACACCCTCGTCGCCCGGCAGGCCGCACCGAGCGCCGAACTGATGGCCAGGCTCGACTTCCACGATGCCGAGTACCGCCGCCGGGACACCATGACGGCGGCCGAGCGTGCCGAGGTGATCCGCAGCTACCCGGCCCTGCTGGCAGAACTCCGCGCCGAGATCGACGGATGACCGCCGACCCCACTCTGAGCCCGGCCGAGGCGAGCGCGGTCACCGCCCGTCGGATAGCTCAGATCACACCGCTGTGGCTGCCCGAGCGAGCCGCCGCGCACCGTCCGTTCCTGGTGGTCATCGGCGGCCAGCCGGCGGCCGGCAAATCGACCGCCCAGGAACTCATCCGGGCAGCCCTCGACGCCCGGCGGGTCGCGGTGTACGACCGGGACGACGATCCGCCCGCGCACCCGCGGTTCGACGCGATCATGCGCGCGAACGGTGTCGACGGCAACCTTCTCGTCGCCTCGGGCCTCCCGCCGAACCTGCGCGACGACTGCCTCGACCACCTGCGGTCGCAGCAGTACGACGTGATCGCCAGCAGCCCGCTGCAGTCGGAGGCGGCGACCCGGTTCTGGGTGGACGGATTCCGTCCCGAGAACTACCGGATCGCAGTCGTCTACATCGCCACCAACGAGGCCAACAGCCTGCTCGGTATCGCGAACCGGTACCAGCAGGCGAAGGACACCGTCGGCTACGGCCGCTGGCTGGAGAAGGAACTCCACGACCGGGCCGCTGCCGGAATGCCCGACGCGGCGCATGCGGCGGAGCTGCAGGGTCTCGTCGACGACATCTACGTCGTCGACCGGGACGGCAACGTGCTGTACGAGAACCACCGTGGGGACGACGGCGTGATGCCGCCGCCGCATCGCGGCCGGGAGACGATCCTCGACGAGCGCAATCGTCCGCCGACACCTGCCGAGCACGAGTGGTTCCTCGGTACCGCCGTACCGCTGCTCGACCGGGCCGCCGAACTGGAACCTCCGGTCCTGGAGCTGGTGCGGACCGCGATGCGGCTGCACAACGAGCGGCCTGCTCCCGAGCCCCTCGTCCGCGGGTCCGAACTCCGCCTCGACCAGCGGCTCGCCGATCTTCGGCGGATCGCAGGTTCCGGTGTTGCGCCGCCGCGGGTGAGTGCCGCGGACACGGCGGGCGCTCGGCCGGTCAGCGGACGGGTTTCGGAGCGGCGGTCGCTCGATCGCTGAGTAGGCTGGATTCATGGTGGACGAGCCGGCGAAGCACATCACGGAGGCGCTGAGCGGGCAGTTCGTCGCGCCGTTGCCGGATGCGGAACGAGTGGAGCACGAGCGGGCGCGTGTCCTGGTCCGGGCGGTGCTGTCGGCGTACAACGGCCTGATCGCCGCCGAGGCCGACGAAGCCCGTCGACGTGAGCTCGAGACCGAGCGCGCGGTGCACACCGAGCGGTTCCGGCGGTTCGCGGCGCTGTCGGCCGAGGAGCGGTCCGAGATACTGCGTAGCTATCCCGGGCTGCTGAGCCGGCTACGCGCCGGATGATCGACCTCACGCTCACACCAGCCGAGTCCGCGCAGTTGATCGCCCGTCGGATCGAGGAGATCGTGCCGCCCCGGCGGCCCGTCCGCGGTCTCGGCATCCAGCCGCTGGCGGTGGTGATCGGTGGGCAGCCCGGTGCGGCGAAGTCGACGATCCAGGATCGGGTGCACGCAGCGCTCGGGGTGGACACGGCGGCGACGTACGAGGCCGATGACGACGCTCAAGCCCATCCGCGGTTCGAGGAGGCGACCCGCGACCGTGGGAGGGACGCGCACGGCGACGTGGTCCGGAGCCTTCCTGAGGACCTGAGCCGGCGGTGCCTGGACAGTCTGCTGGCCGCGGACCCGCCGTACGACGTCGTGACGAGCGCGTGGCTGGAGACTCCGGAGCGGGCGCAGCAGACTCTGGAGCCGTTCCGGAACGCCGGGCATCGCGTGGTGGCCGTCTATGTCGCCACGAACGAGGCCGACAGCCTGCTGGCGATCGCGGACCGGTACCAGCAGGCGAAAGACGCCGCCGGGAACGGGCGCTGGGCTGATCCGCGCATGCACAACGCTGTCTATCAGCGAGTGCCTGACGCGGCGCACGCGGTGGAGACCATGGGGTATGCCGACGACATCTACGTCGTGGACCGGGCCGGGAACGTGCTCTACGAGAACCACCGCCGCCCGGACGGCTCGCTGGAACGCGAGCCCGGGGCACGCGAGGCGATCGTTGCCGAGCGCAACCGCCCGCCGACGCCGGTGGAGCAGCAGCGGTTCGTGACGACGGCGCGGGCGTTGCGGCAGCGTGGTGACGAGCTGGAGCCCGCGGTCGACGACCTGGTCCGAGAGGCGATGCGCAAACAGGTCGAGCGCCCGGCACCCCTGCCCTCGCCGGCCGTCCCGGATCCGGCCCCGCAGCTGGACGGACGACTGGCGGAGCTGCACCGCTTGACGGCCGCGGGCATCGCCCCGGCGAGCGGCATCCGGACGCCCGACGGACCACCCGGTGGCCCCCAGCCCGCCGACGGAAGCCGACCTCCGGGCCTGGGGAGCGGACCACGACAACCGGACGGCGGACAACGGTCGCCGGGCCTATCAGCGGATCGCTGACCCGCGAAGTGCGGGAGGCTACTGGCAGAACCGAAGACTGATCGCTGAGTACCCTGGCGACATGCCGGACGAGCTGACGAAGCACATCACCGAGGCGCTGGGTGGACGGCGGGTCGAGCCGCTGGGCCACGAGGAGCGGGTGGAGCGGGAGCGGGTCCGGACTCTCGTGCAGAGCGTGGCCTCGATCTACAACTCGCTGGTCGCGCAGGCGACCGACCCCGACCGCCGGGCCGAGCTCGTCGAGCGGCTCGCTTACCACGACGGCGAGCTGCGCCGGCTCGACGCGATGCCGGCCGCGGAACGTCGTACCGTCATCGGCACCTACCCGGAGCTGCTGGCGCGGTTGCGCGCCGAGCTCGACGGATGATCGCGAGCGCGCGCCTCGACCTGACGTTGGGCGAGGCGCAGGCGGTGCTCGCCCGTCGGCTCGCGCAGATCACTCCGGACGAGCCGCCGGTGCGGGCCCCAGGTCAGCGTCCGCTGGTGGTGCTGATCGGCGGGCCGCCGGGGTCGGGCAAGTCGACCACGCAGTGGCTGCTGCAGACGTCGCTCGGCGCGCGGTCCGTCGCGGTGTACGACTTCGACGACGACATCACCGCGCACCCCCGGTACGACGCGATCATGCGGTCCCGGGGGATGGGCGGCGCCGACGAGATCGCCCGCAACCTCCCGCGCGGCATGATGGTGCGCTGCCTCGAACATCTCCGCCGCGGCGAGCCGCAGTACGACGTGATCGCCAGCGCCCCGCTGCACCGGGTGCCGCTGACCACGAACTGGGTGGACGGTTTCCGTGCCGTCGACTACCGCGTCGCGCTTGTCTACGTCACGACGCACGAAGCCAACTGCCGGCTCGGTCGCGTGAGCCGATTCCAGCAGGCGCTCGACGACACCGGAATCGGCCGGTGGGTGCGGCCAGAGCTCGGGGACCTGGCCTACCGGCTGGTGCCGGACACCGCTCAGGAGCTGGAGTCCCTGGCGTACGTCGATGACCTGTACGTCGTCGACCGCGACGGGTTCGTCTGCTACGAGACTCACCGCGGCGAGGACGGGCGGATGCCGGAGCCGTGGCTGGTCAAGCAGGAGATCCTTGCTGAGCGCAACCGTCCGCCGACGTCGGCCGAGCACGAGCAGTTCCTCGCGTCCGCGGTGCCGTTGCTCGACCGCGGCGATGCCCTGGCCGCGCTCGTCATCGCCGAGGTCCGGGCCGCGATGACACAACACGAGGCCCGCGGCGCCCCACAGCCCCGCCCGCTGATCCTGCCGAACCGCCTGGACCACCAAGTAGGCGACCTCCGCCGCTTCACCACCACCGGCCTAGCCGCCCCGACCACCATTTCCACCACTGCCGCACCGAGCCCGACCAACGGCTCTCGCAGCCCACGTCCGTCCCGACCAGCCCCCACCCACACCCGCGACCACTGAGCACACTGACCCGGGGGCGGCTGGCAGACTCGGGTGGGTGCGGAGGAGATCGGTCGGGCGGGATCTGGTGCCGGTTGCCGGGGTGCTGGTCGTCGTCGCGACGGGGCTCGGGCTGGTCATGATGCCGGGGGTTGTGGGCGCGGACTGGCCGGGCTGGACGTCGCTCATGGTGCTGGTCGCGGTGCTGGTGATTCCCGTGGCCTGGGTGCTGATCGGATCTCCGCGGGATCGGCGACCGTGGCCCGATGGATCGCGGTGCTCGGGGTCGATGCGGTGCTGATCCGCATCGCCTGGACGACGTACGCCGCCGGCCCTCCCACAGCACGAGTACGACAACTGGGGGGCAGCGCGCCCCGGAACCCGGCCGCGGACTGCGGTTCCTGGGGCGCCGCTTCGACCCGTCACCCGGCGCGGCACTGCTCCGGATGACCACACTCGCGACCGGGATCCTCGGCCTGACGCTGCTCACCTGCCTGGCTGCCGCGGCCACCGAGACCGGTTTCGATCCGCCGCACTCCGTCGGGCGGCTACTGATCGGCAGCGCGGTGCTGCTCGCGATCGCAACAGCCTGTGCGCTGGGCCGGCGGGTTTACGGCTCGGCCTGGGCGTAGTCGCCGCAAGGGCCGCCGCCGATGGCTTCGGGGAGGACGGTCTCGCGGCGGTCGGGGCGGACCAGCGGGTTGTAGAAGGCGGCGATCTCGACGCTGTCCTCGGGGATGTAGTGGAAGATCAGCGAGCGGCGGAAGCGGTCCGCGGTGGAGTTCGGGCGGGAGCCGTGGACGACGCTGCCGTGGAAGAACAGGACGTCGCCGGCTTGCATCCGGGTCTGCACTCTGCTGAGGCCGTCGGGGATCGGCACCTCGACGCTGGTGAACGACTCGGTCAGGTCGGCCGGCTCCGGGCAGACCAGCTCGGTCTTGTGCGAGCCGGGCACGACCGCGAGCCCGCCGTTGTCCGCGTCTACGTCGTCGATCGCGATCCAGGCCGCGAGGCACGTCTCCGGATCCGCGCGCAGGAACGTGTTGTCCTGGTGCAGCGCCTGTCCGCGGGCGCCCGGCGGCTTGAAGTAGAACATCGACTGGGCGCCGAGCGCGGGGCCGATCAGGGCCTGCACGACATCGAGGATCCGGCTGTCGAGCATCAGCTCCATCGACATCCGCCCGGCCTCGGTGTCAGCCGCCCGGTGCGGGTGCACGAACCGCGGGAACTTCGCGAGCGGGTCGTCGTCCGGGACGCCGTCGTCGATCGCGAGCGAGTGGTCCACCGCGACCTGTTCCATGAAGACCGACTTGATCCGCTCGACCTCGGCGGGTTCGAGCAACTGGGGGACCTGGACGATGCCGTCCCGCCGGTAGATGTCCACGACTGTCTGGGTCATGTTGTCCAGGATGCGGCGGGCGGGTCGCGGTCAGCGATAGCCTATCGAGCTGTGAACCTTCGACATCCTGCTGAGTCGCCGCATCCGGTGGTGCGCCGGCTGGTGACCGGTGAGTTCGACGAAGGCCCTGAGTACGCGACCTATCGGCGGCGCGGGACGACCGACTGGCTGCTGGTCCAGACCCTCCACGGCCAGGGACGATTCGGTCAGGTCGCGGCCGCTCCGGGCAGCGTGACGCTGGTTCGCCCCGGCACCCTGCACGACTACGCCACGGTCGGCGACCGGTGGCATTTCCTGTATGCGCACATGCACCCGAAGCCCGACTGGCTGCCGCTGCTCGACTGGCTGGAGGTTGCCCCGGGCACCGTTCAGCTGCACCCGGCCGGTCCGGCGTTCGAGCGCGTCGCCGACCACCTGCGCGACGCCGTTCGGCATCAGCGCAGCGTGCTGCCGCAGGCCGAGCAACTGAGCGCCAATGCGCTGGAAGCGGCCCTGCTGTGGTGCGACACCCAGAACCCGAAGGCCGTCCAGATCGACGACCGGCTGCTGCGTGCCATCGAGCTGATCGACCAGGACCTGACCGCGAGCCTCGACGTACCGCGGCTCGCGAGGGCGGTGAACCTGTCGGTCTCGCGGTTCGCGCACCTGTTCCGCGAGCAGCTCGGCGTCGCCCCGCAGCAGTTCGTCGAACGCCGCCGCCTCGACGCGGCCGCCCGCCTCCTCGAACTCACCAGCCGCCCCGTCGCCTCGGTCGCCGCCCAGGTCGGTTACCCGGACCCGCTGTACTTCTCCACCCGGTTCCGCCGCCACACCGGCGTCAGCCCCACGGCGTACCGGCTCAGCGGGACGAGAGGTAGGTGAGGACCGCCATCACGCGGCGGTTGTCGTCCTCGGACGGGGGCAGGTCGAGCTTGGCGAAGATGTTGTTGGTGTGCTTGCTGACGGCCTTCTCGGTGACGAACAGGGCGCCGGCGATGGCGGCGTTCGAGCGGCCTTCGGCCATCAGGCCGAGGACCTCGGACTCGCGCGGGGTGAGCCGGCTGATCGGCTCGTCGCGGGTGTTGCGGGCCAGCAGCTGACCGATCACGTCCGGGTCCATCGCGGTGCCGCCGCCCGCGACCCGCCGGACGGCGTCCAGGAACTCGGCGACGTTCGACACGCGGTCCTTCAGCAGGTACCCGACGCCGCCTCCGCCGCCGGTGAGCAGCTCCCGTGCGTACAGCTGCTCGACGTACTGCGAGAGCACCAGGATCGGCAGGCCGGGGACCTGCGTGCGGGCCTCGATGGCGGCCTTCAGGCCCTCGTCGGTGAACGTCGGCGGCAGCCGGACGTCCACGACCGCGACGTCCGGCCGGTGCTCCACGAGTGCGGGCACCAGCCGGGGTCCGTTGTCGACCGCCTCCACGACCTCGAAGTCGTGCGCCTCCAGCAGGCGGATCAGGCCGTCCCGGAGGAGGGCGTGGTCTTCAGCGATGAGGACTCGCAAGGCAGCTCCATGATCACGGTGGTCGGCCCGGCACTCGGGCTCACCACGGTCAACGTACCGTCGAAGGCGGCCAGCCGCCGCTCGATACCGTACAGACCGCCGCCGGGCTTGACCGCCGCGCCTCCCACGCCGTCGTCACCGACGATCATGTGCAGCTTCTCCTCCTCGTGGGTGATCTGCACCCACGCGTTCGTCGCGGCCGAGTACTTGACCGCGTTCGCCAGGCACTCGGCGACCGCGAAGTACGCCGCCGACTCGACCGGCGCGGGCGGCCGGCCGGGGACGTCGAAGGTCACGTCGACCTTGAACGGGCAGGTCAGCGCGAGCGCCTTGACCGCACCTTCCAGGCCGCGGTCGGCGAGCACCGGCGGGTGGATCCCGCGGACCAGGTCGCGCAGCTCGGACAGCGCCGTACTCGCGGACTCGCGGGCCTCGGTGAGCAGCGCCGCCGCCTGGGCCGGGTCCCGCGCCACCATCTCCTCGGCCATCCCGAGGTTCATGCTCAGCGCGGCGAGCCGGGCCTGGGCGCCGTCGTGCAGGTCGCGCTCGATCCGGCGCAGCTCGGCCGCCTGGGTGTCGACGGTCTCGGCCCGCGACTCGGCCAGCTCGCGGACCCGCATCGCCAGCTTGGCGCTCTCGGTCGGGCCGAGCAGCGAGCGGGCGACGTACGCGTTCGCCTTCAGCAGCCGCTCACCGGCGGCCTGCCAGATCAGGAACGCGAGCAGCGCCACCGGCATCACCAGGAAGCTGGTCCAGAAGTTGACCGTGACGAGCCCGCCGAACGGCTCGGTGAAGACGCCCTCGGGGGTGACGCCGACCAGCAGCGGGTAGACCAGGTAGAACAGCCCGGCCAGGAACAGGACGGCGCTGAGCAGGCACAGCGTGAACCCGATCACAGCGTTGACGAGCAGCCAGATGATGTCCCGCCAGGTCTGCGGGTCGGTCAGGATCGTCCGCAGCCGCATCAGCATGCCGGGCATCGGAGGCTTCTTGTACGGCCGGGGGATGCGCTCGCCGAGGAAGCCGGCCAGCATCGTGCGGTGACAGTTCGCGAACCAGCGCGCGGCCGGCACGACCACGAGCAGTAACGGGATCCCGACCCACACCGCGATCAGCGGCACGGACACCACACTGAGCACGAACAAGGCGATCCCGAGCTCGGCCAGGATCGCGAGGAACAGGGCGATCCACGGCTGGGCGAGCTTCGGGTAGCGCAGCGGCGGCGCTTCGGTGGTGGCGACGGTGGTGGTGCTCATGTCTCCATCATGACCGAGCGTGAGAGCCACGGCAGTGGAGTTATGCCCACTCTCCGCCGGGCGCTGTCACCCCCAGCGAATTGGGTAGTAACTCCCATGTTTTCGGGCGTTCGACCGACAACGCTTGATGCCGTACGCTGGCCGCGGCTGTTCGCCTAGGCCTTCCCCCGCTACCGAGACGAGGACCTGATGGCTCAGCCGATCGCGTCACCTGCTGCTACCCGCCGTTCCGACTTCTCCCCGCTGTTGCGGGAGGTCAAGGCCGCCGGCCTGCTGGAGCGCCGTACGGCGGCGTACGCGATGGCGATCGGGATCAACGTGGCGCTGATGGCGCTGACCTGGGCGGGGATCGCGGTGATCGGCGCCTCGTGGTGGGTGCTGCTGCTGGCGATCCCGCTGGGCATCCTGACCACCCGCGCGGCGTTCTTCGGGCACGACGCCGGGCACCAGCAGATCGCCGCCTCGCGCAAGCTGCACGACTGGATCGGCATGCTGCACGGCAATCTCCTGCTCGGCATGAGCTACGCCTGGTGGAACGACAAGCACAACCGGCACCACGCCAACCCGAACCACACCGGCAAGGATCCGGACGTCGGCGAGGGCGTGCTGGTCTGGACCCTCGAGCAGGCCGAGGGCCGCAAGGGGCTCGAGGGCTGGCTGACCCGCAACCAGGCCCGGATCTTCTTCCCGCTGCTGACGCTGGAGGGCTTCAACCTCAAGGTGTCGAGCATTCGCTTCCTGCTCGCCCGCCGGCGCACCGAGAAGGTCGAGCTCGGCCTGATGACGGCGCACCTGGTGCTGTACTTCGGCGCGCTGTTCCTGATCATGTCGCCCGGCCAGGCGGTGCTGTTCGCGCTGATCCACCACATGGTCTTCGGGCTGCACCTCGGCAGTGTGTTCGCGCCCAACCACAAGGGCATGGAGATGCCCGACGACGACAGCAACTGGGGCCACCTGGAGAAGCAGGTGCTGACGTCGCGCAACGTGAACGGCGGCCTGGTCACCGACTGGATGATGGGCGGGCTCAACTACCAGATCGAGCACCACCTCTTCCCGAGCATGCCGCGCGCCAACCTCCGCTTCGCCCAGCCGATCGTGCGCGCGTACTGCGAACGCATCGGCATGCCCTACGTCTCGACCGGCCTGATCGAGTCGTACCGCCTGGGGTTGCGCCACATGCACGAGGTCGGCGAGGAACTTCGAGGCGACCTCAAGGTGAGCTAGGCCACACGACTAGCCTGGAGGGGCTATGTCGCGCAGAAAGCCCTCCAAGTGGCAGCGGCCGGTCAGTGACCGGCCCCGGCCCGGTGGTTGCCCCGCCCGCGACGCCAAAGCCGACCGCGCGTGGTACTA
>NZ_JBSGFZ010000017.1:0-207623 GCF_053603655.1 Kribbella sp. NPDC004138
TCGAGCTTGTCGACCGCGGCGATGTCGGTGCCCGGGTAGACCCGGGTGGCTCCCTTGAACGAGACAGTTGCCATGTCGCGCTTCCTCTCCTTCGCCGGCAGGAACGTGCCGGACGATCCGTAGCAAAGGCTCCCAGGTCTTGGGTGTCTGCTTGGTGATACATCACCAAGTGCTAGTGACAACCGATGCCGACGTTCTTACATTCCCGAGTGATGTAAATCGCGCCTAGAAGTACGGGCCCTCGAGCCGGGTCGAGTCGCCGATCAGCTCGAGCAGGGCAGTCACCGCTCGGCTCGGCCGCCGTCCGGCCGGCGTGACCACGGACAGCGTCCAGGTCAGCTCGGTGCCCTCGATCGGGAGTTTGGCGACGCCGTGCGCGGCGGGCAGCTCCAGGTCGGGCACGACGCCGACGCCGAGCCCGACCCGGACGTAGTCGGGGATCGTGGTCAGCTCCGGCACCTCGACCTGGATCCGGCGCGGCATCCCGATCGCGTCGAAGGCCCGGTCCACCAGCTTCCGGTTCCCGAACCCGGCCGGCATGTCGACGAACCGCTCCTGGGCCAGCTCCGGCAGCCGTACGCCGGTGCGTCCGGCGAGCGGATGCGCCGACGGCACCAGCGCCACGAACGGCACCGTCGCGATGTCGCGGACGTCGAGGCCGCTGAGCTCGGGCTTCGGCAGGCCGAGCAGGGCGACGTCCAGCCGGCCGTGCCGGACGTCGTCCGCGAGGCCGGTCGACCCGCTCGGCGACGTCGCGACCTGCACCTCGACCAGCGGGTACTTGCGGTGGAACGCGCCGAGCAGCTCGGCCATGTTCACCAGGCTCAGCCGGGCCAGTGTCCCGATCCGGATGCTGCCGCGGAGCCCCGACGATGCCTCCTCGACAGCGGCCCGCGCCCGGTCCAGCGCCTCCAGTGCAGCCTTCGCCTCGGGCAGCAACGCCTGACCTGCGGTCGACAGCACCACCCGCCGGGTCGAGCGGTCGAACAAGGTTGTCTTCAGGTCCGTCTCGAGCGCCCGGACCGCGGCCGAGACCGTGGACTGCACGGTGAACAACCGCTGCGCGGCGCGGGTGAAGCTCAGCTCCTCGGCGACGGCGACGAAGTACTCCAGCTGGCGACTGTCCACAGCATCGAATTATCGGATCTGACGATAAGAGCATGCAAGAACATTCGTTGGACTCGATAGATGCCGCGGAGCAGGCTGGAACCATGTCCACCATGACGTCTTCGCGGACCGGCGTACGGATCCGGTTCGCCCACGCACCAGGGTTCTGGGTGATCGCGGCGGCCTTCCTCACCACGATGGCCTTCTCGACGATCCCGACGCCGCTCTACGCGATCTACCAGCAGCGCGACGGCTTCCCGACGTACGTGATCACGGTGATCTTCGCCAGCTACGCGGTCGGCGTGATGGCGTCGCTGTATCTGGCCGGGCATGTGAGCGACTGGCTCGGCCGGCGGCGGGTGGCCCTGCTCGCCGTTCTCGCGGAGGCGTTGGCGGCGGCGATCTTCCTGATCTGGCCGGAGGTCCCCGGTCTGCTGGTGGCGCGGTTCGTCTGCGGCGTCGGGGTTGGCGTACTGACGGCGACCGCGACCGCGCACCTGTCCGAGCTGCGGCAGGTCGCGCGTCCCGGTGAGGACCCGAGCCGGTCCGCGCTGATCTCGAGCATGGTGAACCTCGGCGGGCTGGCGTTCGGACCGCTCATCGGTGGTCTGCTGGCGCAGTACGTGTCGTCGCCGTTGCAGCCTCCGTACGAGATCTTCCTGGTGCTGCTGCTGATCAGCGCCGTGGGGATCGCGCTGGTGCCGGAGACGGTCGAGCGCCTGGAGGAGCGTCCGGCGTACCGGCCGCAGCGGGTGGCGCTGCCCTCGTCGGCGCGTCCGCTCTTCTTCGCGTCCGCGATCGGCGCCTTCGCGGCGTTCGCGATCTTCGGTCTCTTCACGTCGCTCGCGCCGACCTTCCTGGCCGGCGTCCTGCACCACACGTCGCGGCTGCTGGCCGGTGTGGTGACCTTCGCCGTGTTCATCGCGGGAGCCGCGAGCCAGGTCGTCTTCGTCCGACTCGCTCGCCCGGCCCAGCTCCGCCTCGGGTTGGTCGCGATGTCGGCCGGTCTCGTTGGCGTGGCGGTTGGCGGGCTCATCCCGAACCTCTACCTGTTCGTCATCGGCGGTGTCGTCGCCGGTGCCGGTGTCGGGCTGGTCTTCCGCGGTGCGGTGGCGACCGCCGCCTCACTCGCCGACCCGTCGTCCCGCGGCGAGGTGCTGGCCGCGCTCTTCCTGATCGCGTACGCCGGACTCGCGATCCCCGTCCTCGCGATCGGCCTGGGCATCGCCCTGCTCCCGGCTGAAGTCGCCCTGCTGCTCTTCTCGGCGCTGATCCTGATCCTGGTGAACGCCGCCGTATTACGGATGCTGGCCGCCCAGCAAAGGTGATCTGATGCGTGGGTGGATCTCGAACGCGACTACGGGCTGACCGTCACTGAGCTGGTGCCTCATGCCGGCGGATTCGCCACCGACGGGTGGGTGGCGGACCGCCGGTGGTTCGTGAAGGCGTGGCAGCCGGGCGAGCCCGCCATCGGGTTGGAGAGACTCGAGCAGTTGAGGGCTCTCGGGCTTCCGGTGGTCGAGCCGTTGCGGACGTCGCAGGGGGAGTTGTTCGCGATGAGTAATGACCGGGCGTACGCGGTCTTTCCTTATATCGAAGGGCGTACGGCGGACAGGGGCGACTGGCGCGTGGCAGCTCGTGCGTTGCGGCAGGTGCACGAAGCGCCGGCGCGGGTGACGCTGCCGGCCGCGGACGTCACCGAGCCGCACATCCGCGACCTGATGGGGTACCTGCAGCACCCGTGGATCGCGGATCGCGCGGACGAGGTCGCGGCGGCGATCGCGCGGCTGGACGACGTACGGGCGCGGCTGGAGCCGGTGCGCAACGTCGTCTGCCACACGGACTTCCACGGGTTGAACGTCCTGATCGACGACCAGGGCGAGGTGGCCGCGATCCTCGACTGGGAGAACGCCGTCATCGGGCCGCGGGAGTACGACGTGTGGGTCGCGGCCGACGGGGATCATCTCGTGGAGTTCCTCGACGAGTACGGCGCGGACGATCTCGACCCCGGTCACCTGGAGTTCGCGCTGCTCGCCCGCGGACTGCGCGACCTCTCGGCCAGGGTGATGAACGAGGTCGACCGCCCGGGCGTCGACACCTGGGGCTTCGACCGGATCGCGCGCGTGGACAGCGACCTCGAGGTGTTCCGCCGGTACTGCGGGTAAGAGCGCGGTCAGCTCGACAGGACGTATGCGTCCACTGCGTGCCGCGCCACGCTCAGCGCGGCCGCAGATCGTACGCCGAAGGCGGATACGTCCTGTCGAGAGTGCACATCAGGCCGCGGCGCCGGGGCCTGGCAGGACGTCGATGTCGTCCGCGTGCATCGGCTTGCCGCAGTGGGCGCAGACGAGGTCCACGTGGCTGATCTCGCCGCACGCGTGGTGGCGGTAGAGGACCGGCGGCCCGGCCGTGCCGGCGAGCCATTTGTCGCCCCAGGCAACCATCACCATCAGGACGTCGACCAGCTCGCGGCCCTTGCCGGTCAGCACGTACTCGTACCGCGGGCGCTGGTCGTACGGCCGGCGTTCGATCACTCCGCGGTCGACCAGGTGGTTCAGCCGCTCGGTCAGCACCTTGCGCGAGATCCCGAGATCCGCCTGGAGCTGCTCGAACCGGGAGAACCCGACCCAGATGTCGCGCAGGATCAACGGCGACCACGGTTCGCCGATCACGTCTAGCGTGCGCGCGATCGAACACGCCATCTCACTGAAGTCTGTCCGCTGCATGACAGCAGTCTAGCGTTTGGGGTTCCCTCAAGGAACTCCAGCATGTTAGCGTTCCTTCAAGGAACCCAGAGGGAAGGTGACAACGATGAGCAAGGTGATCTGCGCTCTCGCGGTCTCGGTCGACGGCTACATCACCGGACGCGGCTCCGGTCCGGACCACGGGCTCGGCGATGCGCCCATGCTGTTCGACTGGTACTTCGACGGCGACACCCCGAGCCAGGTGTTCGACGGCTTCAAACTGAGCGCGCCGAGCGCCCGGGTGTTCGACGCGCTCGCCAGCCGGGTCGGCGCGGTGGTGGCCGGCCACAAGACGTACGACGACTCGGGTCACTTCGGCGGCGGCAGCCCGCATCCGAAGGCCTCGCTGGTCGTGCTGAGCCACGGTCCGGTGGCGGAGATCAGCGAACGGCAGACCCTCGCCAACAGCATCGACGACGCGATCGCCGCGGCCCGTGAGTTGGCCGGCGGCAAGGACGTCGGCCTGATGGGCGGCGGAGCCGCGACCGCGGCGCTGCGGGCCGGGCTCGTCGACGAGATCGTCCTGCACCAGGTGCCGGTCCTGCTCGGTGGCGGCCGGCCGTTCTTCCAGGAGTTGCCGGAGCACGTGCGGCTGAACCTGATCGAGGCAGTTCCGGCGCCCGGCGTCACCCACCTCCACTACGAGATCGCCCGCTGAAGGAGCAGAACCATGTTGAAGCCCGCCGTACGCAATGCCGTCGAGAGCACGTCCATCGCCCACCTGGCCACGGTCCTGCCGGACGGGTCGCCGCATTCCATTCCGCTGTGGGTGAGCACGCTCGGCGAGAAGATCATCTTCCTGACCGGTCCGGGCTCGCAGAAGGCGCGCAACCTCCGCAACGACCCGCGCGTCGCGCTGTCGCTCGCCCCGGTCGACAACCCGTACGAGCCGGTCATCGTCCGCGGCCGAGTCGTCGAGTGGATCGACGGCGACGCCGGCTGGCAGCTCGTCGACCAGATCGCCCAGAAGTACATCGGCCAGCCGTACGGCCGCGACGTCGAGCGCGTGGTCGGCGTCATCGAGGTGGACCACCAGACGGTCGGCGTCAGCTGACCTTAGGATGCGCGCATGGGTGTGACGGTGACGGTTGGGGAGCAGGACGCTTATCTCGCGCGGGTCGGCCGGGTCGGCATGGTGTTGCTGCCGATGATCACCGGGATCGGTGAGCAGGTCCGGGCGTGGGCCGACGAGCTGGCCGGGGAAGGGATCACGGCGCTGGTGTGGGATCCCTTCAAGGGGCGCAGCACCGACAACGCCACCCGGGAAGAGCTCTCCGGGATGCTGCGGGAGATGGACGACGACACCGCCCTCGGCGAGCAGAGCGCATTGCTGGACTACCTGTTCGACGAGCTCGGGTGCAGCAAGGTCGGCGTGATCGGGTGGTGCCTGGGAGGCCGTTTCGCCTTCCTGCTCGCGGCGCGCGACCAGCGGGTGGCGAATGTCGTCGCCTTCCACCCGACGCTGCCGTCGGACCGGCCGCCGCACCACACGTACGACGCGATCGCCGAGTCGGCCGGGATCACGGCGCCGGTGCTGGTGAGCTACCCGAGCGCGGACGCCGCCGTACCCAACGCGGACTTCGAGACGCTGCAGACCGTGTTGCAGGCACGGACCGCCGGCGCGACGTTCACGCAGTACTTCCCCGGCGCCGACCACGGATTCTCGGACAAGTCCCGGCACGACAAGGACGTGAACGCCGACGCGTTCCGGCTGGCGTGGCCGCAGGCGCTCGCGTTCATGAAGTCGACAATCGCCTGAGCTCAGCCTTGGGCAGTCGGACGCACGATCAGCTCGTTGACGTCCACCGCGGCCGGCTGCTGCACGGCGAAGGCGATGGCATCCGCGATCGCGGATGCCGGGATGGCCAGTTGTGCGGCCGCTTCCCGAGCCGCACCTTGAGCCTCGGCCGAACCACCTCGGTCGGTCAACTCGCTCTGCGTGAAGCCAGGGCTGACGACGGTCACGCGGATGTCCTGGCTCTCCTGCCTCAGACCCTCGGACAAAGCCGCGACGGCGAACTTGGTCGCGCTGTACACGGCCGCCGTGGGATCCACGCGATGGCCGGACACCGACGACACGTTGACGATGTGCCCACCGCCCTGCCGGCGCATCTGCGGCAGAACGGCGGCGATTCCATACAGGACGCCGCGCAGGTTGACGTCGATCATCTGCTCCCACTCGGCGACCCGCAGGTCCGCCAGGGGAGACAACGGCATCACCCCCGCGTTGTTGACCAGTACGTCGATCCGGCCGAACTCCTCCACTGCCGCGGCGGCGAAGGCCTGGACCGACTGCAGGTTGGTGACGTCCAACTCCCGGTAGGCCACGGACGCCCCGCCGTTGCGGAGTTCCTCGGCGAGCGACGCCAGCCGGTCGGTGCGTCGGGCGCCGATGAGGACCGAATGGCCCAGGCCCGCCAGCCGCCGGGCTGTGGCTTCGCCGATCCCGCTGCTGGCGCCGGTGACCAGGACGGTCTTGGAAGGTGTCGAAGTGGTGCTCACTGCTATGTGCTCCTCGGAAGTGTGTTGGCAGATGACCGCCGTGCTGCGGCGGGTCGAGTGAGGCTGGAGGTTGTGGGTTCAGTGGGACGAGGCGGGCGCTGCTTCTCGCTGGGCCCAGGTGGCGAAGGTGGTCGCGGGGCGGTCGAGTACGTCGGTCACGCCCGTGGAGACGTACGAGTCGGCGCCGGACCTGATTGCGTTGAGCATCGCCATCCGCCACTGGATGTACATCTCCGGCGTACCTGCGGCGCGCAGGCGATCGACGTGGTCGCCGTCGCTCTCGTCCTCGAACCGGACACTCACACCAGTCGTCTGCGCGAGCTGGTCCGCCGCCTCCTCGAAGGTGATTGCTTCCGGGCCGGACAGTGCCAGGATGCGTCCGTCGTACTCGCGCTTGGTCATCACGGCGGCTGCCACGGCGGCGACGTCCGCCACGTCGACGAACGGCTCGGCTCCGGTGCCGGCCGGAGCGACGATCCGGCCGTCGGCCGGGACGAACATCGCTTCGGTGAAGTTCTGCGCGAAATGCGACGGGCGCAGGATGGTCCACGGGATCGGTCCTCGCTGGAGCGCCTGCTCCGCACGCCCGACCGCGCCGTCGGGCAGGAACTCCACGGCCCGCGCCGACAGCAGGACGACGTGCTCGGTGCCCAACTGACGTGCGAGGTCGAGCAGCCGGGTCAGCTGAGGGCTCCAGTCGCTGGACGAACCTGGGCCAACGACGAACATGCTGGTGACACCGTCGAGAGCAGTGGGCCAGGTGGATTCGTCATGCCAGTCGAAGACGGTGGCCGTCGAGCGGCTCACGGGGCGCGTGGGGTGGCCGGCGAGGTCGAGAAGCAAGGTCAGCCGGCGGCCGACCTTGCCGCTGCCACCAAGGATCAGATGAGTCATACGGGCACCGTAGGTCCGGTTCCGTGGACGAAAAATGTGTGATCTGCTCACATCCATTCGTTATCGTCCAAGGATGGACATCTTGAGCGACCAGCTCGCTCGAGCTCGCGCCCAGGGCGCGGTCTTCTCCATCTTGCGTCGAGTCGAACCATGGGGTGTGCGGTTCGCGGGGCGCCGGCCACTCACCGCGCATCTGCTGCTCGAGGGGGAAGGGTGGCTCGAGCGGGAGGGGCGGCCGCCGGTGCACCTTGCTGCCCGGGATGTCGCGCTAGTCACGGCCGGTCGCTCGTACGTCGTTGGCAGCGCACCGGGGACCGCGGCGATTCCGATCGATGAAGCACGCCGGCAAGGCTCCGATCGCGGGCCCGGTGCCGCATCGGTGCTGTTGTGTGGGGCCTACGTCCTCGACGGCAGTGTCGCGGCCTCCTTGCTGAACAGTCTCCCGGACTTGGTGCTGGTCCGGGCCACCGATCAGGAGCCGTCGCACGCGGCCGCCATCGACCTGCTGGCCGCGGAGGTGCAGCGCGATGCACCGGGTCATCAGGCGCTCCTGGACCGGCTGCTGGATCTCAACCTGATCTACACGCTGAGCGCGTGCTGGGAGCAGTCCAGCGCGCAAGCACCCGGCTGGTTCCGGGCCTTGTCGCATCCGGAGGTACGCCAGGTGCTCGAGAGCCTGCACGCGAATCCCGCGGCGGATTGGACCCTCGAGACGATGGCGCAGCTTGCCGGCAGGTCCCGTGCGTCGTTCGCCGCCACCTTCCGCGACCTGGTGGGCGTGTCTCCCGGTCGTTACCTGACCGAGTTGCGGATGAGTCGCGCCGAAGACGCCCTGGCCAGAACCGGTGCGCCGCTGGCGACGATCGCACGAAATGTTGGCTATAGCAACGAATTCGCCTTCGCCACAGCATTCCGGCGTCACAGCGGCAGCTCACCAGGGCAGTGGCGCCGCCGCTTCGAGAGCCCTCAGCCGGACTCGTCGTAACGGCAACGCAGTGCTTAGCTATCGGCGAAGGCAGTCCTCCAGACGGCGGTGCAAGTCGCCGAGCCTGCCGCGGCCGGGAGCGCCGAGCGGGTAGCGCGCGAGAATGTCGCGGACCGCGGGTGGAACTCGTTCGATGGCCCATCGGACGACGGCATCGGCCGCCGACGGATCTCCGGTCGCCAGTTCCTGCGCGTAGGCGGCGTACTGCGCGGACGCGACGATGTGCTTCACCTGCGTGGCCGCCGCGAACGGATGCAGGTACGCCGAACCGGCCGCGCCGACCGCGGCCCGGGCGGCTGCCTCCGCGGCCGGATCGTGCATCTCGCCGGCCGCCTTCAGCGCTTCGAACGCGGCGGTCCGGATCGCCTTCGTACGCTTCCCTCCGGCGCCGAACAGGCGAACGGCCTCGATCGCGTCACGTGGTCGCCGATCGTCCGGAGCGGCGGCCTCGTAGAGCGGCAATGACTGCTCGGCGCACTCGGCGGTCCACAGGCTCAGCTGCCGCAGTTCGTCCAGGCTCAGCGGGATGTCTTCATGACCCATGAGCCTCAATCGTATCGTTGAACCCGTCAGTTGAAGCTTTCACGCGGCCCGGCGGTGTGCGGTCGGCGTGATTCCCCGGACCCGCTTGAACGCAACGCTCAACGCGAACGCATTGGCGTACCCGACCCGGCGGGCGATCGTCTCGACGGTGTCCCGGGTCGACCGGAGCTGATCCGCGGCGAGCGTGATCCGCCAGCCGGTCAGGTAGCTCATCGGCGCCTCGCCGACGACCGCGGTGAAGCGCCGGGCCAGCGACGCCCGCGAGATCCCGACCCGGTCTGCGAGCTCGGTGACGTTCCACGGGTACGCCGGGTCCTCGTGCAGCAACCGCAACGCCGTACCCGCGACCGGATCGGTCTGCGCCTGGTACCACCCGGGCGCGTGCGAGTCCGGCCGTGCGAACCAGGCCCGCAACGTGGTGATCAGCGCGAGGTCGAGCCACCGGTCCAGGACGGTCTGCTGCCCCGGCGCGTCCCGCTGGATCTCGCTGGCGATCATCTCCATCACCGATCCCGCGACGTCGGCCGCCGGCACGACCAGGGCCGGCGGGAGCGCGGTGATGAGCCGGCGGCTGACGTCGCCCGCGACCTGATAGGTGCCGCTGGCAACCATGACTTCGCCGGACTTGCGGCCGCCGTACGTCCGCACGCCCAGCCGGGCCGAGTAGTCGATCGGTGCCCCGGGCAACGGTTCGCAGATGCCGCCGGGGTGGATCCGCAGTTGCGGCGCGGTGGTCAGGCTGTCGCTGACGACGTACGGCTCCGGGCCGGTGACGATCGCGACGTCGCCCTGCTCCATCCGCAGCGGTTCGAGGCCGTCGCGCGCCAGCCAGCCGGAACCGCGGACCAGGGTAGCGAGCGCCAGCGGCGCCTCGTCCCGGATCTCCAGGGACCAGGGCAGGTCGAGGATCGTCAGGTTGAACACCCCGTCCTGCGCGCGGGTCCCGGCCAGCAGTTCGTCGAGCACGTCCATACGAGGAGCCTACGACAGGCTGAGCGTTCCGAACATCGAATTGCGGCGTACGGCCATGGTTTGTCTCACCGGGCTCCGGTGAACTGGTGCCATGAACCCGATTCTGATCCTCAGTGGCAAAGGCAAGACCGGCCGTCGCGTCGCGGCGCAGCTCGACGCGCGGGGCATCCCGTACCGGCTGGCGTCCCGCTCGAGCGCGCAGCCGTTCGACTGGTACGACGAGAGCACCTGGGCGGGCGCACTGGCCGGTGCGGACACGGCGTACCTGGCACCGCCGGTGGGACCGACCGGACTGGCGCAGGCCGGCAAGTTCGTCCAGCAGGCCCGCGGGCTTCGGCGACTCGTCCTGCTGTCGGGCCGTGGCGTCGGCAGCCCGGGCCGCGACTTCGCCGTGTACGACGGTTCGCTCGAGCTGGAGAGTGTGGTGAGGGCGAGTGGTCTCGACTGGACCATCGTGCAGCCGGCCTGGTTCGCGCAGGGCTTCAGCGAGGACTTCCTGCGCTACCACGTCCTGGCGGGCGAGATCCGGCTGTCGGCCGGTGCCGGCGGCGAGGCGTGGATCGACACCGACGACGTCGGCGACGTGATGACCACGGCGCTGCTCGACACGTCGTACGCCGGCCGCACCCTCGCGATCTCCGGCCCGCGCGTCCTCACGATGACCGAGATCGCCGCCGAACTCACCGCCGCAACCGGCCGCCCGATCTCGTACGTCGACCTCGACCCGGCAGCGCACGTGGCCGAACTGATCGCGCAAGGCCTCACCTCGGAGGATGCCGACGCGGTTCGAGATCTGTTCGCCGTCATCCGCAACCACCGCTCCGAGTACGTCTCCGATGGAGTCGAGCAGGTTCTCGGTCGCAAGCCCCGCGACTTCACCGACTGGGCCCGCGAGACCGCGAAGAGCGGGGTCTGGGGCGGATGATGTGCGGACGCCCAGCACTCAACAACTGAGGCTTCGGCCGTCGTCGCACGCTCAGCAGGGCGGGCTGAGGGCAGTTGATCAGTGCTGCAGATCCGCCTCCCCGCCCACCTGAAGGCGGGGAGGCGGACCGGTCACCGGTGCTGCATCTCGGTCCACTCGTCGTGGGTGAGCTCCTGCAGCTCCGACGCGGGGGTCTTCGCGAGCGGCGCGGATCCGCCGCCGACCGCGCCGCCGCCGAAGACGATGTTCGCCCAGTTGTTCTGCGCGATCAGGATCGACGTGGTCTTGTCGCCGTTGATGTCGGCGGCCGTCGTGGTGTCGGTGGTGTCGCCGTCGCAGTTCCAGTCGATCGGCCGGTTCGCCGCGCCGGCCGTGGTCCGGGTCGAGCCGTTCGGGCACTTCCAGCTGGTCCGGTAGGCGGCGCCCAGGCTGCCGAGGCCGACGGTCTCGTCCGGCCGGGCCTCGTTGATCGACGTCGGCTGGACGCTGGAGTACCCCCAGTACTTGGTGCCGTCGGCCTTGAGCACACCGCCGAGCTGGAACGAGTAGTTCATCACGCTCAGGTAGTTCGGCTTGTAGTTCAGGTTGTCGGTGCCGCCGTGCTTGAGGCCGATGTTGTGGCCGAGCTCGTGGATGAACGTGCCGACGTTGATGTCGTCGGTCGCGTTCCAGTTGCACTTCGGGCCGACCGTGACGATGAACGTGTCGTTCGGGATGTTGAAGGCCTGGCCGCTGCTGCAGCCGCCGTCGTAGCTGTCACCCCAGAGCATGTAGTGGAAGACCGCCTTGCGCGCGGACGCGAAGTTGGCCGCCTTGATCGCGTTGGTCTGGGTGGCCGAGGGGTTCAGGTCGGCGTCGTACGTGACCTCGTTGCCACCGCCGAGGTTGTACGTCGCGCCGCGGGCGGCGCCGGCGTCGAGGTGGATCTTGACGCCGGTGCTGCCGTCCGGGTTGCTGACCGGGGCGGAGGCGAAGACCTGGACGATCCGGTCGAGCGCGGCGGTGGTCGCGAGCCGGCCGGACATGTAGTCCATCTCGACGAACAGGTCCTTCTTCTTCGGGTTCGCGCCCATCGCGGGCAGATTCACGTCGACGGTGCCGTCACCGTTCGCGTCGTACCCGTTCGTCTCCCAGATGTCCGGGAGCGAGTCGCCGTCGGTGTCGGTCGCGGCCACCACCGAGCTGGCGGCGTCGGCGGCAGGGACCGGCGCAGCCACCGCGCTCGACGTAGCGAGCGCGGCGGCGGCCAGAGATGTCAGTACGGCGAACAAGGCGGGGCGGGGCCTCATCAGATCTCCTTAGGGGGCGGTGGGTGATCTGACCGCTACCGTAGGTGATTTCCCCCGGTGAGGACGGCCCAGCCGGGTCACTGACTCATTTGGGTCAATCGGCCGAGCGGAGCATCGTGCGGATGCCGACGGTCAGTCCGAGGCCCGCGGTGACGATCGCCGCGACCCAGCCCCAGAGCACCGCGCCGGACAGTACGTCGCCCGAGAACAGCGTCCGCTCGGCGTCGACGAGGTATGACAGCGGGTTGAACTTCGACGCGACCCGCATCCAGCCGGGACCGGTCTCGAGCGGCAGCAGCATCCCGGACAGGATCATCAGCGGGAACAGGAACGTCTGCTGCACCACCCAGAACATCCAGTCCTGCTTGCGGACCGCGATCGCCAGCGCGTAGCTGAACGAACCGAGCCCGACGCCGAACACCGCGAGCAGCGCCAGCCCGACCAGCGCACCGCCGACGTGCAGGTCGAACGCGAACGGCGTCATCACCGCGATCACGATCACCGCCTGCCCGAACAACGGCACCATCTCCTTCAGCGCCCGGCCGATCAGCAACGAGGAGCGGGACAGCGGCGTGACCAGCATCCGTTCGTGCGCGCCGGTCTGGAACTCGAACAGCAGGTTCGCGCCGGTGGTCGAGGTACCGAACAGCGTGGTCATCACCAGGATCGACGGGACGAACCACTGCCAGACGCCGTCGCCGAACGTGCCGCCCATCGAACCCGACAGCAGCGGGCCGAACAACGCCAGGAACACCAGCGGCTGGATCATCCCGAACAACAGACTGAACGGATCCCGCAGCACCGGCTTGAGCTCGCGGGTCATCACGATGCGGATGTCGCGCAGCAGGTTCCGCGAGGGCTGGACCGCCGGGGCGGTGGTCACCGGGAGGGTGAGGGTGGTCATCAGGCTGCCTTTCCGTTCGAGTCCTCACGCAGGCTGCGGCCGGTGAGGTTGAGGAACACGTCGTCGAGGGTCGGGCGGTGCACCTGCGCCGCCGCGATCGGTACGCCGGCACGCTGCGCGGCCGCCACCAGCTCGGGCAGCGCCGCCGGACCGTCCGCCACCCGGACGCTCAGCTCGTCGCCGACGGCGACCACTTCCCGGGCCCCGGGCAACTTCTCCGCGACCGGCAGGAGCCTGTTGACGTTGCTAGGGGCAACGGTCAGTGCGATCCGGTCGCCGGCCAGCGTTCCCTTCAGGCCGTCGGCGGTGTCGTCGGCGATCACCTCGCCGTGGTCCACGACGACCACGCGCTCGGCCATCGAGTCGGCCTCGTCCAGGTAGTGCGTGGTGAGCACGATCGTCATCGCGTACTGCTCGCGCATCCGCAGGATGTGGTCCCACAGGTTCGCCCGGTTCTGCGGGTCGAGACCCGTCGACGGCTCGTCGAGGAACAGCAGCGACGGCGCGTGCACCAGGCCCATCGCGACATCGAGCCGCCGGCGCTGACCGCCCGACAGCTCCGACACCTTGCGCTGGGCCAGGTCGGTCAGCTCGAGCGCTTCGAGCAGTTCGCCGGCCCGCCGCCTGGCGGTGCGGCGGTCGAGTCCGTAGATCACGCCCTGCCCGACCAGTTCGTCGCCGGCGCGCTGCGCGTGGCCCGCGCCGTTGCCCTGGCCGACGTACCCGATCCGGCGCCGGACCTGGCCGGGATCCGCGGTCACGTCGTACCCGGCGACCGTCGCGGTGCCCGAGGTCGGCGTGATCAAGGTGGTGAGCATCCGCAGGGTGGTGGTCTTGCCGGCGCCGTTCGGGCCGAGGACGGCGACGAGTTCGCCGGGTTCGACGTCCAGGCTGATCCCGCGGACGGCGTGCACGGTCTCGGTCCGGCTCACCGCGAAGTCCCGGGTGAGCGCTCGGGTGCTGATCACGATCTCTCCTTCGGTCTGGGTCTCTGGCCTCCACATTTCCAGTGGAAGAGGACAGGTTCTGGCCGCTACTCGTGGCAATCTGAGGTCATGTCCGAGACCTCAGCCCGCTTGCTCGCGCTGCTCTCCCTGTTGCAGGCGCGCCGCGATTGGCCCGGCCAACTGCTGGCCGAGCGCCTTGAAGTCAGCCCGCGGACCGTCCGTCGGGACGTGGACCGGCTGCGCGACCTCGGGTATCCGGTCCGCGCGACCAAGGGGCCCGACGGCGGCTACCGCCTCGACGCGGGCGCGGATCTGCCGCCGTTGCTGTTCGACGACGACCAGGCGATCGCGGTCGCGGTGGCGCTGCAGACCGCGACGACCACGGTCACGGGGATCGAGGAGGGGGCGTTGCGCGCGCTGGCCACGGTCCGTCAGGTGATGCCGGCGCGACTGCGGCAACGCGTCGACGCCCTGCAGGTCACCACGGTCGATCGCTACGCCAACCGCCGTACGACGGTTGACTCCGACCAGCTGATCGCGATCGGTACGGCGGTCCGCGCGCACGAGGTACTGCGGTTCGACTACGCGGCGCCCGGCGCGGCCATCGACGAGTGGGTGCCGCCGCGGAAGGTCGAACCGCATCACCTGGTGACGTGGGGCGGGCGGTGGTACCTCGTCGGCTGGGATCTGGATCGCAACGACTGGCGGACGTTCCGGGTGGACCGGATGACGCCGCGGACGCCGACCGGCCCGCGGTTCACGCCGCGGGAACTGCCGGCGCCGGACGTGGCGACGTACATCTCGGCCAAGTTCCACGGGCAGGACCAGAACCCGTGCCGCGGCGAGGCGATCCTGCAGGCGCCCGCGTCGCTGATCGCGCAGTACGCCGGGCGCGGGTCGATCGTCGAGGAGGTCACGCCGACGAGCTGCCGGCTCGTCCTGACCGCCTGGTCGTGGACCGGGCTGGCCGCGACATTCGGGATGTTCGAGTGCGATCTGGAGTTCGTCGGACCGCAAGAGTTGAAGGACGCGGCGACGCAGTTGGCCGCGCGCTACCAGGAGGCTGCCTCATGACCCCGGAACTGATCGTCGCGGATGCCACCGCCTGGCTGAACTGGCTTCGTGAACATCACGAAGCGTCGGACGGGATCTGGCTGGTACTCGCGAAGAAGAACGTCACGACGCCGACGAGCCTCAGCTACGACGAGGCGCTCGAGGAAGCCTTGTGCCACGGGTGGATCGACGGGCAGCGCCGCGGTCGCGACGAGCACACGTTCATCCAGCGGTACACGCCGCGGCGCCCGCGGAGCCTGTGGTCGAAGCGGAACGTCGACCTGGTCGCGCGGATGGAGACCGAGGGCCGGATGCGCCCGGCCGGCCGCGCCCAGGTCGAGCTCGCGAAGGCCGACGGCCGCTGGGACAAGGCGTACGACGGGTCGCGGGCCCAGGAGGTGCCGCCCGACCTCGCGGCGGCGCTGGCTGCGGAGCCGAAGGCGCAGGCGATGTTCGAGATCCTGACCAGCGCGAACCGGTTCGCCGTCGTGTTCAGGGTGAACGACGCGAAACGCCCCGAAACCCGGGCCAAACGCATCGCCCTCTACGTCGACCAACTGGCCCGCGGCGAGACGATCTACCCCCAGAAGCGAACGCTGTGAGCAAGCTCGACAGGACGTGTCCGTGGACTCGCCGCCGTTGCAGGCGGCGAACAGCCGTCGGCCGATCGGCAGTGGGGCAGACGTCCTGTCGAGCGTGCACGTCCGCTACTGCTCGATCAGGTCCAGCGTCGCGTCCTGGCCGGCGGTGAGCGGGAAGTAGGCGAGGAACGTGACGCCTTCGTCCTCGGTGTCGAAGCGGGCGATGGTCTCGACGGCCGGCTCGTAGAACACGTCGCCGGGGCCGAGGACCTGCGGCTCGCTGTCCGCGGCCTGCTGGTAGACGGCCGAACCGGACACGATGTTGCCGAACACGGGGCCGTTGTGGACGTGCGCGCCGAGGGCGGTGTGCGGGTCGATGGTGATCCGGCGGACCTCGACGCGCTGCACCGGGAGCTCCTCGGGCAGGTGCTGGTCGAGCACGACGACACGGCTGATCGATGTGTTCATGGCAACATCGTACATACCAATAGGTACAGGCGCCGTGTGAGTTCGGGCGGCGCCGGCTCGGGGCCGGTCAGTAGAGGATCGGGTTGAGCGGGGAGGTGACGGGATCGCCGGGCTGCGCGCCGGGCATCCAGTGCGCGAGATCGATCTCCTGGTTCTTGTTCGCCGGTGCGGCGATCCGCATGTCGGCGTCCATGTAGATGATCGTCATCACCCGGCGCGGGACGTCGGTGGTGTTCGGCGGCGCGTGGTGGAAGGTCCAGCCGAGGTGGTAGCTGACCTCGCCTAGCTCGTACGGCTCGGACACCTCGGGGAAGTGCTGCTCGGCCAGTGCCTCCTGCAGCACCCGCTCGGACTCGTCGCTGATCGGCAGGTCCCGGCCGTGCTCGAACGTGTGACTGCCGGCCGCGAACGACAGCGGCCCCATCTCCATCGGCGTTTCCTGCAACGGGATCCAGATCGTCACGCACCGATCGGACGCGAACGGCCAGTAGTACTGGTCCGCGTGCCACGGGGTGACGCCGCCGCCGGACTCCTTGTACAGCGCCTGGTCGTGGTACAGCCGGACGGACTGTACGCCGAGCAGTTGCGCCGCGATCCGCGCCAGCCGCGGCGAGGACACGAACTCCAGCACCCGCTCGCTGTCCTGCCACAGGTTCGTCACCTGCAGGAACGCCTTGCCGTAGGTGTCGCGCTCCTCCAGCGGCACGTCCTGGGTGTTCAGCTCGATCACCTTGCCGGTGATCTCCGGCTCGTACTCCGCGATCGTGTCGGCGCTGAGCACGTTCTTCAGCTTCACGAAGCCGTGCTCGCGGAAGTGCGCGATGTCGGACCGGCCGAGGGTGTAGTCGGTCTCGAGCTCCGGGCGGGTCAGAGTCATGCGACCTAAGGGTTCCGGGACGCTCCATCGCTGTAAAGATCAGTGATCAAATCTTTGCCCTGCGTGCACGTGCACGTGCACGCAGCGCTCACCGGAGCCGTGGCCCTCCTGCTCGACCAGGTGCAGCTCCGCGTCCGGCCAGGCGGCGTACCCCAGTAGTCGATCTCCGGATACATCTAGAGGACTCCGGTGTAGGTGAGGGCGAACGTTCCGCAGGGGAAGAGGAACAGCGAGGCGAGGATGATGATGCCCTTGAAGGACTGGCGCGGGCCAATGAGTTTGCCGTACGCCGCGACCAGCACCGGGACCATCACCACCTCGAGCAGGAGCATGCTGCGCGGGATGATCGTGCCGGTCGCGGCGAGGATGACGGACAGTGCGGCCGCGGCGATCCAGGCGCCGTACCCGAGCAGGTACGTCGTGCGCGCGCCGAAGCGGACCGCGATGGTCTGGTACCCGGCGGCGCGGTCCGCGTCCAGGTCGGCGAGCGTCGTCGGCAGGTACAGGCCGATCGCGGCGAGCGTTCCCTGGAGACCCATCAGCCAGGGGAAGTCGCTCAGATCCGGGTTGATCGCGGCCCAACCGGCCAACGGCCCGAAGGCGCCCAGCGCCACAGCATTCACGGCGACGTCGAAGCCGGCGCGGGTCTTGAGGCGGACCGGCGGGACGGAGTACGCGTAGCCGAGGAGGACAGCGAGCAGAACACCCAACGCGAACACGACCCCCACGTGCAGGCTCAGCCCGACCGCGGCGACCGCCGCCGCGAAGGCCAGCCGCTTCACCGCCCGGAGCGTGATCCGCCCGTCGAGCAACGGCGACTTGGCCTTGCGCGGGTTGAGCCGATCGCTCGGCAGGTCGTACGCGTCGTTGACCGCGAGCACCGCCAGCCAGACCAGCGGGCCCATCACGACCGCCCCGACGATCAGCCGCGGCCACTCGTCCACCGGCGGGATCAGGCGGTGCGTGGCGAGCAGGATCCCCGTGTAATAAGGCACGATCGACACCACCCAGAACGCCGGGCGGCCAACCGCGATCACGTCACGAACCCGCGGTCCCCGTACCTGCACGTCCGTGCTCACGTCACCACTGTGCTCCCCGGCTGGTGCTCGCGTCCTCCCTCCACCGAGTGAACCTGCTCACCCGTTCGGTGGGATGTGAGCCACGGAACCCTTCTCCAGTGCGACCCACACCGAGCCGTCGGCGTACAGGCCGTGCGGCTCCGCGCCCGCGCCGAACGCCACCCGCTCGGTGAGGTTGCCCTTGGCATCGATGTGGACGAGCTCGGCTGCGGCCCACAGCGTGAGCCAGCACCCACCGTCCGGTGTCGCGGCGGCGGCATGCGGCTTGGAATCGGCCGCCAGCGGGAACTCCTCGATCTTTCCGTCGGCGCCGATCCGTCCCGCCTGGCTCGCGAGCAGTTCGGTGAACCAGACGCCGTCGGGTCCCGCACTGATCCCGACCGGTCCGGCAGCGGCGGTCGGCAGGGGATATACGGTCACCTCGCCGGTCGTGGTCATCCGGCCGATCGCGTTCGCCTGGTTGAGTGTGAACCACAGGTCGCCCGCGGACGTCGTGATCATGCCGGGGAACGCGCCTGTCGTACCGATCGGGTACGTCGAGACGGCGCCGTCGACCGTGATCCGCCCGATCGTGTCGGTGCTCATCAACGTGCACCACAACGCGCCGTCGGGACCGACGCACAGTCCGTACGGCGCGCCCGCGAGCTCGAACGCCGAGACGGCGCCTTCGTACCCGATCCGCCCGATCCGGTCGTCGCCGTTGCGTGTGAACCAGACGGCGTCGTCGGGACCGTCGATGATCACACTCGGGCGGGCCCCGGGCGCGTCGAGGTCGAAGACCCGGCCCGAGACGGTCGCGACCCGGCCCGTGTGGACGAGGGTTGTCCACACTTCACCACCGGCCGCGACCACGCCGTACGGGGCGCCGTCGACCGTGATTTCACTGACTGACATAGGCGTTCTCCTTCAGGTCGATGACGGTTCCGCGCCAGCGGGAGACGAAGCGGCGGTCGTGGCTGACCACGACGAGCGCACCGGCGTACCGGTCGAGCGCCGCCTCCAGTTCCTCCACGAGCACGAGTGACAGGTGGTTGGTCGGCTCGTCGAGCAGTAGGACGTCGTACGGCGTGGTCAGCACCCGGGCCAGCGCGAGCCGCCGGCGTTGGCCGGTCGACAGCGCGCCGACTCGGGTCTGCAGCGTGTCCTGACGGAACAGCCCGAGAGCGGCCGCGCCAGGATGCCGCGCGAGTGCGGCACGCAGGGTCTCGCCCGGTCGCGGTTCGGCTGACTCCTGTTGCAGGTAGCCGATCCGTCCGTGGCGGTCGACGTACCCGGAGTCCGGTTGGAGCACGCCCGCGAGGACGTCGAGGAACGTCGACTTGCCGGATCCGTTCGGTCCGGTGATCAGCACGCGACCACCGGCGGGTACTTCGAGCGACATCGGTCGCAGCCGGCCATCGACCGCGACGCCGACCGCATCCAGTCCGGCCGCGGCGCCGGTCGTACGGATCGAGGCCGTGAACCGCAGCGGCTTCGCCGGCACCGGCGGCGGGTCGTCCTCGAGCCGGCGCAGGCGCTCCTTCGCGTTGCGGATCTTGCTCCGCTCGGCCTCGTTGACCCGGCCGGTCGCCCGGTCGTACGCGACCTTGTTGTTGTCCTTGATCGGCCGGCCGTACGCGACCCGGTCCGCGGTGGTCCGGACGAGCACGCGCAGCTCCGCGACGTCGTCCTCCCACTGCTGCCGGGCCTGCTCCCGGCGCGCCCGCTCCGCCGCCTTCTCCTGCAGGTAGCCCTGGAAGCCGTTGCCGTAGCGCGTGATCCGGTGCGTGTCGCCGTCGACCTCGACCAGCGTCGACGCGACCCGCTCCAGGAACGCGCGGTCGTGCGACACGACGACCGTCGTGCCGCGCCGGGACCGCAGGTGGTCTTCCAGCCAGGTCGCGGCCGACACGTCCAGGTGGTTCGTCGGCTCGTCGAGCAGCAGGATCTCCGGCGCCGATGCGAGCACGGCGGCCAAATGCAGCCGCGCGAGCTCGCCGCCGGACAGCTCGGACAGCCTGCGATCACCCGGCACCGTCGACAGTCCGAGACCGTGCGTCGCCCGGGCGAATCGCGCGTCCGCGTCGTACCCCTCGCGGATCTCGAAGACGGTCTGGAGCTCGCCGTACTCGTCCAGTACGTCGCGCCCGTCGGCCAGGAGGCCTTCGAGTTCGCGCATCCGCGTCTCGATCCGGCGCAGGTCGGCGAGGGCGTGATCAGCCAGCGCCTGCACGTCGAGATCGAGTGACAACGGGTTGTCCTGCGCCAGGAAGCCGATGCTTCCCGCTGCCTGTGCCGTGCCGTCGGTTGCGAGCTCGAGACCGGCCAGGATCCGCAGCAGCGTGGACTTGCCGGAGCCGTTCTCGCCGATCAGTCCGCTGACCCGTCCCGGCGGGAAGGCGCAGGTGATCCGGTCGAGCACCAGGCGGTGGTCGTAGGACTTGGTGACGTCGTGCAGGGACAGCTGGGTAGACATGAGGATCCTCCTGACCTCTCGCGGGTTCGTGATGGCGAACGGCGGGTCAGAAGATCACTGGCTGCTCCCTAATGCGACGGATGTTGCGTTAAGATCATGCCGTGATCGACGCCGATCGCGCAAGCAGGCCAGGAGGGCGGACCGCCCGGGTGCGGTCCGACGTGCTCGCGGCGGTGGAGTCCGAGCTGGCCGAGCACGGGTACGACGGGCTCACGATCGACGCGGTCGCGGCGCGTTCCGGCGTCCACCGCACGACCTTGTACCGGCGGTGGAAGACCGTGCCCGGCCTGCTGGTCGACCTGCTCGAAGCCGGCGCCGACGACGCGTGGGAGCCGGCCGACACAGGCTCGCTGGAAGGTGACCTGATCGAGGTCAACCGCGAAGTGCACGCCGCGCTGACCGCCCGGCCGTCCGTCACCCAGGCGGTGATCGCCGCCTCGTTCCGTACGGCGGAAGCGGCCGGGGCGCTCACCCGCTTCTGGGAAGACCGCTACGCGCGCACCGCTCTGGTCGTCCGGCGCGCGGTCGAGCGCGGCGAGCTCGCCGCGGAGGTGGACGCGCATCGGCTCCTGCTCACCGCGACCGCGCCGCTGTACCACCAGTTGGTTCTGCTCCGGCAGCCGATGAGCCGCGCCGAGGCCGATCAGCACGCCCGGATCGCCGCGGCCTCGGTCTGCTAATTGCTTTGCGGCGCCGCTCGGCTCCGACCTACCGTGGCAGCCCGCGGCCGATGGGAGATCCGATGAGCACCAACCTGTACGCACTGTCGTTCGATGCAAAGGATCCCGCCGCGCTGGCGCGGTTCTGGGGCGGCCTGCTCGGGTGGGAGGCCGACGGCAACGACCTGTTGCCGGACGCGAAGACCAGCTTCCGGTTGCGGTTCCAGCAGAGCGACCTCGAGAAGGATCGCCCGAACCAGATCCACTTCCACCTGACGAGCCAGACCCCTGAGCAACAGCAGGAGACGGTGGCGCGTGCGGTCGAGCTCGGCGGCCGGCACCTCGACGTCGGGCAGCGGCCCGAAGAGGGACATATCGTCCTCGCCGATCCCGAGGGCAACGAGTTCTGTGTGATCGAGGCGGGGAACAACTTCCTCGCGAACACCGCGTTCCTCGGCGAGCTGGCCTCGGACGGCACACAGGCCGTCGGGTACTTCTGGAGCAAGGCGCTCGACTGGCCGCTGGTCTGGGACCAGGACGAGGAGACCGCGATCCAGGCGCCGGCCGGCGGACCCAAGATCGCCTGGGGCGGACCGCCGGTCAGCCCGAAGGCGCCGAAGAACCGGATGCACTTCGACCTCGTCGTGCCCGCCGACGGTGACGTCGACGCCGAGGTCGAGCGGCTGGTCGCCCTCGGCGCGACCCGGCTCGAGAGCGGCCAGGACGGTCCGGATGCGATCCCGATGGCTGACCCGGACGGCAACGAGTTCTGCATTCTGACCACTCCGCGAAGGTGAGGTCCACCTCCGACTAGGGTCGACACCCGAGGCCCTGGTTCAAGGAGGCGTTGGTGACTGGTCGGTTGGCGAACGAGGTTGTGCTGGTGACGGGTGCCGCCCGCGGGATCGGGCGGGCCGTCGCGGTGAAGGCGGCGGAGGAAGGTGCCGCGGTCGCGCTCGTCGACATCCTGGCCGACGCACTGACCGCGACCACCGCGGAGCTGGCCGAGACCGGCGCGACCGTGGCCGCCGCGGTCGGCGACATCACCGACGAGGCATCGGTGCGGCAGGCGGTCGGGAAGCTGACCGACGACCTCGGCAAGCCGGTCACCGTGCTGGTGAACAACGCCGGCAAGAACTCGTACGCCGACCCCGCGAGAATGTCCGTGGCCGAATGGGACGACGTGTTCGACGTCGACCTGAAGGGTGCGTTCCTGATGTCGCGCGAGGTCCTGCCGCCGATGATCGAGGCCCGGCACGGCTCGATCGTCAACATCGCCTCGATCCACTCCAAGCTGACCACGGCCGGCATGTTCCCGTACGCCGCGGCGAAGTCCGGCCTGGTCGGGATGACCCGGTCGCTCGCCCTCGACGTCGCGCAGTACGACGTCCGGGTGAACGCGGTCAGCCCGGGCTACATCTCCACCGACCTGCTCGAGGAGTTCTTCGACACCATCCCCGGCGAACGCGAGAAGGCGCTCGGCGTGCACCCGCTGGGCCGGATCGGTACGCCGGAGAACGTCGCCGAGGTGGTCTGCTTCCTCGCCTCCGGAGCGGCCGCCTTCGTCACCGGCGCCAACTGGGCCGTCGACGGCGGCCTCGGCGTCCGCTACGCCTGATCACCCGGGCGGTCCCGGGGTGTACGCGCACGCCGCGGCCAGGTCCCCGGTGTCGGGCTTCGGCGTGGTCCGCGGCTGCGTCGCGGTCGACGGACTGGTGGTGGTGGGTTTGCGCGGTGTCGTCGGCGCCGACGGGGTCGTCGGGCGGCGGACCGGGTTCAGCGCGTTGGCCACGATCTCGCGCATCGCGGCATAGTTCGGGTTCCGGCCGTTCGGGAAGTTCTTCTTCTTGTCCAGGTCGATGTTGGCGATCTTCGCGGTCTTGACCCGCTGGCCGAGGGCGACGAGCGGCTCCAGCAGGTCCTGCGGGATGTCGGTGCGGATCAGCTGCTCGCCGGCCGCCGCGATCGCCTGGTAGTTGGTGAGCACGTTCTGCGGGGTGGCGCGCTCGACGATCGCCTTCACCGTGCAGCGCTGCCGCGCCTGGCGGGCGAGGTCGGCCGTCGCCACGCCGTACCGCCCGCGGGCGAACCACAGCGCGTCGGGACCGTCCAGCTTCCGGTTCGGGCCGGGCTCCAGGTACCGGCTGGGCGGGATCTTCTTGTCGTCGTTGCCGCCGACCGGGACCGGGTAGTTGATGTTCACCGTGATCCCGCCGAGCGCCTCGACCAGCTGCGCGAACCCGGCCAGGTTGACCTGCACGTAGTAGTGGATCCGCAGCCCGAGTGCCTCGCCGACCGACAGCTTGAGCACGTCCGCGCCTTTGTTGTCCGACGGGCCGAGGCACTCCGGGCACAGCTTCGGGACGTTGCGGTACATCGCGTCCAGGTAGTACTCGGACTGCTCCTTCTCGCCGTTCGGGTCCCAGAACCCGGTCGGGAACTTCTCGTGCAGCTTCGAGCCGGCCGGGAACGGCATCCGCATGAAGTTCCGGGTCAGCGAGATCAGCGAGGTGTTGCCGGTCTTGGTGTCGATGCTCGCGACCATCACCGTGTCGGTCCGGGTGTCGTCCCGGCCGGGGCCGTCGTCGGCCCCGAGCAGCAGGATGTTCAGCCGCGGCAGCTGCTGCCAGAGGTCCTTCTTCGCGACGATGGTCGGCCGCGTCTGGCTCTTCGTCCCGCCGAACAACTTCTTCACCAGGCCCCGCTGCGCCATCAGGGTCTGGGCGCCGGTGGCCGAGCTGACCGTCAGCGCGAAGCAGACCGCACCGACGACGAGCGCCCCGAGCAGCCGGGACCCCGGTCCGGCGGTGAGCGGGCGGAGCATCTTGTACGAGGTGATCAGGACGATGATCCAAGTGAGTGCGACCGCGACCAGACCGACGATCATCCAGAGCAGCAGCGCCGGGTCGAGCGCCCACCCGATCACCGCGTCGCGCTTCCGCAGCCCGACGTACGCCGCGCCGCCGTACAGCGCGAGGCTCAGCACGATCAGCGTCGAACCGAGCTTGGTCCGGCGAGCGGCGAGGTACGCCGTCCCGGGGAGCAGCAGCCCGAGCACGGCGATCGTCAGCGCCGCGAACGCGGAGCGCCGACGCGAGGTCGTCCGGCGTGCGCGCGACGCTCTGCTCGGGGCCATGCCCTCTACGATTCACTGACGCGGCAAAAAGTTGGCATGATCGATCGAGTGACCGACATTCACGTACGACGGGCGAAGCCGGACGATGCGGAGTCGCTGGTCCACTTACGCGGATTGATGCTGGCCGCGATGGGCAACGACGTCGGCGGACCGGACGCACCCTGGCGGCGTACGGCGCGGGACTGGTTCGCCGAACAGCTCGCCTCGCCGGACACGTTCGCGGCGTACGTCGTCGACGACCCGGGCGCCGGCGTGGTCGCGGGCGCGGCGGGGAACGTGGACGCGCACCCGCCGGGCCCGCGTGACCTCACCACCTTCCGCGGCCACCTCTACAACGTCAGCACCCACCCGGACTTCCGCCGCCGCGGTCTCGCCCGGGCCTGCGTCGCCGCGCTGATGGAGTGGTTCCAGGACGAGACCGGCGTCGGCCAGGTCGAGCTGCACGCGACCGACGACGGTATCGACCTCTACCGCGCACTCGGCTTCAGCGAGTCGCGTTTCCCGACGCTCCGCTTCCGGACCACCAGGGCGTAGTCCCGCGCGCGTCGCGGAGGCAGCCGGACCAGCTCGTCCGCGCGCAGACCGCTCGCGGTCGCGGGCTCGAACGTGTCCTGCAGCCACATGTCCTTCCAGCCGTCCGGCGTCCCTTCGACGAAGCGCACAGTGGTTGCCTTCCGCAACGTGGAGGCGAACTCCTCCCATTCGCCCGGTACGCCTTCCTGGTACGGTGCGGTGCCGCCCCATCAGCCGTTTCCGTCGCCGAGCCGGCTGCAGTCGCACGCCGTTGTGGAGGTCCTTCGCGCTCAATGTGCCGGCGGACCGTCCGTCAGCGAACACGCGGGCCTTGTCCGCTGGGGTGGCCGTGACAGTTCCGGTCGCGTCGTACGAAAGGTTGCGTTGGGCATCGATCGTCAGCCGTGCGAGCTCGGCCGTGTCGCGCGGACCGTTGATCCGGATCGACCGTGCAGCGGCGCTCGTCGTCGTCCAGGTTGGGCAGGAAGATCGCACCGCGGGTGTCGGTCCAGGTCGACTTGCCGGCGTCGTCCGCGCGGGTCAGCAGTCCGTCGCGGTTCACATCGGCGGTCAGCCGCGGGGCGGGCGCCGTACCCCAGGCGGTGAGTGCGGGAGTCACGGCGGTCACCAGGGTCGCGAGGCCTGCGGTCCAGCGGCTCATCGAAGGCTCCTTATTTGATACAGGTGTGCTTCTTCGATCGAAAATAACACGGGCGTATCAGAAACGGCAGGTGGAAATCCGGCGTCCACCTGTGGACGGAGAAGGGTTTCGGGGCACAGTGGCAAGAAGAGAGTGAGGACACGCCCGCCCGGGGCGTGGTGGGAGGAGCTCACCGGATGCGCCGTCGCAGTGTTGTCAGGACGATCGGGTTCACGGTCGCGGTGGTGGCCGGGCTCGGGGTGCTGTGCCAGCTGCCCGCCAGCCCGTTCGCCCGGCACGGGTACCCGGAGCGCGGCGTCGTACCGGCCTCCGCCCAGTCGCCGCAACCTGAGCGCGAGCCGGCCCGATCCGTCGTCTCGCAACGACCGCCGGTACGGCCCGCGGAGGTGATCACGTACCCGGCCGCGGGGACGGGGTCGTACGCCGTCCTTCCCGGGGATCCCGCGGTGATCGGCCGCGGCGGCCCGCTGATGCGGTTCCAGATCGCGGTCGAGGGCGGGATCACCGGGATCGATCGCGGCGCGTTCGCGCGGTTCGTGCGGGCGACGTACGGCGGAGCTCAGGGGTGGGCGTCGCACGGGCTGTGGCGGTTCCAGCAGGTCGGGCCCGGGACGAATCCCGACTTCACGGTGATGCTGGTGACGCCCGGGACGCGGGACGTGATCTGCGGCGCGGCGCCGGACCGGTACACCAGCTGCCGGATCGGGAACCGGGTCGTGCTCAACGTCGCGCGGTGGGTCCACGGCGTCCCTAAGTACGGGGCCTCGCTGACGACGTACCGGCAGTACATGATCAACCACGAGACCGGTCACCGGCTCGGCCGCGGCCACGAGCTCTGCCCGGGCCCCGGCCAGCCGGCACCGGTCATGCAGCAACAGACTCTCGGCCTGCACGGCTGCACTGCCTACGCCTGGCCTTACGTGAACGGCCAGCGCTACAAGGGGCGCTTAGGTCAGTACGACGACCCGGTGCCTCACGCCTGAATGACCGAGAGCACGTTGCCGGCCGGGTCCTTGAACCAGGCGATCAACGGCCCCTGACCTCGGTAGATCCCGAGCTCGTCCTGGTCGTCGCTGTACTTCTCGAACGTCACGCCGCGCGCGACCAGTTCACGCACCGTCGCCTCGACGTCGTCGACCGGGAAGTTGAGCGTCGTGTACTCCGCCGGTACGTGATTCGGCTTCGGGTACACGAGCACCGGGTTGCCGCCCGCGACCCGCAGGCGCAACATCCCGTTCTCCTCGTCGACGCCGAGCCCCAGCGTCCGGCTGTAGAACTCTTTGGCCCGCGGCACGTCATCCACCGAGAACCCACTGAACGCCTTGCTGTCCTGCAACATCTGATGCCTCCTGACTCATTCGACACCAGGGACGTCGACACCAACCGCCCGTTCTCGACACAACCACACGAACAGATGCGTCGGTAGGGGCGAGGCCCTGTCTGGTGGTCCATCGCCTACTGCGGGGCACTCGGCACGGCACCTCGCCGCACGGGTGCAAAGGCCACGATGCTCCGCATCGAGACCTTCGCCCCCGCACGCCGATGCACCGCACCGAGCACCTCCTCGCTACGGCGCTGGACCACCAGACAGGACCTAGTTGTGCAGGACCCGCTGGGGATTGACGGCGGCAGCTACCGACGCGGACTCGAGGCCGTCGGCCACGGTGTGCAGGAGACGGGCCAGGTGGGCCGCGTCGGTCGGGCCGAGGATGCCGGTGACCACGTCGAGCACGCGGACCGTGAGACCGTCGAGCTGCGAGAGCCGCGCCTGGCCCAGCGAGGTGACGCCGAGGGCGGGAGCGGTCCGGGCCATGCCGAGTGCTTCGAGGTCGGCGATCGCCAGCTCGGCCTCGCCGGCGGTGATGCCGACCTGCTGTGCGACCTCGGCGATGGTCGTGCAGCCGTTCGCGATGGCGCTCAGCACGAGCGCGGCGGGCATCTTGATGCCGGTTGCTTCTTGCAGGCCCATGATCAACGGGTGGGCGTGACCCCGGACGCGCTCCAATGCGTCGAGCAGCCGGAGCGCGGTGCTGACATCGCTGATCAGCTGCTCGGTCTGGACGGCCGCGATCCCAGCCGGCCCCGGATGGACAGGTGACGGGACGACGCCGCCGATCACCCGCTCGGGCACCACGAGGGCATTCGCCAGCAGTTGCTCTTCCTCCTCGGATCCCGTCGACAGCGGTCGGATTCCAGCGTCTTCGATGGTCACGTCTCCCAGCCTATGGAGCCGTTCCGACAGCTTCGGCGTGTCCTTCCTGAGGAAACCCTGTGAATCTCACGACGTTCCTGATCTACGCTCCGGCCATGCAGCTGAACGGGAAACGTGTCCTGGTGATCGGTGGCGGCGGTGGCGGGATCGGCCGGGCGACGACCGACGCCCTCGGCAACGAAGGCGCCGCGGTGCTGGTCGCGGACCTCGATCCGGCCCGCGCCGAGGAGGCCGCGCAGGCGGTCCGGACGCGCGGCGGCACGGCGTACCCGATCTCCGGTGACGTCCGCTCGGCGACCGACATCGAGGCGATGGTCGCGGGCGCGGTCGACAAGCTCGGCGGGCTCGACGTCCTCGTCACGGTCGTCGGCGGACAGGTCGCGTTCGTGCCCGCGGTCAAGTTGCACGAGATGGCCGACGAGGACTGGGACACGATCTACGAGGTCAACCTCCGGTACGTCGCCCGCGCGGTCCGGGCCGCGCTCCGCGTGTTCCTCGACCAGGGCACCGGCGGCGCGATCGTCAGCGTCGGCTCCGTCACCGGCTTCATGGCCGCGCCCGCGCAGGCGGCGTACGGCGTGATGAAGGCCGGCATCCTGAGCCTGGCCCGCACGGTCGCCGCGGAGTACGCGCGGGACGGGATCCGGATGAACGTCGCCGCGGCCGGCGCGATCGCCACCGCCGTCGCCAACGCGAACGTCGCGGCCGAGGTCGTCGAGGAGATCCCGGCCGGCCGGTTCGGGCGGTCCGAGGAGGTGGCCCAGGCGGTGGTGTACCTGGCGTCCGACGCGGCGTCGTACGTCACCGGGCAGCAGCTCGTGCTGGACGGCGGGGTGTCCGTGCGCGGCCCGTTCGGGTAATCGAACAGACGGGCGAAAGAATTAGGTTCCGGCGGGTCCGAAAAAGTTTTGCCGGGCGGCCAGAAAGTCCGGATTCGGGCGTGACCTCGGCTCTGCGTCCTCCGTTGGATCTGACGTGACGGTGAACACAACACGGCGCACCGGCACCGCGCTCGCCCGCGTTTTCCAGGCCGTCCACCCTCGAAGTAACAGCCAGGAGGACCAGTGACAACCGCCACCGCCACCCAGACCGTTCAGCGCCGACGCGTGCGTGTCTGGTTCGGTGAGCACGTGATCGCCGACTACAACGCCGAGCCGGCGTTGGCCGAGCGGTATGCAGACGCCATGAGCCGTCGATTCGCCGGTCTCCGGGTCACGAACGACCCGATGCCGACCGTCGACAAGCTCCCCGACCCCCTGCCCGGCGAGCGCATGTGGGACGTAGCACCCCGCTGAGAAGCCTCCGGTACCTTCCGCGTTCCGCACTCACCAGACAACCCACTCGGAACGTCGCCGGTCGAGTCGCCTCACCTCGACCACCCGAAGGCACCGGTGATTCGGCGGCAAGCGAGCGTGGGCGCTCTGCCCCTCGCTTGCCGCCTTTTTCTCCCCTGCAAATGCGCCTGACAAAGACAACCAACCGTTCGCACCGGATCCCCCAAGATCCGGTGCGAACGTTTTTCATTTCTGTGCGTAGTACTCGGGTTTCATCTGGATGAGTTGTACGTAGTTGCCGTCCGGGTCGAGCAGGGTGGCGAACCAGCCGATGCCGCGGTCCTCCGGCGGCACCAGCCACTCGACACCGAGGGTCCGCAGGTGCGCGGCCGCCGCCTCGATGTCGTCCACCGCGAAGTTCACGATGTGCCGCCCCGGCTCGGGGTTCTTCGCCGCGACATCGTCGCGCTGCTCGATCACCAGACCGAACCCGCCGAGGTCGAGATTGCCGTAGCCGTCCACCTCCGCCCGGAACCCGTCGCGGTACCACGCCTTCAACCGCTCGGCGTCCGTACTGCCGAGCAACATGCTGTTCAGAATCACGATCGTCCCTTCCGCCTGACGCTGACGCCGGTACGTCGGAGCCGTGCGCCAGGTCTCGACATGACCCGCCGGTTCGGATGACCCTCGGCGAGGTCCTGGAGTTCAGCAGTACGAGCGGCAGCCGCGATCCACGCCGTACTTGCGGTGAAGCGTCGCCACCAACGCGGCGGGTGACAACTGGCGGCCCTGATGCCAGCTGTTCAGGAACTGCTGCGGTGGGACTGCTCCACGTCGGATCCACCAGACGCCGGGCCCGGTCGGCCAACTGATTCCGAAATGCAGGTGCGGTGGCGTGGGCCGGGCGCTGCCGGTCTTACCGGTTCGCCCCAGAATCTGCCCGGCCCGCACCGTCACGCCCGGTGCGATCCCGCGTTGAATCGCGGAGAGGTGCGAGCCGTAGTACCGAACACCGTCTACGCCCAGCACGGAAACCGACAGGCCTCCCCTGTCGGCGCCCCGGTTGGTCTTCGGATTCCATGAGTCGGCCCGCGTCACCTCGTCGACCCGCCCGTCGACCGGAGCGACGAAGAGGCACCCGACATCCGCGAAGATGTCCGACGCCGGGTAGTCGTGGTGGGTCTGCGAGGCATCCGCGCGGCAGCCGGCCACGGGGAACACGTACCTGTGCACCGGGTCCGGCCGCACCGGCCTACTCGGCCGGGCCGATCGGGTCGTCAGCTGTGCGCGCGGGGTGGCGGTCGTGGTTCGCGGCGCTGTCGAGGCCTTGGTCGATGCTGGGGTCGACGATGGTGCCGGGCGAGGTGTGTCTGGTGCTCCGGACGGCGCGTTGTCGAAGACGCCCGCCGCCGACAGCCCGAACAGGCCACCGCCGCCCACGATCACCACCGCCACCAGGAAGGCAGCCCAGGCCTGCCGCCTCACGGATACCAGAACGCGTTGACCGTCGCCGCGGGATACACCGTTTCGCACGGAATGCCGTTCTTGTCGGCATCCATCCGGTCCGGCATCCCGTAGTACCACCAGTACCGAACAGCCTCGCCGTACGAAGCCCCGCGCGCGACGAGATCCCGGCAGTACAGCCCGGCGGACCAGAACGTGACTCCGCTGATCTCGCGCCCGTTCCAGTACGCGGCGACGGCGCTCCGCGAGTACACGGTCTCGCACGGGATCCCGTTGAGGTCGGCGTCCATGCGATCCGGCTGCCCGTGCAGTCGCCAGTAGTCCACCGCGGCGACGTAGCTGTAACCCTTCGCGTTCAGGTCGCGGCAGAGCAACCCGGCCGGCAGTGACCGGACGTCGCTGACGGCCGGCGCGGAGTTCGACGTCTTCTTGGCCGCCGGTGGCGGTGTGACAGTCTTCGTCACCGTCGGGGCCGGGACGGATGCCGCCGGCGCCACCGCGGCCGGAGTGGTCCGCTGTGTGGCGGCCGTGCGCGACGGATCATCCTTCGTCATCAGTACGACGAGCCACGCCAACAGGACGAGGATGATGCCGACAGCCACTCCGCCGAGCGCTGCCAAGGTCGCGTTCCCGCGATCGTTGTGCCGGTGCCAAGACGTGTGTGAATACAGTTCTCCATTCATGATTCCCCCCGCGAGCCATTGAAGCCTCGTCACTTTCTGCTGTCCATGCTTCAGCGGGGACTGTGCTCGTCGTGGGCCTTCACTGACCTGCGCCGAAGTCGTTCAGCGTGAGCTTGTCGCGGGTCGTGCCGCACCCCAGACAGCGTTGGTAGCGCTGCCCTTCTTCGTTGTGCTCGGTCTTCCACGTGTGCAGGTGGAGCCGACATCGAAGCGGCTTCTTCATCTTTCGACGGTAGGCCGCTAGACCGGTATCGAACAGACCCGTCAGCCGCGGTTTTCCCAGGCCGGCAGGCCTTGGAGTACGTCGGGTAGCGCGCCGACGACACCCAGGCGTTGAGTGCAGCGCGTGAGGGCGACGTACAGGTCGCGGAGGCCGCGTGGCGACTCGATCACGATGCCGTCGGGGTCGACGACCAGGACCGAGTCGAACTCGAGACCCTTGGCCTCGCGGGCGGTGAGGACCGTGACGCCGGACAGGCCGTCGACCGCCTCCTGGATCAGCTCGAGCCGGCTGCGCGACGTGATCACGCCGACCTCGCCGTACGCCGTCTCCTCGGCCGCCATCTTGTACACGTACAGCGCTTGCTCGGCCGCGGGTACGTCGATGTGCCACGGCCGCACGCCCGTGGAGCGGACCGACTGCGGGGCCCGTGCCGACGGATCGACCGCCAGCAGGACAGCCTGCGCGAGCTCCATCACCTCGGCCGGGGTGCGGTAGTTCAGCGTCAGCTCGGCCAGCCGCCACCGGTTGCCGAACGTCTCACCGAGCGCGGACGACCACGTCGTACCGCCGCCGATCGAGCTCGTCTGGGCCACGTCGCCGACCACCGTCATCGACCGCAGCGGGCACCGCCGCGCGATGGCCCGCCACGCCATCGGCGACAGCTCCTGCGCCTCGTCGACGATCACGTGACCGTACGTCCACCGCCGGTCCGCCGAGGCTCGGTCGGCGAGCGTCCGGTCGTCGTCCGCCTCGTAGCGCTCGGCCAGCGCCTCGGCGTCGAGAATGTCCTTCGCGGTCAGGATCTCGGCCTCGTCGTCCTCGTCCCAGTCCGTCGAACCGGAGCCGGACAGCACGTCCAGCGCCCCTTGCGCATAGGCAACGGCCCGTGCCCGCGCCGCACGCTCCCGCGCGGCCTCGGACCCGTCGTCACCGAGCAGCTCCGCCGCCTCGTCCAGCAGCGGTACGTCGGACGGGCTCCAGTCGTCGCCGTACCGCAGCAGGTGCTCGCGGTCCAGCTCCGACAGCTGCGGCGCCGCCGACGCGAGCCGGGCCTCGTCGCCGTACAGGTCCTCGAGCAGCCGCTGCGGGCTGAGCAACGGCCACAGTTGCTCCAGCAACGCGACCACCGTGGGCTCGGAGAGCACTTCCTTGCGCAGCTCGGACAGCTCGTAGTCGTCGAGGAGCTGCTCACCGTCGAGCGGGTCGGTGCCGATCAGCTCGGCGTACTGGTTGGTGAGGTGGTCGGTGATCTCGTTCAGCACGAAGGGTCGCGCCTGGTTGTGGGTGAGGTTGCGGTTGCGCACGCGCTCGTGGGCGGCTCCTACGAACGCCGGGTCGAGCGTGAGCTCGGTCCGCTCCACCGAGACCCGCACCGGGTGCTCCGGCAACCACTGCCGGTCGGCGACCGCCTGCGCGATCACGTCGGCCATCACCGTCCGGCCCTTGACCTCCGCGCTCTCCGGCGTCTCCGGCCGGGTCGCGGTCAGCCCGGGGAACAACTCGGCGATGGTGACCAGCCGGACGCCGTCCTCACCGAGCGACGGCAGCACCTGGCCGATGAATCGCAGGAATGCGGCATTCGGCCCGACGACGAGAATTCCGCGCTTTTCCAGTTGTTCGCGGTGGGTGTACAGCAGAAAGGCCGCGCGATGCAGCGCGATGGCGGTCTTCCCGGTGCCCGGCCCGCCCTGGACGACGAGGATTCCGGGGAGTTCGGAGCGGATGATCCGGTCCTGGTCGGCCTGGATGGTCTGGACGATCGACTCCATCCGGCCGGTCCGGCGGGCCTCCAGCGCCTTCATCAGCACGGCCTCGCCGATCACGCCGGTGCCGGGCTTCGACGCGTCGGCGGCCTCCCGGCCGAGGTCGAGCTGCTCGTCCTGGACGTCGACCACGCGGCGCAGCCGGGTCTGGATGTGCCGGCGGCGGACGACGCCGTGGTTGGCGACCGCGGTCGCGATGTAGAACGGCCGCGCTGCCGGGGCGCGCCAGTCCACCAGCAGCGGCTCGTAGTCGTCGTCGTGCAGACCGATCCGGCCGAGGTGCAGGACCTCGCCGTCGGCGGTGTCCAGGCGGCCGAAGTACAGCCCCTCCTCGGCGGCGTTCAGGCGCGCCTGCCGGAGTTTGAGGTCACGGATCCGGCCGTCGCGCTGGTGCAGCGCCTGCGCGTTGCGGGTGCGGACGAGTTGCTCGTCGTCGGTGCGGGCGTCGGTCCGCGCACGCTCGGCGTCCAGCGCGGCGTAGAAAGTGGTCAGGTGTGCCTGTTCGGCATCGACTGGATTCGGCAATTCCTGTCCCTTGTGCTAAAATACGTCCCGTTGGTTTTCAGGCCGCATTTCTGGAATTCTCCCGGCGGCAGCCACAAATCCTTGAGTTTATCCCGTCACCGGCTTTTCCTGAAGTGGTGTTCCGGGACTGCCGGTTGAGACGGCTTGACCTCAAGTCTTGTTGAGGTATTAGCGTCGTTCGACGTGACTGTTCATCCGCTGCGGCTCGTCGTGCTGACGCGCAATCTCGAGGTGGGCCGGTTCGGGACGGCGGTGACGCGGTGGTCCGCGCGGGAGGTCGAGCGGGCCGACGAGTTCAAGCTCGACCTGATCGACCTGAGCCTGCTGCCGCTGACCGAGCTGCCCGCGCGGATCGACGACGCGGACGCGGTGCTGATCGTCACCGCCGAGTACAACCACGCCTATCCGGGCGACGTGAAGACCGCGATCGACGCCGTACGCCGGCCCTGGTACGCCAAGCCGGTCGGCTTCGTGGTGTACGGCGGACGCTCGGGCGGGCTGCGGGCGGCCGAGCAGCTGCGTCTCGTCTTCGGCGAGCTGCACGCGGTCACGATCCGCGACAGCCTCGGCTTCCGCGAAGAGGACTTCACTGCGGACGGCGAGCCCGTCGACCCGACCACCTCCGCTGCCGCGGCCGCGCTGCTTCGCCAGCTCGCCTGGTGGGCCCGCTGCCTGCGAGACGCCCGCGCGGACACGCCGTACCCGGAATAGGCGGCCGCGGGCCGCGGTTGGCAGTTGGACGTGAGTGCTGAAGCGATCCCCCTGTCCGTGCTCGACCTCTCGCCGGTGCCGACAGGCACACGGCCGTCGGAGGCGTTGCACGAGACGCTGGAACTGGCCCGCACGGCGGAGGCGGCCGGCTACCACCGCTACTGGCTGGCGGAGCACCACAACATCCCGAGCGTGGCGAGCTCGACCCCCGAGGTGATGATCGCGGCGGTCGCGGCGGCGACGTCGACGATCCGGGTCGGATCCGGCGGCATCATGCTGCCGAACCACTCGCCGCTCAAGGTCGCCGAGACGTTCCGCGTCCTCGGCGGGCTGTACCCGGACCGCATCGACCTCGGCATCGGCCGTGCGCCGGGCACCGACCAGCGCACGGCGCTCGCGTTGCGCCGCAGCCGCGAGGCGCTCGGGGCCGACGACTTCACGGAGCAGTACGCCGAACTCCGCGCGTACGCCGAAGGGTTCCCGGCGGGGCATCCGTTCGAGCCGATCAGCGCCCAGCCCGACGACGTACCGCTGCCGCCGGTGTGGATCCTCGGCTCCAGCACGTACGGCGGTCAGGCGGCCGCCGCGCTCGGGACCGGATTCGCGTACGCGGGGCATTTCGGGACGCTCGATCCGGCCGGCGTGATCTCGGCGTACAAGACCAACTATCAGCGGTTCGAGCACGACGGCGGCCCGCACGCGATCCTGGCGCTGGCCGCGATCGTCGCCGAGACCGAGGAGCGCGCGCAGCAGCTCGCCCGCGCCAACGCGCTGTCCATGCTCCGCCTGCGCTCCGGCCGGCCGGGTCCGCTCCCGTCCCCGGAAGAGGCCGAGGCCTACCCGTGGTCCGAGGCGGAAGCGGCCGCTGTCGAGGAGTGGGCCGGCCTGGTGTCCGTCGGCACGCCTGACCAGGTGGCCGGCGACCTTCGCCGCCGGGCCGACGCCGCCGGTGCCGACGAGCTGATCATCACCACCAACATCCACAACCCGGCCGAACGCCGCCGCTCGTTCCAGCTGCTCGCCGAGGCCTGGGGCCTGAAGCCCCGCTGAACCGCGGACCTGTGCCACTCACCAACACCCCGCCGACCGGGCACGACCGGGTCAGCTGCGCCTCAGCGCGGCGATTTGGGCGCGGTTGGTGAGTGCTGCGCGTCCGGCGTCCCGCGGACGTGCTCGAAGATCAGGCTCGTCTCCGCGTGGCTGACCGCCGGATCCGCGGTCAGGTGGTCGAGGACGAACTCCCGGAGCGCGTCCGGGGTCGCCGCGCTGACGTGCAGCAGGTAGTCGTTGGCGCCGCTGACATGGAACAGCGACAGCACACCCGGCAGGCCGGGCACCTTCGTGCGGAACCGGTCGATCTCGTCGCGAGAGTGCGCCCCGATGCGGATCGCGATCAGCGCCTGCAGCGGCCGGCCCAGCGCGGCCAGGTCCACGTCGGCGTGGAACCCGCGGATCACGCCGCGCTCGCGTAACGACCGGACGCGGGTCAGGCACGTCGACGGCGCGATGCCGGCCGCCTCGGCGAGCGCGTTGTTCGGCATCCGGCCGTCCGCGGCCAGCAGACCGACGAGCGTCCGGTCGATCTCGTCGAGCCCTTCCGGCACCGGCCGCGGCGCCGGTCCCGGGCTCCGACGATCCTTCGGCATACCACCACTGTAGGGCTCGTCCACAGAATCCACAGCGTGTGGATGACCCTGTGGACGAATTTTCTTCGGAACTATTGCAGTCTGTGCGCAGAAGATTCCATCCTCCTCCACAACCCCGGTGAGGAGGCAGCGATGACCCAGCTGGACACCAGGTCGGTGCACGCCGGCCGCGACGACCTGGCCGCTCTCGGCGTCCACGTCCCCCCGATCGACCTGTCCACCACCTACCCGCTCCCCGGCGTCGACGCCGGCGGAGCGTCGTACGACGAACTCGCCGAGGGCCGCGGGCCTGACGGCGGGAGCCTCGTCTACCAGCGCCTGTGGAACCCGACCGTCGCTCGCTTCGAGGACGCGCTCGCCGAGCTCGAGTACACCGACGGCGCGGTCGCGTTCGGGTCGGGCATGGCCGCGCTCACCGCGTGCCTGCTCGCCACCGTCGCCGCGGGCCGCCCGCACGTGGTCGCCGTACGCCCGCTGTACGGCGGCAGCGACCACTTGTTATCCACAGGCCTCCTGGGGACAACCGTCACGTATGTGGATCCGGCCGGTGTCGCCGCCGCGATCCAGCCGGACACGGGTCTGGTGATCGTGGAGACGCCGGCGAACCCGACCGTCGACCTCGTCGACATCGCGTCCGTCGCCGCGGCCGCGGGTGACGTGGCTGTCCTCGTGGACAACACCTTCGCCACACCCGTCCTGCAGCAGCCGGCCCGGCACGGGGCGAGCCTGGTGTTGCACTCGGCAACCAAGTACCTCGGCGGTCACGGCGACGTCATGGGAGGCGTCGTCGCGGCCGGCGTGGAGTGGATCAGCCGGCTTCGGCAGGTCCGCGCTGTAACAGGTGGCCTGCTGCACCCGTTGGCGGCGTACGAACTGCACAGGGGACTGCAGACGCTGCCGGTGCGAGTACGGGCGCAGCAGGCGACCGCGATCAAGGTCGCGGACTGGCTCTCCGCGCAACCCGCCGTCGAGCGCGTCCACTATCCCGGACTGACCGACCCGTCCGGCTTGATCGGCCGCCAGCAGGCGGGCCCGGGCGCGGTCCTCGCCTTCACGCTCAGCGGCGGTTACGCAGCGGCGTCCCAGGTGGCGAGCCGCGTGAAGCTGATCACCCACGCCGTCTCGCTGGGCGGAGTCGACACGCTGATCCAGCACCCCGCCGCCCTCACCCACCGCCTCGTAGCCGCCGACGCGAAGCCGTCACCCGGCCTCCTCCGCCTGAGCCTCGGCCTAGAGGACCCCGAAGACCTCACCAGCGACCTCGCCGAGGCCCTCGCCTGACCACACTTTGGGCACCCACCAACCACTTCCCGCCCACGAAACTGGTTGGTGCGTGCACAAAGTGGATTCTGCGGAGGGCAGAAAGTCTGCTCAGGGCAGATTCGGGGCGGAGGGCCCGGGTGGGGTGGCACACTCGGTACAGGAGATCCGGACGCGAGGAGGGCCAGACGTGTTGCTACGCCAGGTGATCGGGAACGTGTTCCGCCGGCTGCGGCACGAGCGGGGAATCACCCTGCGTGAGCTCGCCGAGCTGGCCCAGGTGTCGGTGCCGTACCTGTCCGAGATCGAGCGCGGCCGCAAGGAGCCGTCCTCGGAGATCCTCGCCGCGATCTGCCGGGCGCTCGGGCTGGAGCTGTCCGACCTGTTGTCCGAGGTGCAGTTCGACCTGACCACCGCGGTCCGGAAGACGCTGCCGGTCCGGCTGCAGACCGCCGCGATCCGGGTCGAGGACCGCGGTGCGCAGCGCATCCCGTCCGGTCCGCGCGCCTACTCCGCCCCGGCCACGGCGTACACGCTGGTCGCCTAGAAAAATCAGTCACGCCGGGCGGGCCGATGTCCCTAGCCTGACCTGGTGCCGAACTACGTGAAGCGCCGAGAGCCTGCCGCGCCGGGCTCGATCCCGGCCGTCCTGAACATGTTCCAGAACGAGGTCCGGTTCTACCAGGAGATCGCGCCGGTCGTCGGCGTACGCGTGCCCGAGTGCTACCAGGCCGAGTCCGGTCCGGCCGGAACGCGCCTGGAGCTGGAAGACATCTCCGGCTGGACGCCCGGCGCGGAGCCGGAGGCCGGCGCGCGCACTCTCCGCGAGCTGCACGACCGCTGGAGGGGGCGGGCCCACAACAAGTGGGCCTGGCTGCGACAGCCCAGCGCCGGGGATGTCCTGGTGGCCGGGCTGTACGACCGCACGTGGCCGGCGTTGGCGAAGCGGTCGGACCTGTCCGCCCCTGTTCGTGCGTTCGGCGAGCGGATGGTGGGCAGGGTGCTCGACGCGGAGGCCGAGGTGGCGTGGGCGGGTGAGCCGACGTTGGTGCACGGCGACGCGTCGGCGGCGAACATGCGGACCGGACCGGACGGCGCGGTCGCGCTGCTCGACTGGGAGGACGTGTCGGCGGCGCCCGGCGTGCTCGATCTGGCCTGGTTCCTGGTGTCGTCGGTGGAGCCGGCGAGGTGGGACGAGGCGCTGGCGGCATACGGCGATCTGAGCGGTCTGAGCGCCGTCCTGCCGTCGGTCGCAATCCAGGGGTATCTGAGCCTGTCGGACCTGCCGGACGGTTCGGCCGTCGAGTGGAACGCTCGCCTGGAAGCGGCGGTGGGGATGCTGTGAAGTACGTCGTACGGTTCCCGGTCGACGATCGCGAATTGTCCGCGCTGCATGCGGCCGCGTTCGACAGTGCAGTGAGTGTGCAGCCCTGGGGCGCGCAGCTGGAGCGGTGGGCGCTGACCTGGGTAGGGGCCTTCAGCAACGATCAGCTGGTCGGGTTCGTCCAGGTGTGCTGGGACGGCGGGTCGCACGCGTTCGTGCTGGACACCGCCGTCCACCCCGACCACGGTCGGCAGGGCATCGGCAAGCAGCTCGTGCTGACCGCGGCCGAAGAGGCGCGTCAGGCCGGGTGTGAATGGCTGCACGTCGACTACGAGCCGCACCTCAAGCCCTTCTACGAAGAGGCCTGCGGCTTCCGCCCGACCGACGCCGGCCTGCTCAAGCTCCGGTGACGGTCAGGCCTTCAGTGGAGATGCACGACGTCAGGCAGCGTTCCTTCGCGTCGCCGAGCAGGTCCGCGGTCCAGGTGGTGAAGCCGCCGTCGCCCAGTCCTGCGCCAGCGCGGTCGATGCCGAGCGCGGTGCCCGCGTAGTAGCCCGCGCTCTTGGTCCGCTCGGTGTCCTCGGTGAACGCGACGCCGAGCGCCGGGCGGACGGTGTCTTCGATCCGGTCGCGCAGCGCCGACTCCGTGAACGCCGTGAAGGTGAGTTCAGCCTTCTCGCCGAGTACGGCGTGCCAGAAGCTCAGGTGGTCGATCAGCAGCTCCGCCTCGGTCCGGCACGACCCGGTGTCCCGCGCGCTCGACACCAGCACGAACAGCTCGAAGTGCGCCGACATCGCCGGCTCGTCGAACGGTTGCGCGCGGACGACCCGCTGACACGCCGCCAGGTGGACGCGGTCCTGCCCGGCACGACGTCGTACGGCGGCCTCGACGGCCAGCTCGTTGGTCGGATCGCTGGCGACCTCAGTGCCGCGGATGGTGCTGACCACCTGGTGCTGGTTGACGGTCGCGACCGCCGAACTCGTCCCCAGCGGCGTGATCGGGGACAGCTGCACGCCGTCGAACTTCTCCGGCAGCAGGTCCCAGAGCCGCTGCTGGGTCTTCACCAGCTCCCGCGGATCGATGGTGGACGGCCGCACGAACCGGTCCTGCTGCCAGCGCTGCAGGAGCCGCGCCGGCGTCACCTTGGCGGCGCGCTCCCGTGTCACGTCCAGCAGGACCGACTGCAGTTCGGACTGGCTCAACCCGTCGACGAGGGCGTCCCGGCTGCCCGCCGGCAGCTTCGCCCAGAATCGTTCGCTGACGTCTCCCATCGCTCCACTCTGACGGACAATTCGGGTGCTCCGCGCGCCATTTTTGCCGTATCTTCGGATCTATGAGCCCCCCGCGTTGACGCACCGATCGAGGGTTGTCGCTCCGGATCATCGCCTTCGAGGCGTTGCAGGACTTCATCCCGCTCTACCCGCTGTATCAGCTGCTGTTCGCCGACCACGGGCTGTCGGCTGCCCAGATCTCGACGCTGTTCGTCATCTGGTCGGCGACCGGATTCGTGCTCGAGGTGCCCTCCGGCGCCTGGGCCGACACGTATTCGCGACGCAAGCTGCTGATCCTGGGCGCCCTGCTCAGCGCCGTCGGGTACGCCGTATGGATCTCGCTGCCGTCGTACGCCGGGTTCGCGCTCGGCTTCGTGCTCTGGGGTACGTCGTCCGCGCTGATCTCGGGCACCTACGAGGCGTTCGTGTACGACGAGCTGGCGGCGCGGGACCGCACCGAGCACTTCCCGACGCTCCTCGGCCGCGCGCGCTCCGCGTCGTTCGTGATGAACCTGGCGGCGACCGCGCTGGCGACACCGCTGTTCGACCTCGGCGGATACGCCCTGGCCGGGGTGGTGAGCGTGCTGAGCTGCCTGACCCAGGCCGCCGTCGCGTGGTCGTTGCCCGAGGCGCGCGCGGTCGAGGCCGCGCGGGAGTCGGACGAACCTGGCGCCCGGGCAGCGTTCGCCGCTTACCTGGCCATGTTGAAGTCCGGTGTGGCTGAGGTGCTCACGAGTCGATTGGTGCGGCGGGCGGTCCTTCTGGTCGCGCTGCTCGGCGGGTTCCTGGCGTTCGACGAGTATTTCCCGCTGCTCGCCCGCGAGACCGGGGCGGCGACCGGCGTGATCCCGCTGCTGATTGCCGGAACCGTTGCCGCGCAGGCGATCGGCGGCGCGCTCGCCGGTGCGGCCTACAAGTTGCCAGCAGCAACTTTCGCGGCGGGTCTGGCGGCGACGGCGGTGCTGATCGCGACCGGTGCGCTGAGCGGATCCGCGTGGGGCTTCCTGCCGATCGCGATCGGGTACGGCGTCATGCAGCTGGTGATCGTGGTGTCCGAGTCGCGGTTGCAGGACGCGATCACCGGCCCGGCGCGGGCGACCGTGACGTCGGTGTCCGGCCTGTTCGCGGAGGTCTCCGCGATCGCGGTGTACGGCGGATTCGCGCTCGGATCGCTGTGGTTCACGATGTCGGTCCTCGTGGCGGCGTTGACGATCCCGGTGCTGCTGACGGCGTTCGTCGTACCGTTCACGCTGCCGGCGCCGCGCAGTTCGGTCAGCGCCGAAGCGAGTGACACCTAGCCTCACATCATGGGCTTCGAGGACGTTCCACACGTATGAGGAAACAGGGTGCGCTCACCGCCGGTGCGGCCGCGGTGACGGTGGTGTTGTGGGCGTCGGCGTTCGTCGCGATCCGGCACGTCGGCGAAGAGATCTCGGCGGGCGCCCTCTCGCTGGGCCGACTGCTGATCGGCAGCGTGCTGCTCGGGATCTTCGTCTTCAGCAGGCCGCGCCGATGGCCGGCTCGGGCGGACTGGAAGTACCTGCTGGTCTGCGGGCTGCTCTGGTTCGGGGTCTACAACGTCGCGCTGAACGCGGCCGAGCGGCACCTCGACGCCGGGACCACGTCGATGCTGGTGAACACCGGGCCGCTGCTGATCGCCCTGCTGGCGGGGATGGTGCTGGGTGAGGGATTCCCGCGGCAGTTGGTGATCGGCAGTCTGGTCGCCTTCGGCGGAGTGGTGGTGATCGGCCTGTCCTCCTCGCACGGCGGCGCCGATGCCTGGGGCGTGATGCTCTGTGTGGTGGCCGCGGCGGCGTACGCGATCGGTGTCGTGGCGCAGAAGCCGTTGCTGGGCCGTCTGCCCGCACTCGAGGTGACCTGGTTGTCCTGCGTAATCGGCGCCGTCGCCTGCCTGCCGTTCGGGCCGACGCTGCTGCGCGAGGTGTCCGACGCGCGTCCGTCCACCGTGTGGTGGGTGGTGTTCCTCGGTGCGTTTCCGACCGCCATCGCGTTCACCACCTGGGCCTACGCGCTCGCCCGGACGACGGCCGGCCGGATGGGCGCCACGACGTACCTCGTGCCGCCGATCACGATCTTCCTCGGCTGGCTGCTTCTCGGTGAGAGCCCGGTGCTGCCGGCTTACGCCGGAGGCCTGCTGTGCCTCGGCGGGGTCGCGATCTCGCGCTACCGGCGCATGCCGGCGACCAAGGTGGACAGCCCCGATTCGAAGCCGCTGTCGAAGTCGTAGGCGAGTCCGTCCTCGCCGAGCTCGTTGACGATCCGGGCCAGGGTCGGCGCCCTGTCCGCGGGCAGCGCGCGGACGCGGGTCAGCAGGTCGGGGGCGAGTTCGAAAGTCTCCGCGCGGACGGACGCCTCGCCGAGGCTGAAGCCGTGGATGAAATCGATCAGCGTGTTCGCGGCCTCGAAGATCTCGCGCGGCGCGAGACCGGCCCGGTCGAGAGCCCGGTAGAACGGCTCCATCGTGACCACGACGACGTCCGACACCGCGGACGTGTCGGACAGCACCTGCAGCGCGAGATTCGGGTGCTGCCGCAGACCGTCGCGGTAGGCGCGGGCGGCCACCTTGAGTTGCTCGTCCCACGGCACGGTGTCGCCCGGATCCGGGAGCTCCAGGCCGGCGAACACCAGCTCCGCGAGGCCGGCCAGCACGGCGGCCTTGTTCGGCAGGTGGTGGTACAGCGACATCGGGTTGACCTGCAGCGTGGCCGCGAGCCGCCGCATGGTCAGCGCGTCGATGCCGTCGTCGTCGACGATCCGCAGCGCGGCGGTCAGGATCGCCTCCCGGCTCAGTCGCTCCTCTCCGGCGCGCGGCCGTCCGGAGCGCTTGCCGTCGTTAACCATACGCCGTATGGTACATAATCGTACGACGTATGGATAAAGGAGGGCGGCATGCAGCCGTTGGCGGGGAAGGTGGCGCTGGTGACCGGGGCGACCCGGGCAGCCGGACGGGGGATCGCGGTCGAGCTCGGTGCGGCCGGCGCGACCGTGTACGTGACCGGGCGGAGCACCCGGGAGCGGCGGTCCGAGATGGGCCGGCCTGAGACGATCGAGGAGACCGCGGAGCTGGTCGACAAGGCCGGCGGCCGCGGCATCGCCGTAGCGGTGGATCATCTGGACCCGGCGCAGGTCCGGGCCCTGGTCGAGCGGATCGAGCGGGAGCAGGGCGCGCTGCACATCCTGGTGAACGACATCTGGGGCCAGCACGGCGAGCCCGAGTGGGACAAGACGGTCTGGGAGAGCGACCTCGACGGCGGTCTGCGGTTGTTGCAGCTTGGCGTGCACACGCACGTGATCACCAGCCACTACGCGCTGCCGTTGCTGATCAAGTCACCCGGTGGCCTGGTGATCGAGATGACCGACGGCACCGACGAGTTCAACGCGGACAACTACCGGGTCTCGTTCTTCTACGACGTCGCGAAGGGCGCGGTCAGCCGGGTCGCGTTCGCGTTGGCGCACGAGCTGGACAAGTACGAGGCGACCGCCGTCCTGCTGACACCCGGCTGGCTGCGGTCGGAGGCGATGCTTGAAGGATTCGGCGTCCGCGAGGAGAACTGGCGGGACGCGACCGAGCGAATCCCGCACTTCGCGATCTCCGAGAGCCCGTCGTACGTCGGCCGCGCGGTGGCGGCGCTGGCGGCGGACCCCGACGTACGGCGCTGGAACGGCAAGTCGACGTCGAGCGGCGAGCTCGCCCGGATCTACGGCTTCACCGACCTCGACGGCAGCCGGCCCGACGCGTGGCGCTACATCGTCGAGGTCGAGAACGCCGGCAAGCCCGCCGACACGACCGGCTACCGCTAGACCGGGACCGAAGAACAGGTAGTGCACCCCTGAGACGCTGTACGCGGAGGCGAATCTACGCTCAGGTGCACTACCTCCAGCCGGACACGTCCTGTCGAAATGGCCCGTCAGAGCTTGTGTGGCGGGCAGACGTCGTAGCCCGCGGTCGGGACGGGCATGGCGCGCACCGGATCGACCGACAGTGGTGCGTGAGGGTGTGCGGCCGCGATCGGGACGCCGGTTGCGGCTGCCAGGGTGAGGAGTTCCTGGCGTGAGGTGATGGCGACGGCCGGGTCGCGCTCGTACACGTACGTCAGCTCCGGCCACTGCGCCTGCGCCGGGTGTACCAGCACGTCACCGCCGAGGATCGCCCGCTCCGTCACGACCGACTGATGCCCAGGCGTATGCCCCGGCGTCGGCACCAGCCGCATCCCCTGCAGCGCGACCTCGCCATCCACCACGCGTAGCTGCCCCGCCTCCTCGATCGGCCTGATCCGGTTCGAGTACGTGGACCCGCCGCGCACGTGCTCGAGCTCGGCCCGCTGGACGACGTACTCGGCCCGGGGAAACCCTGCTCGCACCCCGTCGGACGCCCACCCCACGTGATCCAGATGCACATGCGTCAACACGACCGCGTCCACATCCGCCGCCTCCACACCGACCTGCGCCAGCAACCCGGGCAGTCGGCCGGCGACCCCCAGCCATTCAGCCGCTTCCCCGCCCGCCGGCCCGACCCCCGCGTCAACCAGCACCACCCCGGCGTCCCCGACCACGAGATAGCTGTGGAAATGCAGGAACCACCCACCGTCACGAACGTTCCCCGGCATCACCAGCCCCGTCCAAGCAGCCGCCTCGTCGCCCCACTCCGGCAACGCCGTCGAAACCTCTTCGGGGAAAACCGCCACCGCGTCACACAGCACAGTCACGTCCACCGCCCCATTGTGTGATCAGGACAGGAGCATCCAGGTGGCGAGCGTGGTCATCAGGAGGGCGATCGTGGAGTCGAGGAGTTGCCAGGACCGGGCGCGGGCGAAGAGGGCGGACAGCTTGCGGGAGAAGAAGCCCAGGGAGAAGAACCAGGTGAAGCTGGCGGTGACGGCGCCGAGGCCGTAGAGCCACCGGCCGTCGGTGCCTCGCTGGTTGGCCAGCGAGCCGAGCAGGACGACCGTGTCCAGGTAGACGTGCGGATTCAGGTAGGTGAAAGCCAGACACGTCAGTACGACGCTGCGCAGGGCGGCGGGGGCGTGGTCGGCGGGAGTGATCGAGCCGGGCCGGAGGGCACGTTTGGCGGCCAGAAACGCATACGTGTAAAGGAAAGCGGCACCGCCGAACTTGGCGATGTCGAGGGCCAACTGGTTACGGGTGAGGAGTGCGCCGAGGCCGAGGATGCCGCTGGAGATCAGCAGCGCGTCCGAGAGCGCACAGGTCAGGACCACCGGGAGGACGTGTTCGCGGCGGAGTCCTTGACGCAGGACGAACGCGTTCTGGGCGCCGATCGCGACGATCAGCGACAGTGCCGTGGCGAAACCGGCGAGGAGGGGCATGCCTTCGACGGTAAGCAGTCGACCTGCTGCAAACCAGCTAAAGATTCTGATGCACCTTTAGGATTGCTTCATCATGCAATTCGACTCCGCACAGCTCGAGACGTTCGTTGCCGTCGTCGATGAAGGCAGCTTCGACGCCGCCGCACGGCGATTGCGCATCACGCCGTCCGCGGTCAGTCAACGGATCAAGGCGTTGGAGAGCCGGCTCGGTCAGGTCGTGGTGATGCGCGGCCGGCCGGCCCGGGCGACCGCGGCGGGCGCCGCGCTGCTGCGACTCGCCCGTCAGGTCTCGCTGCTCGAGCTGGAGGCGATCGCCGCCGTCCGCGGCACGATCGACGCGCAGCGGATCCCGATCGCGGTGAACGCGGACTCGCTCAACAACTGGTTCCTGCCCGCGATGCTCGACCTGTCCCGGACCCATGACGCCCGGTTCCTGGTCCACCAGGAGGACGAGGAACACTCGGCGCAGTACCTCCGCAACGGGACGGTCCTGGCTGCGGTGACCGCTGATCCGCGCCCGGTGCAGGGCTGCCGCGTCGTCCGGCTGGGGAAGATGCGCTACCTGCCGCTCGCCACCCCGGAGTACGCCGAACGGTGGCTGCACGGCAAACCGCTGCCGGAGGCGCTGGCCGAGGCGCCGATGGTGGTGTTCAACGAGAAGGACGTCCTGCAGCACCGGCTGGTCCGCAAGGTGACCCGGCGCACACTGGATCCGCCGTCGCACGCGATCCCGGCGTCCGCGCCGTTCCACGAGGCGGTCCGGATCGGGCTCGGCTGGGGGATGATCGAGGATCAGGTAGCCGGCCCCGAGCTGGCGGCCGGCCGGCTGGTGGAGGTCGCCCCGGGCAAGTACATCGACGTGCCGCTGTACTGGCAGCACTGGAAACTCGAGTCCGGCATCCTCGACGCGCTCACCGCCGCGGTTCTCCGGGCGGCCGACGCGGGCCTTCGGACCTCGTAGAGGTCAGTCCCAGCGCAGGGCCATCGGGTTGTCGGCGGGGATCAGGCCGTCCGACATCAGGATCGCGCTCAGCGGACGGACGAGGTCGTGCAGTTCGGTGGCCAGTTCGTCGCCGAGTGCCTGCCACCCCTGGTCGGCCAACGAGTCCGTGGTGTCCTCGACCTGCTGCCGCAGCGCCCGGCCGCGTTCGGTGAGTGCCCCGTCGGCGTCGAGCAGGCCCCGGCTTCGGAGGTCGTCCGAGGCGGCCGCCCACTCGTCGTCGCTCCAGTGGCGGTTGAACTGGAAGACCTCCTTCGAGGGCCCGCCCGCCGCCGAGATCGTCACCAAGGCCTGACACGGAGTGAGACCGGCGGCGACGAGTGTCGCCACGTGCCCGTCGCCGCGTGATTCGCGCAGGATCGTGGTCGCCTGCCACAGCACCAGATGCGGCTCGTCCGGCCAGTCCAGCGCCGCGTTGGCGGCCGCGATCGGCCGGCCGGCGATCGGAGCGAGCTCGGCCGCGCGTCGCCCGAGCTCGGCCGCCCGGTCGAACGACCCGTCGGGGAACAATCGCCGTACGGCGGCGTCCACCGCCGTCAGCCTGGCGTCGAGGAGCTGGGCCGGCGTGGCGTAGCTCCAGGCGTCCGGGAGTGAGCGCGCGACCATCGCGGGGTGGAAGTTGTAGAACACCGCGGCCACGAACTCCGGGCCGACTGCGCCGAGGGGCGCTGAGCGGCAGCCGAAGTAGCTCATCCACCCGCCCTTCAGCCCGAGTGCATCGGTCGCCTTCCGCGTCTCGGGCGCGAAGTAGGTGATCGCGTGGTACGGCTCGAGCGCCTTCCACATCCGGCGGGCCCTTGTCATGGGAGGGGGCGGTACATGACGTGCAGGCCGACGTACCCGAGTTTGGGGTGGTCGAAGGCTTCCGGGACGGTGCCGGCGATCCGGAAGCCGAGGGACTGCCACAGATGGACGGCGGGCTCGTTCGTCTCGACGACCGCGTTGAACTGGATCGAGCGGAACCCGGACCGGCCGGCCCAGGCGATCATGTCCTCGCAGAGCAGCCGGCCGACGCCCTTGCCGCGGGCCTTGCCGTCGACCATGAAGCTGGCGCTGGCGACGTGAGCGCCGGGACCCGGGCGGTTCGGGTACATGTTGGCGCTGCCGAGAACGGTGCCGTCGGCATCGACCGCGACCGTTGTCCGGGCCAACGGCGAGCTGGACGGCGACATCCAGAGTGCGCGGGCCTGCTCCTCGGTGAGGTCCGGATCGTAGGTATAGGTCTCGCGCGCGGTGACGATCTCCCGGAAGAACGGCCAGATGGCCGGCCAGTCGGCAGCGGTCGCTTCCCTGATGTCAACAGTCATATTGGGAGAAGCATCACCCGCGACGCGCCGGATGCCAAGGGGATTCCCGATAGGCTGTCTGAGGATGAGAAACTCCGTGACCCAAGGTCTGCCGCGCTGGACGCTGGCCGTGCCGCTGCTCGCCTTCGTCGACCTGATCGGGACCTGGCACCGCAACCTCGGCGCGGTCTTGCTGATCCTGGTCTGTCTCGGTCTCGGTGCCGCGGTGATCGCCGCCGTGCACCACGCCGAGGTCGTCGCGCACCGGGTCGGAGAGCCGTTCGGCACGCTGATCCTCGCGCTCGCGGTGACGATCATCGAGGTCGCGCTGATCGTCACGCTGATGGCGTCCGGCGGCGACAAGGCCGCGTCACTGGCCCGTGACACGGTGTTCGCCGCGGTCATGATCACCTGCAACGGGATCCTCGGGCTGGCGCTGGTCGTCGGCTCGCTACGGCACCGCGTGCAGGAGTTCCGGGTGCAGGCGTCGTACTCCGCGCTGTCGGTGACGACCGCCCTGGTGACGTTGAGTCTGGTGCTGCCGACGTTCACGACGAGCGCGGAAGGGCCGCAGTTCAGTTCGGCACAGCTGGCGTTCGCGGGCGTGACGTCGCTGGTGCTGTACGGCGTGTTCGTATTCATCCAGACCATCCGGCACCGTGACTACTTCCTGCCGGTGGGGGCGGATGGCGCGGTCGACGAGGACGAGGACCATCACGCGGCCGCGCCGAGCGGGAAGACCGCACTGCTGAGCCTCGGGTTGCTGTTCGTCTGCTTGATCTCGGTGGTCGGGCTGGCCAAGACCGTGTCGCCGAGGCTCGAGTCCGCGGTGGAGTCGGCCGGCGCGCCGCTGGCCGTCGTCGGTGTGGTGATCGCGCTGCTCGTCCTGCTGCCGGAGACGGTTGCCGCTGTGCGTGCCGCACTGCGCAACCGTCTCCAGACCAGCGTCAATCTGGCGCTCGGGTCAGCGCTCGCCAGCATCGGCCTGACCATCCCCGCGATCGCCGTCGCGTCGATCTGGCTGAGCGGCCCGCTCGTCCTCGGGCTCGGCGGCAAAGAGATGGTGCTGTTCGCGTTGACCGTCGTGACCGGGCTGTTCACCCTCTCGACCGGCCGGGCGACGCTGTTGCAGGGCGCCGTTCACCTCGCCGTGTTCAGCGCGTTCCTGTTCCTCGCTGTAAGCCCCTGAGGTAGTCGATCACCGATTGCTGGTGACTGTGCTCGGCCCAGCTCAGAGCGTCGCCGTTGTAGTTCGGATCTCGCAGAGTCGGGTCGGCGCCGAGTTCGACGAGTTTCCGGACCGTCTCCAGGTGGCCGTTGAGCGCGGCCCGGTGGATCGGCGCGGCACCGCCGGAGATCCGGCTGAGGTCGTACCCCAGTCGCTGCAACGGTTCCATCGCCACGGCACGACCGACCTCGGCGGCGCGAACGGGCAGGTGCGGTGTCCGGGCCACCGCGCGGGCGGCGAGTTCGGGATCGACGTCGGGCAGCTCACCGCGCATCGCGGCGGCGTACACCTGGTGGATCTCGTCCAGCGGCGCCGCGCCCCTCGCCCGGAGCAGGTCGGCGATCTCGGTATGGCCCTGGACGGCGGCCAGTTCGTACGGTCGATGTCCGCCGAAGACCGGATGCCGGGTACCGACGCCCTCCGGATCGGTGCCCTGGGCAAGTACCAGCTCGGCCCGGTGGGTCAGGCCGGCCCATGACGCGAAGACCAGTTCGTCCTCGAGCAGCTGTCGCGGGGTCGGGTGTGCAGCGGTCAGCCGGGCGTGCCACGGGCCGCCGTCGCCGCGCCCCAGCCCGTACTCCAGCAGGAGCTCCAGGTGTACGTCGTCGTACGGCGGGGGACACCCGGGGCCGCAGTTGTACATCGTCTGGCTGTCGTTCGGGTCGGCGCCGGCATCGAGCAGGAGCCGAGCCAACTCGACGCGATGCCGGTGCGGCGGCTGGTCGCCCTCACCGCGGCCGAAGACGCCGGTGAGGGCGGTGAACGGTGACGGCAGGCCCTGCCACAGGTAGCCGGCGTTCGGGTCGGCGCCGTGCTCGAGCAGGAGCCGGGCAATCTCGATCTGGTTCGGCGCGTCGAGACGGCTGTAAGTGAGGTAGAGAAGCGGCTCCCAGCGGTACGGCCCGCCCTCCGAGCTCGCCTGGCTGAAGTCGATCCCGTCCAGGTCGCCGGCCACCACTTGTGTGTAGATGTTGCTCTGGGCAACCTCTGGGTAACGCTCGAGAAGGTCGCGGGCGGATCGTTGCCGGGCCGGATCATCCTCCCCGTAGTGCAGTGTCGCGAGCCGGAGGAACTCGTCGGCACGCTCCGCGGGCGTGTCCAGCGGGCCGCCGACCGGCTGCCGGTGCGGCGAGCGGCTGTAGCGGTCGACCAGCTCCAGATGCCGCACGATCCGCGGCCAGCTGGGGAACCCGTAGCTGCGCGCGATCACCAGTTGGGCGTCCGCCAACGTCTGCACGGGATGGAACTCGGCGGCCAGTGCGACAGCGGCGCTGTCGCCGGCGCGGACCTGTTTGAGCAGGGTCTTGGCCTGACCGCGCAGATGGTCGAGGTGCGGGTCGTTCGGAAGATTCCGGGTCGGCATCGCCGACCTCCTCTCTACGAGCCTGCTGTCCGCATCGTCAGGCGAGAAAGGAGGTCAAGCGGTACTACGCCCTGATTCTCAGGTGGGCTGAGCCCTTCCCGCGGACCGGTGGCGCCCTGAAGCGCCTCACCGGCAGCGTAGCTCAGCGCGGCTTCTCCATCCACCACTCGGTGAACTCGAACGCACGGTCCTTCTCCAGCCGGATCACCCAGAGGTTGCTGAACTCGCCCGGCGGATTCGTCAGGTACGTCGTCCAGCCGCGGACGAAGCCGACGCCGTCCCCGAAGCCGAGCACCTCGTACTCGAAGGTCGTCTCGCCCGGCGCGTCGGAGACCTCCAGCCACGCCGCGACGATCGCCTCCCGGCCGGTCACCGGCGCCTCGTCCGGCCGCCGGTACCAGATGGCGTCCTCGGTCCAGAGCGCGGCGATGTCCTTGGGATCGTTGCTCTCCCACGCCTTCCGGTACTTCTCGACCCAGCGGTCGAGGTCCTTCTCCTTCATGCGATCCGCCGGTCGTTGAGGACGACGGCCGCCGGTCGCGCGAGCACGCCGGGATGGTCCCGCGGGTCCGCGTCGTACGTGACGAGGTTGCCGGCGCCGGTCAGGCCGAGGAAATCCTGCGCGCCGGTGGAGGCCGCGGTGAGCGCCTGCTCCATGGTCAGCCCGTGCTTGACGAGCAGGTCGATCTCGCCGGCGACCGTGCCGACCACGTCCGATCCGGTCAGCACGCGCACGCCGTACCGGTCGGCCAGCGGCAGGATCGACGCGAGGTACGCCGACCGCTCCTCGCGCCGGGCCCGCCGCTCCGGGGTCTCGTCCGGGCCCGGGCCGACCGAGGCGCAGAGCGTCGGCGTCCACGCGCCGCCGCGGGCGCCGAGCGCCTGTAGATCCTGCTCGGTGAGCGCCGTACCGTGCTCGACCGAGTCGATCCCGACCCGGATCAGCTCGCTCACGTGGTCGGTGTTCACATGCGCGGCGACCCGGGCGTTCCGCGCGTGGGCCAGCTCGACCATCGCGGCGACCAGTTCGACGTCGTACGACGGACTCACCTTGCTGCCGCGGATCGGGCCGTCCGGGCCGACCTCGGGGAAGTCGCCGACCAGCTTCAGCCAGGTCGCGCCGTCGGCGATCTCGGCCTCGACCGCGGCGAGCAGATCCTCCGGCGCGACCGGCTCGTACGCCTGCGGGAAGTAGCGGCCGTCCGGGGCGAGGAACCGGCCGGCCGCGAGGACGAGTGGGCGGCCGTCGTCCGCGGTCCGGGCGAGCCGGAGCGTGACGTCCCGATTGCCGCCGACGTCGCGGACCGCGCTCACCCCGGCGCCGGCGAGTTCGCCGAGCCGCTCGTCGGCGTAGTCCGCGCCGCGCAGGACCGGCCCGTTCGCGCCGGGGGCCATCGTCAGGTGGCAGTGCGAGTCGACCAGGCCCGGTACGGCGTACCTGCCGGGCAGCTGCTCGCCGGACGGGTCCGGCCCGAACGTCAGGCGGCGGGCGGTGTCGCCGGAGGGCAGCACGGTTCCTTCGAAGACCCAGGTCGTCATGCGGGCCATTCTCGCCCCGGACGAGATCCAGATCACGTGACGCTCGACTTGAACATGTTCAAAACAGCGGCGTACGGTCAGGGCATCGACAATTTGAACATGTTCAAGAAGTGGGGAGAACGATGGACATGACGGTCACGACGTACCTGGTCTACCTGCTGATCGCGGTGCCGCTGACGATCTGGGTGGCGCGCACGCTGAGCCGGAACGGGCGGATCTTCCTGGTCGACGTGTTCCACGGCAACGCGGAGTTCGCCGACGCGGTGAACCGGCTGCTGGTGGTCGGGTTCTATCTGATCAACCTCGGGTTCGTGACGCTGTTCCTGCGCAGCGGGCGGCCGGTGCTGGACGCGAGCGGCGTGTTCGAGCAGTTGAGCGTGAAGCTGGGGATCGTGATGCTGGTGCTCGGCGTCGTGCACCTGACGAACGTGTGGATCTTCAACAAGATCCGCACGCGCAGCCGGCTCGACTCGATGACCCGCCCGCCGGTGCCGCCGAACGACACCGTCCAGCCGCTCACGATGACCGAGCAGGCCGCTCGGTACGGCTATTGAAGGCCGCCCGGTGCGTGAGCTGACCGTGCTGTACGACGCCCGCTGCGGACTGTGCCGGCGGTTCAAGGACTGGCTGGCAGCGCAGCGACCGGCGCCGGACGGGTACGGCGGGGTGGTGCGTCTGCGGTTCGTCGCGGCGGGGTCGGCGGACGCGCGGGCGCTCTACCCGGCCCTCGACCACGCGGCGACGCTGCGGGACGTGACGGTGGTCGCCGACGACGGGGCGGTGTATATCGGTGATCGCGCCTGGATCGTGTGCCTGTGGGCCACGGGGGACCACAGGCACACCGCCGTCCGACTGGCGAGTCCGGCGCTGCGGCCGGTCGCGCGGGCGATCGTGCAGGCGGCGGCTGGACTGCGGCGGGTGAGTGGAGGTGATTACGCTGACGGGTGTGACGGACAGTGCGACCGCGAAGGGCGAGCAGACGCGTGAGCTGATCCTGTCGACCGCATTGCGGTTGTTCCGGGAGCAGGGGTACGGGAAGACCACGATGCGCGCGATCGCCAACGAGGCGGGCGTGTCGGTGGGGAACGCGTACTACTACTACGGCTCGAAGGACCACCTGATGCAGGCGTACTACGACCTGCTGCAGGACCAGCACCGCGAGGTGGTCGAGCCGATCCTCGCCGCGGAGAAGGCGTTCGTGCCACGGCTGGCCGGCGTACTGCGGGCCTGGCTGGACGTGGCCGCGCCGTACCACGAGTTCGCGGGCACGTTCTTCAAGACCGCCGCCGATCCGCGCAGCCCGCTGTCGCCGTTCAGCGACGAGTCACGACCGGCGCGGGACGCGAGTATCGACGTGTTCCGCCGGGTGATCGACGGGTCCGATCTCAAGCTCCCGACCGACCTGAAGTCCGAGCTGCCCGAGCTTCTCTGGCTCCTGCAGATGGGCGTGGTCCTGTTCTGGGTGCACGACCAGACCGACGACGTCCGCCGTACGCGCGTCCTCGTCGACCGGGCGGTCCCGCTGGTGGACCGCCTGCTGCGGCTGACCCGCATCCCCGGCGTCCGCGGCGTCACGAACGACGTGGTCGCCCTGATCCGCTCGATCAAGCCCTAGCTATTCGCCGGTGGCGCCGTCGATGGCCTGCCGGAGCAGGTCCGCGTGGCCGTTGTGGCGCGAGTACTCCTCGATCATGTGCAGATAGAGGTAGCGCACCGAGTGCAGCGGCTCCTGGCCCGGACGCAGGAACGTGTCGTCCAGCGAGTAGTTCGCGGCCAGCGCGTCCGAGGTCTTGATGATCTGGCGGAAGTCCTCGAGGTCCTCCGCGACGATCGCCGGATCGACGTGGTCGAAGTCGCCGTCGGGGAACTCGCGGCTCCAGTACTTCGGCGGCGAGTCATGGTCGGCCAGCGCGCGGTGGAACCAGTACTTCTCGACCTCGCTCAGGTGCCGCACGAGTCCGATCAACGACAGGCTGGCCGGCTCCACAGCGCGCTGGACGAGTTGTTCGTCCGTCAGCCCGGAGAGCTTCCACAGCAGGGTGCCGCGGTGGAAGTCGAGGAATCCCTGCAGGAGCGCACGCTCGTCGGCGACCGTGGGTGGGGCCGCCCGGAACTGTTCCGTCACGTGCCGAACCTAGCCTGTGTGAGGAGCATCCCGCGAGTAACGGCCTGTCGGTGCCGTAGACTGGTTCCGACGGCCCGCCCAGTTCTGCCTCGGGCCGGTGAGCGCAACTACAGTGCGCCAGCAGTCGACCACCACGCGCCGCGGCCCTCGGCCGCGCCGGGCAGGACGACCCCCGATCTTTGGAGTACTTCTATGGCGGCCCGCCGCCCCACGTCTACAACCACGCCCAATCAATCCCAGCAGTCCTCCGGCGACCGGTCCGCGAAGACCTCGCGCGACGGGCAGTCGCGACCGCGGCGTCGCCGCCGCTCGAGCGCCGGACGCAGCCAGTCCGCCGGAGCCGATCGTCACGTCGAAGTTGCTGTCAGCAACGATGAGGTGCCGGTTGCCCCTGACAACCGTACGTTCGCGGAGCTCGGCGTCCCCGGCCGGCTGGTCGCCGCCCTGGCCACGGCCGGTGTGACGAAGCCGTTCCCGATCCAGGCGGCCACGCTGCCGGATTCACTGGCCGGCAAGGACGTTCTCGGTCGCGGCCGGACCGGCTCCGGCAAGACGTATGCGTTCGTCCTGCCGGTCCTGGCGAGGCTCGCGGTCAGTGACACGAAGCGTCGCGCGAATCATCCGCGGGCGCTGATCCTGGCCCCGACCCGCGAGCTCGCGACCCAGATCCAGGCCTCGATCAGCCCGCTCGCCGAAACCCTCGGCCTGCGCTCGATGACGATCTTCGGCGGTGTCGGCCACGGCCCGCAGATCAACGGCCTGCGCAAGGGCGCCGACATCGTCGTCGCCTGCCCGGGACGGCTCGAGGACCACGTCCAGGCCGGTCACGCGAAGCTCGGCGCGGTCGAGATCACCGTGCTCGACGAGGCCGACCACATGGCCGATCTCGGGTTCCTGCCCGCGGTCCGCCGGATCCTCGAGGCCACCCCGGCCGAGGCTCAGCGGCTGCTGTTCTCCGCCACGCTGGACGCCGGCGTCGACGTACTCGTCCGGCGCTTCATGACCGACCCGGTCACGCACAGCGTGGACTCGGCCCGGTCGCCGGTCGCGCGGATGACGCACCACGTCCTGCACGTGAAGCCTGACACGCGCCTGCCGGTGCTCGTCGACCTGACCGCGGCGCCGGGACGCACGCTGGTGTTCACCAGGACGAAGTACGGCGCCAAGGCGCTGACGAAGAAGCTGATCGCCCAGGGCGTCCCGGCTGTCGAGCTGCACGGCAACCTGTCCCAGGGCGCCCGCACCCGCAACCTCGAGGCGTTCGCGGACGGTTCGGCGCGGACTCTGGTCGCGACCGACATCGCGGCCCGCGGGATCCATGTCGACGGCGTCACGCTGGTGATCCACGCCGACCCGCCGATCGAGCACAAGGCGTACCTGCATCGCTCGGGCCGGACCGCCCGCGCCGGCGCCGAGGGCACGGTCGTCACGCTGATGACCGACGAGCAGGTCCGCGACGTCCGGGACCTGACCCGCAAGGCCGGCATCGCCCCCACGGTCACCAAGCTCGCCGCCGGCGACGCGCTGCTGTCCGAGCTGGCGCCCGGCGAACGCACGTACGTCGAACCACCGGCCAAGCAGGAGCCGACTCCACGGCAGTCCACCAGGCGGCCGTCGCGCAAGCCGGAGTCGGCCCAGCGCGCGTCCGCCAAGGGTGCGCAGGCCAAGGACTCTGCGGGCACCCGGGCTGGGAACGGCCGGGCCGCCGGTCCCGGCCGTCGGTCTTCTCGCCGTGGGCGTCGTCGCCCCGCCGGTCAGCAGGCAGCCTGAGGTCGAGCCGACTGTCGGGTTACGGTTCCACTGCTGGTGCCGTGACCTGACAGAGAGGCCATGATGCGGATCCGTACGGTCCTGAACGACCTTGTGCCGGAAGCGCTCGGCGTGACCGATTCGCACGACCACCTGTTCTTCCGGTCGGCCCTGATCCCGGGGCAGGAGCTGGACGACGAGGCGGCGGCGATCGCCGAGGTGCGCGCGTTCGCGGACGCCGGCGGCCAGGCGATCGTGCAATGGACCCCGCACGGGCTGAACCGCCGGGCCGGCCTCCTGCCCGGGATCTCCACCGCCACCGGGGTTTCGATCGTCGCCGCGACCGGCCTGCACCGCCGCGAGCACTACCCGGACGGGTACGTCGACAAGGTCCGCGACCAGCTGGCCGAGATCTTCGTCCGCGAGCTGACCGACGGGATCGGCGACACCGCGATCCGGGCCGGGCTGATCAAGGTGGCCGGCGGCTTCCACGTACTCGACGCGCACGCCGAGCTCGTGATGCGGGCCGCGGCGGAGGCCCATCACGCGACGAACGCGCCGATCGCCGTCCACCACGAGCTCGGGTCGGCCGCGGACGCCGTACTCGATCTGCTCGTCGACACGCTCGGCGTGCATCCGGGTGCGGTGATCCTCGGGCACCTCAACCGGTTCCCCGATCATCGTGGGCATCTCGAGCTGGCGGAGCGCGGCGCCTGGCTGGCGTTCGACGGGCCGTCGCGGGCCAACAACGCGACCGATCCGCGGCTGACCGACTGCCTCGCCGCGCTGATCGACGCCGGGTACGCGGACCGCCTGCTGCTCGGCGGTGACACCACCACGGCGCGCGCCCGGTCGACCGCCGAAGGGCCGGGGATGCCGTACCTGCTGACCCACCTCAGGCCGCGGATCACGCACTACTTCGGCGCTGACCTCGCGGACGCCGTGTTCCGGAACAACCCAGCGCGCGCCTTCGCCACGGATTGGCGGGCGTAGCGGTACGTTTCCCGCCATGAGCGTCGTCGCGCAGGTCTTCGTCGTCGTGGCCGGTGTGTTCCATGTGGTCGTGTTCGCCCTGGAAAGCGTGCTGTTCCGCAAGCCCAGCACCTACCGCCGGTTCCTGGTGAAGGACAGCGAGGTGGAGGCGGCCCGGCCGTGGGCGTTCAACCAGGGCTTCTACAACCTGTTCCTGGCGATCGGTGCGCTCGGCGGCCTGATCTGGGGCGGCGACAAGGGCCACGCCATCGCGCTCTTCGCGTGCGCGTGCATGGCCGGCGCCGGCATCGTCCTGCTCGCCTCCGACCGGCGGATGCTGCGCGCCGCCGCGACCCAGGCCGTGCCGCCGATCCTCGCGCTCGTGCTCGCCGCGATTCTCTAGTTGACTTAAAGTGCACTTGAACAGCGATGGTCGTCGTCATGACCATCACTGCCGAGCCGGCCGCTGAGATCGGCGGCGTCCTTTCACCGCGGTACCGCGCCCTGACCGTCGGGATGGTCGCGCTGATCACCCTGGTCGCGTTCGAGTCCCTGGCGGTCGCGACCGCGATGCCGACCGTCGCGCAAGCGCTGGACGGCCTCAGCCTGTACGCGCTCGCGTTCGGCGGACCGCTCGCCTCCGGCGTGGTCGCGATGGTCGTCTCCGGCACCTGGAGCGACCTGAAAGGCCCGACCCGTCCGCTCTGGCACGGTACGGCGTGGTTCCTGGCCGGCCTGCTGATCGCCGGCCTGGCACCCTCGATGGAGATCCTGGTCGCGGGCCGGATCATCCAGGGCTTCGGCTCCGGCCTGCTCACGGTCGCGCTGTACGTCGTCGTCGGGCAGCTGTACCCGGCGCGTCTCCGCCCGCGGATCTTCGCCGCGTTCGCGACCGGCTGGGTCGTACCGTCGCTCGTCGGGCCCGCGATCGCCGGGCTGATCGTCGAACACACCAGTTGGCGGCTCGTCTTCCTGGCCGTCCCGGTGATCGCGGTCCCGGCCGCACTCGTGATGCGTCCCGGCCTGGCCCGCGGCAGCGCGTACGACGTACGGCAGGGGAAGCTGTGGGACAAGCGGGCGCTGTGGGCGATCGCGGCCGCGGTCGGTGTCGGCCTGCTGCACTACGGCGGGCAGCAGCGTGGCGCCGTACAGCTGGCACTGCTGGCGATCGGTCTGGCCGGGGTGATCGCGTTCGGTCCGCGGCTGCTGCCGTCCGGGACCTTCGCCTTCGGGCGCGGGCTGCCGTCGGTGATCGCGCTGCGCGGTCTCGTCGCGGCGGCCGGGTTCGGCGCCGAGGTGTTCCTGCCGTTGATGCTCACCCGCGAACGCGGCCTGTCGCCGGCGCTCGCCGGACTCGTCCTGACGGTCAGCGCGCTGAGCTGGAGCGCTGCGTCGTGGTACCGCGGCCGGCCGAACCAGCCGTTCTCACACGCGGTCTTCCTGCAGGCGGGCATGCTCGCGATCCTGCTCGGCATCGTGACCGCGGCGCTGACGCTCGACCCGCACGTACCGGTGCTGGTCGGCATCCTCGGCTGGAGCCTGACCGGCCTCGGGATGGGGACCGTGTTCCCGACGCTGTCCGTGCTGGTGCTGGAGTACTCCGAGCGCGACGAGCAGGGCGCCAACAGCTCGGCCCTGCAGCTCAGCGACTCGTTGTCGACCGCAACGATCCTCGCGATCGGCGGGTCGTTGTTCGCGGCGCTGGAGCCACATTCCGCGATGACGGCGTACCTGGTCGCATTCGGTCTCCCGGCGCTGCTCGCACTGCTCGGCGTCCCGGCAGGACGGCGTACGGCTATTCCTTCGAGCCGGTGACCGCGATGCTGGCGCCGAGGCCGATGATCATCAGGCCGCCGGTGCCGCCGACGAGCTCGAGCCGGCGCGGCGACCGCGCGAACCACTCCCGCGCCGTACCGGCCACGAACGCCCAGACACTGTCCGAGCAGAGCGCGATCAGGATGAAGATCGTGCCGAGCACCAGGATCTGAGCCCACGCCGGCGCAGCCGCGCCCTTGTCCACGAACTGCGGCAGCACCGCCGCGAAGAACACCGCCGTCTTTGCGTTCGTCACCCCGACCAGGAACCCCTGCCGGATCGTCCGACGCGTCGTGCTCGGCTTCGCCGTACCCCGCATCGCCTCGACCAGCGACTTCCGCGACCGGAACGCCTGCACGCCGAGATAGATCAGGTACGCCGCACCCGCCAGCTTCACCACCGTGAGCGCGACCGCGCTCGCCGCAATCAACGTCCCCAGCCCGAGCGACACCGCCCCGAGCAGAATCGCGGCGCCGAGCGTGTTCCCCACCATCGTCAACACGGCTTCCCGCCGCCCGACCGCCAAGGCGCGACCGACGATGAACAGCACACTGGGGCCCGGCACGACGATGATGATCAGCGCGGTGATCGCAAACGCGACCAGATGATGAGCGGACGGCATGCCGCTCAGGATAAGCCGCCCCACCCGCACTCCGCAGGTGCTTACTTCGTCACGGGGCCCCTCAGCGCACTTGCTTCGCGCGCTCCGACCCGCCCCGCTTGGCGCGGGTGTCGAGTCGGCTTCTGGCTGGTCGCGGCCTTCGACCCCGAGTCGTGGCGTTTGGCTCCCGGGCCCTGCGCCGAGTCGTGGATATCGGTCCGTTCTCACCGCCAATCTCCACGACTCGACGACCCCGGCCGGAACGCGTGGCTGGTCGTACCTGCGCCGCGTGGCCCCGGGGTGCGCAGGTGGGATTGGTCACCGGCGCGCCGGGGTGCGTTGACCGGGGGTTGGTGGGGACCTTACGGTTCGAGGGTCAACCTGCGGTGCCATGAGGGAAGCCGGTGCGAATCCGGCGCGGCCGCGCCACTGTGATCGAGTTTCGGCTCGTAAGTCAGGACGCTCGGGCATCGCAGCCTTTCGAAGGGGACGCGCACTTCCCCAGGAGGTTCAGTTCAGATGGCAGCTCCTGCCCGCTCGGTCGCCGTACCGGCTCTTTCTCCCAGGCTCCTCGCCGTCGCGCTGCTCAGCGTCGGCCTGATGTTGCTGCTCGCGTATCTGGTCGGGTTCGACCAGGGTGCGGTGTCTCGTTCGGGGATGTTCCTGCACGAGCTGATGCACGACGGTCGGCATCTGCTCGGCGTGCCCTGCCACTAGATCAGATGCGCACCTTCGGACAGCTCCTGGTGCGCGGACTGATCGTCGGACTCTTCGCCGGCCTGCTGGCCGGATCGTTCGCCTACGCGCTGGGCGAGTCGCGTGTCGACGCGGCGATCGCGATCGAAGAGGCCGGTGCCGCGCACTCCCATGACCATGACCAGGCCCATGAGCACGGCGACGACCACGGGGAAGAACCGCTGGTCAGCCGCGAAGGCCAGAAGGCCGGTCTGTTCCTCGCGACCAGCTTGTACGGCGTGGCGCTCGGCGGTCTGTTCGCCGTCGCGTACACGCTGCTGCGCCGCAAGCTCGGCACCGGCAACGACGCGTACGCCGCGCTCGGACTCGCCGCGGCCGGTTTCGTCGGCGTCGTACTGGTCCCGTTCCTCAAGTACCCGCCGAACCCGCCCGCGGTCGGTGATCCGGAGACGATCACCAAGCGGACCGTCACGTATCTGCTGACGCTGGTGATCGGCCTGCTGGCGGTCTGGGCCGGTGTCGCGCTGTCCCGGTGGGCGGCGCGGTACGGCGAGGTCGCCCGGCTCGCGGGCGGTGTCGCCGGGCTGGTCGTCACCGTCGTGGCGGCGTACCTGATTCTGCCGCGGATCAACGAGGTTCCGGAGTCGTTCCCCGCTACGCTGCTGTGGCAGTTCCGGTTCGCCTCGCTCGGTACGCAGGCGACGCTGTGGCTCCTGCTCGGACTCGGGTATGCGGTCGCGGTGGACCGCCGGCCGGCCCGAGAAAAGGTAGCGATGTGACGGGGTTGACCTTGGTCGCGCACGCCTTGACGCCTGCGCTGCGTGGACTCGTGCTCGGTGGTGACGCCGAGCCGGATCGGGCGAGTGTCGAGACGGCGCGCGAGTTGAAAGTGGCCGCGGATGCGGCGTACGCCGGTCCGGAGCGGGCCGCCGTACGCACGGCGGCGGCGCTCGGGCTCGACCCGGTGGTGGAGCCGGCGTTGCGCGATCGCGAATACGGCGACTGGGCCGGACGCGGGCTGGAGGAATTGCTCGCGTCCGATCCGTCGGGCGTTGCGGCGTGGCTGGATCGGCCGCACACCGCGACACCGAACGGCGAAACCGAGAACGACGTGATCGCCAGGGTCGCCGACTGGCTGGGCGACGTCGCGGCGCGGGACCACGGCTCGGCGGTCGTGGTCGTCCACCCGGCGATCGTCCGCGCGATCGTCCTGTACGTCGTGGACGCGCCGGCGGAGTCGCTGCGCCACGTCGACGTACGCCCGCTCGCGGCGGTCAACCTCTCGCACCACTCGGGCAACTGGTCACTTTCCCTGGCCCCCTGGAGCTGACAAACTGCGGTTGGCCCGGTTACACGCCCAGGTGACCGGCTGTCACGGGGAGTCACGATGGCTGAGTCCGACCAGCTTGCCGAGCGGTTCCGTGCGAATCATGCCCTGCTCGTCGCGGCCCGCGATCGTCTGCAGAGTGCGGTCGACGCCGAGACCGCGACCGATGCGGACAAGAAGCGGCTGGCGACGATCGAGGAGCTGCTCACCCCTGTCACGGTGTCCGAGCTGGATGCCGACGGCAACGTCATCGAGGTGCAGCGGCCGCGGCAGTTCTACTCGGTGGACCCCGACGGTCAGGGGCGTGCGGTCGAGGTGCTCGGCGACCTCCAGCAGGCGCAGAACGTCGCGGTGCTGGTGCCCGGCATGGGGAACAGCCTCGACACGTTCCGCGGACAGTCGGACCGCGGCGACCTGATCAAGCAGGAAGCCGGCCCGGGTACGGCGGTCGTGGTGTGGCTCGACTACGACTCGCCGCAGGGCCTGGTGGAAGCGGCGAGCAAGGACGCGGCGATCGAGGGCGGCCCGCGGCTCGCGGGGTTCGTCACCGAGCTCGACGAGCTCAAGTCCGAGGACGCCGAGGTCACGCTGGTCGCGCACTCGTACGGCACGGACGTGGCCGCGCAGGCGGTGATGGCGGGCGCCCGGCCGAAACGGCTGGTGATGACGGGATCGCCAGGAATCGCGAAGTACATCGACGAGGCCGCGGACTTCGTGCAGCCGCCGACCCGGTTGTACACCGAGCGCGCCCCGGGCGACTACGTCTCGTACTCGGAGTGGCACGGGCCCGATCCGGCGACCTTCCCGGACGCGATCCGGATGGCGACCGCCGACCCGCGGGGCGACGACCCGGTGTCGGTGCACTGGCACAACGAGTACTACCGGCCGAACAGCGAGGCGCTGCGCAACATCGGCCGCGTGGTCCGGGGCGATCTGGGGCACATCACCACCACGAACACCAGCCGGGCGACCGAGACCAAACTCTTCCTCGGTACGTCGTGGGGCGGTGCGCTGAACGGTGTCGCGGGCGCGGCGTCGAGGGTGTACGACGGAATCGTGGCGCTCACCAAGCCGTCGAAGCAGTCGGCCGGCTCCGCCGCCGGGCAGACCGCGGCGCACCGGACGAACAGCGCGGCACGAGGCCCGGAAGGGCGGCAGCGATGACGAGCGACCGGGAGTTCCTGCGCAGCGAGTTGCTCGCGGTGGCGGAAGCCGTCGTACCGGATCAGCGTCCGGTCGTCACGCACGACCCGGGGCCGGTGAATCCCGGCGTCCTGTTCGACGGTCGCGGCACGGCCACGGTCTGCCGGGTCACCGTCGAGACCGGCAACCCGAAGGCGCCCGACCCGTCCGCGACGGTCGACGCCGCGGCCGCGACACTCCGCGCGCGGGGCTGGACCGCGGACGTCGTACCGGAGGAGGACGGTCACTATCGCGTCGCGGCCAGCCGCGACGGCTTCGACGTCGCCGTCCACGCCTGGGCGACGGACTGGCGGATAACGTTCACCGGGGAGACACCGGTCGTTTCTTGACGGCCGAAACGCGGCGTGTCCTCGCGAGCCTTGGCCGCACGGTGTATCACGGAAGCGTGACCCTGACCGAAGCCCGCAACTTCCTCCGCTCGGAACTCCTCGCGGTGGCAGCCACTGTCGTCCCTGACCAGAAGCCGACGGTGACGCAGGACGTCGGCCCCGTCGACCAAGGTGCGCTGTCCGACGAGAGCGGACCCGAGTCGGTCTGCACGATCACCGTCGAAACCGGCGATCCGACCACCGCCGCCCCCGATCCCGGGGCCCAGATCGGCTTCGCCGCCGAGACCCTGGAGTCCCGCGGCTGGAAGGTGACCGTGTCCGAGCCCGTCGAAGGCCGCCACGAACTCACCGCCCGCCGCCAGGGCTACGACCTCACCGCCACCGCCCGGACCACGGACTGGCGCCTGACGTTCACCGGCCAGACGCCGTACGTCGACGAGCTGTAGGAGGACCTCGGCCAGGACCTAGGATGCACCGGCAAGCGTTTGTCGCCGTGTCTGGTGAGGTGAGGGATGTCCGAGGACCTCGATGCGCTGCTCCTGCGGTTGCGGGACCTGCCGGACGACCGGGCGGTCGCGGAAGCGGACGCGTTCTTCCGGTCACTGCCCGCCGAACAGGCGATCGCCCTGGCGGAGAGCCGGCCGGAGCAGGTCGGGCCGTTGGAGGGCGCGCCGCCCGAGCTGCGGTACCGCGCCAACCAGCTGATCCTGGTCGCGGCGCAGCAGCGGCTGCACACACTGGTCGAGAACCGGCAGGCGACCCTTGCGCAGCGCCGGCGGCTGGTGACGCTCAACGAGATGCTCGAGCCGGCCGGGAAGCGCCTGGACGTCGACGCCGACGGCAATCGTGTCGAGGTGGAGGTTCCCCGGCAGTTCCTGCTCGTCGACCCGGAGGGTCAGGGCCGGATGATCGAGGTCCAGGGCGATCTGCGGACCGCCAAGAACATCGCCGTCCTGGTGCCGGGGATGAACAACGACCTGGAACGCGTGCGTGCGCAGTCGGTGCGGGCGAAGGAGATCGGCGAGGAGGCCGGCCGGGGGACGGCGACGATCGTCTGGCTCGGGTACCACGCGCCGCTCGGGTTGACGCAGGGCAGGTCCACCGAGAGTGCCCGGGCGGCGGCGCCGTTGTTGTGCCGCTTCCAGGAGGGGCTCGCGACGGTGCGATCGCCGGGCGCGAAGGTCACGCTGATCGGGAACAGCTACGGTGCGCAGGTCGTCACCCGGGCGATGATGCAGGGCGCCCGCGCTCATCGGTACCTGTTGACCGGCAGCCCCGGCGTCGATCCGAGTGTCACGTCGGCGGCGCAGCTGACACCACCTGGTACCGAGTTCTTCGCGGTGGCGCGATCGCGCGGCGATTACGTGTCGTACGCCGAACAGCATGGCCCCGATCCCGCGTCGTTCGCCGACGCCGTACGGATCGAGACCGACAACGAGCAGGTGCAGATCACCGGGCACATGGCCTACTTCGCGAAGAACAGCGAGTCGATGAAGAACGTCGGCCGGATCGTTCGCGGCGAGCTGGGCGCGGTGACGCTCGCGGCTCGGACGACGCCCGCCGAGGAGACCCGGATGCTGGGGATGTCCTGGGCCGGGCCGTTGCGTACGCTCGGGCAGTCGCCGGTGGTGGTGCCGATCTCGAAGGCGTTCGACGGACTCGCGATGCTGCGAACGGTCGCGTCGACCCCGTCGAGGAAGACTGTCCTCGACGGAACCCCGCGTTCGCGGCAGCAGGAAGGACCTGAACGATGACGTTGACCGAGGCCCGGGACTTCCTCCGCGCCGAACTGCTCACGGTCGCCGCGGCCGCCGTACCGGGCTTCGAGGGCATCGTCGCCCATGACGTCGGACCGGTCGATCCGGGCGTGATGTCGGACGGCAGCGGACCGGACACGGTCTGCTCGATCACGGTCGAGAACGGCAACCCATCCGTGGTCGACCCCGCGGGCGAGGTCGCCGCAGCTGTCGCCGCCCTGGCCGCGCGCGGCTGGCAGACCAACGTCGCGCCGGTGGAGAACGGTCACCACCGGGCCACCGCGCAGTACAACGGCTTCCAGGTCACCGTCCACGGCTGGGACGACGACTGGCGCCTCACCCTCTCCGGCGAGACGCCGTCGATCCCGGAGTAGAGCCGGTCAGCTGGTTGCCGCGCGCTCGGCGGCGCTGCGGAGCACGCAGAACTCGTTGCCTTCGGGGTCCTGCATGACGACCCAGCCGGTGCCGTCGGCCTCGCGGCGGTCGTGGGCGATGGTGGCGCCGAGAGTGAGCAGCCAGGCGACCTCCTCGTCGCGGGTGGTGTCCGGCTCGAGGTCCAGGTGGGCCCGGTTCTTGACCGACTTCTCGTCGTTGTTCTGCTCGAACAGGACCGTGAGGCCGTCGGTGGGCACGGAGGCGTACGGGTCGCCGGGCTGGTCGTCGTCGGGACGCTCGGCGCGCAGGACCTGCAGCCAGAAACCGGCGAGCTCGTACGGATCGTGGGCATCGAACGTTACCGTTCGCACGCGAGAAGTCATGCCGCAGAGGCTACTTTCCCGAAGAGCAACCGGTCCTCGGGAAGCTCCGACGGGTACGGCGTGAAGCCCGCGGCGACGGCCAGCTCGGTCAGGGCCGGGGCCGTCCATCGGTGGACGTGGATGTTCATCGGATGCCCGCCGTACCCGGAGGTCTTGTGGGTGGACTCGGTGCCGACGTGGAATCCGAGCAGCAGCACGCCGCCGGGCGCCAGAACCCGGTGGAACTCGGCGAACGCCTGCGGCACGACGTCGCGCGGCAGGTGGATGATCGACCACCAGGCCACGATGCCCGCGACCGAGCCGTCCAGGAGGTCGAGGGCGGTCATCGAACCGACCCGGAAGTCCAGGTCCGGGTGGTCGCGGCGCGCGACCTCGATCATGCCCGGCGACAGGTCGATTCCGACGACCCGCAGGTCACGCTCGGCCAGTAGAGCGCTCGTCCGGCCGGGTCCGCACCCGGCATCGAGCACCGGCCGCCCGCTCCCCGCGACGAGCTTGGCGAGCAGGTCGAAGGCCTCCGCCTCCCAGTCGGCGCCGTCCACCACGAGCTCGGCGTACGAGACCGCGACGTTGTCGTACGAGCTGCTGATGTCGTCCAGGTAGGTCACCCGGCCGACCCTAGGACCGGCCGGGGACAGTTTTTCGTCAGGCCTTGCCGAGGGACTGTTTCTGCCGGCCGAGACCCTCGATCTCCATCTCCATCTCGTCACCCGGCGACAGGTACGGGAACCGGCCGGACAGCGCCACGCCCTCCGGCGTACCGGTGTTCACGACGTCGCCGGGGCTGAGCACCATGTACTGCGAGAGGTCGCGGATCAGCGCGGCCACCGAGAAGATCATGTCCGAGGTGTTCGAGTCCTGGCGCGGCTCGCCGTTCACCCAGGAGCGCAGGCTCAGGTTGGTCGGGTCGACCTCGTCGGCCGGAACCAGCGCCGGGCCGAGCGGGTTGAACGTCTCGCAGCACTTGCCCTTCGACCACTGGCCGCCGGAGACCTCGATCTGGAACGCGCGCTCGGACACGTCGTTCGACACCGTGTAGCCGGCGATGCAGGCGAGCGCGTCCTCGTCGGTCTCGACGTAGCGCGCCTGTTTGCCGATCACCACCGCGAGCTCGACCTCCCAGTCGGTCTTCGCGGAGCCGCGCGGCACCAGCACCTCGTCGTACGGACCGACGACCGTGTTCGGGTGCTTGAAGAAGACGATCGGCTGCTTCGGCGGCTCGGCGCCGGACTCGGCGGCGTGCGCCGCGTAGTTCTGGCCGATGCAGACCACGGCGCCCGGCCGCGCGACCGGGGCGCCGACCCGCAGACCCTCCGTCGCGGCGACCGGCAGCTCGCCGGCCTCGAGCGCGGCGCGGGTCCGGGCGACGCCGTCGGCGGCCAGGAACGCGCCGTCGATGTCAGCGGTCAGGGGGGTGAGGTCGTGAACGGTGCCGTCGGCGGCGCGCACGTACGGGCGCTCCTCGCCGACCGCGCCGAGGCGGAGCAGTTCCACAGGTGTCTCCCTGGATCAGTCAGTCTTGGTCGAGGCGTCGAACATGGGCCGCAGACGGGCGCGGGAGGCCTCGATGTGCGACCGCATCGCCGCGGACGCCTCCTCCGGATCGCCCTTGCGGACGGCGGTCACCACTGCCTTGTGCTCTCGCAACGCCTTCGTCGCGATGCCGCCACCGTAGTACAGCCGGAACAAGTGCAGGTGGCAGTGTGTCCGCTGGAAGGACAGCCGGGCCGTCTCGTTCCCGGACAGCTCCAGCACCAGGTCGTGGAACCGCTGGTCGTGCGCGGCCATCGCCCGGTAGCTCTCGTACGACGGACGGTCCGGGACGTCGGTGTAGCTGAGCATCTCCGCCTTGAGTCGGGCCAGGTCGTCGGTGCCGGACCGCTCGGCGGCGCGCCCGGCCGCCCACGGCTCGATGTGCAACCGGTACTCGAAGAGGTCCTCGAACTCCGCGCGGGTCAGCCGGGACGACACCCGGTACCCGCGCAGCGGCTCCTTGATCACCAGGCCGTCGGACTCCAGCCGGGCCAGCGACTCCCGGATCGGGGTCTGCGAAATGCCCAGCTCACGGGTCAGTGCATCGATGTTCAACCGGGTCCCGGGCTCGACCACGCTGTCCATGATCAGGCCCTTGACCGTCTCGTAGACGTCGTCGCTGAGCACCTGACGCTGGGGCAGGCGGGTGAGCTGCCCGGCCAGACCTACATGCGCATCCGTCACCTTCGCTCCTCCCTGAAATGCATTCTGCCCGACCTAGAGGCCCCGCAAAGAGATGGCGCCTGCTGCGCGCCGCCCCGCGGGCACTGGGCGGCGTTGTCGTCGGTCGGAAGGACTCCGTCCTGCCTCCCTCCTCCGCCTTGCCCAGCACTCCACGGGACGACGCTCGCGACGGCCCCATCTCTTTGCGCGACCTCTGCAGTCCGTCTTGACGCGTCCAGTGTGAAGCGGCAGCATCAGGATGCGCAATATCCTATAGGATCTTGGAGGCAATGTGAGTACGGCGATCGTCCGGGCCGAGGCCTATCTCGTCGACCTCGAGGTCGAGACCGTCCGGACCGACGCCGTTCAGTCGTTCCTCAAACAGGAGACGATCTTCGTCTCGCTGACCACGGCGGACGGCCTGACCGGGCTCGGCTACTCGTACACGATCGGCACCGGCGGCACCGCCGTACTCGCGCTGCTCCGGGACCACCTGCTGCCGCGCCTGGCCGGCGCGGACGCGCGCAACGTCGAGGCGCTCTGGTCGGACCTGTTCTGGTCCACCCACGCGACGACCGTCGGCGCGATCACCTCCTTGGCACTGGCCGCCGTCGACACAGCACTCTGGGACCTGCGGTGCCTGCGGGCCGGAGAGCCGCTGTGGCGGCTGGCGGGCGGATACCGGCAGCGCGTGCCGCTGTACGACACCGAAGGCGGTTGGTTGCACCTGACAACCGATGAACTGGTCGCCGGCGCGCTGGCCTCGCAGAAGGCCGGCTGGCCCGGCGTGAAGCTCAAGGTCGGGAGACCGCAGGTCCACGAGGACCTGGAGCGGCTGCGGGCCGTCCGGGACGCCGTCGGACCCGCGATCGACATCATGGTCGACGCGAACCAGTCCATGACGTACCCCGAGGCGCGTCGCCGGGCCGCCGCCTTCGAGTCCGTGGACCTGACCTGGTTCGAGGAGCCGCTGCCGGCCGACGACGTGACCGGGCATGTGCGGCTCTCCTCGGGGACCTCGATCCCGATCGCGGTCGGTGAGTCGCTGTACTCCGTGTCGCAGTTCCGGGAGTACGTCGCCGCCGGTGGCGCGGGGATCGTCCAGGTGGACGTGGCGCGGATCGGCGGCATCACGCCGTGGCTGAAGGTCGCGCATCTGGCGGAGACGTTCAACCTGTCGGTGTGCCCGCACTTCCTGATGGAGCTGCATGTCAGCCTGACGGCCGCCGTACCCAACGGCCGGTATGTCGAACACATCCCGCAACTGCGGGCGATCACGTCGACCGAGATGGATATCGTCGACGGGCACGCGGTCGCTCCGGACACCCCCGGTCTCGGAATCGACTGGAACCAGGACGCCATCGACGACCGCCGGGTCGGATGAGGAGAGGCCGCCGATGAGCAAGGTGGACGCACATCACCACGTCTGGGACCTGACTGTCCGTGAACAGTCGTGGATGGTCGGGCCGGAGCTGGACCCGATCCGGCGGAACTTCTCCCTGGAAGACCTGGCGCCGTTGGCCGTGGCGGCGGATGTTTCGGCGACGGTGCTCGTGCAGACCGTCGGCCTGGTCGAGGAGACCGTCGAGTTCCTGGAGCTTGCCGCTGGCAACGATCTGGTGGCAGGCGTAGTGGGGTGGGTCGACCTCACCGCGGACGACATCCGGGACGTGCTGGACGGTCTGCTGGCGCGGCCGGACGGCTCGTATTTGAAGGCGATCCGCCACCAGGTTCATGACGAGCCGGACGTCGACTGGTTGCTGCGTCCCGACGTACAGCGGGGTCTGGCGGCTGTTGCTTCGGCTGGTCTTGCGTATGACTTGCTCACCAAGACGCCGCACCTTCCCGCCGCGATCCAAACCGCGCGCAGTCTGCCGGAGCTGACCTTCGTCGTCGACCACATCTCCAAGCCCGTCATCGGCGAGCCGCTGTCGCCCTGGGCGTCGCACCTTCGCGAGCTGGCGTCCCTCCCCAACGTCACCTGCAAACTCTCAGGCATGGTCACCGAGGCCCCGTGGACCGCCTGGAAACCGTCAGACCTCCAGCCGTACGCCGACGTCGTCCTGGACTCCTTCGGCCCTGACCGCGTCATGTTCGGCTCCGACTGGCCGGTCTGCCTCCTGGCCGCGACGTACGCCGAGGTCCTACAAACCGCCGAAACCCTGACCGCCGCCCTGACTCCCACCGAACAAGAAGCCGTCTTCGCGGGTACAGCCACTCGCACCTACAGCTTGTAGGCCCCAGCTGGGGAGGATCCCTTACCGAATCGGGTACCAAATCCTCCCCAACCCTCTGCTCCGCCGCCCCGGCAGAATGCGGGCATGGAGCTTCGGGATGTTGGGCGGGGGGCGGGGGCGTTTCAGCGGTCTCTCGATGTCGGGGAGATCGAGGCTGTTTGTCGGCGGGCGTTCGGGAAGGGCAGCGTGCCGGTGCGGGCCGTTGAGCTGGGGTTGGGTGGGTACAACAGCGTCTACCGGATCGAGTTCGCTGGGTGGGACGAGGCGGTGGTGTTGCGCGTAGCGCCGGCCGATGGGGCGCAGTTCGGGTCTGAGCGGTGGTTGATGCGGAACGAGTACGCGAGTGTGCCCTGGCTGGCGGGGATTGCGGGCCTCATGCCGAGGGTGCTGGCTGTGGACTGGTCGCATGACGTGGTCGATCGGGACTGGATGATCCAGAGCTGTTTGCCGGGTGTTCCGGCGCCGGAGCATCTCGGGCGGTATCCGCGGGCCGGGCGGACGACGTTCTTCCGGCAGCTCGGGGCGATCGCCCGGACCGTGCACGACGTCCGTGGGCCGTACTTCGGTCGTGTGGACGGGCCGGCGCACGCATCCTGGAGTGAAGTCGTCATCGAGTCGTTCACGCGGATAGTGGACGACCTACAACGAGCAGGACTGGACGCGGCCGACGTGCGGCAGGCTGCCGCGATCGCGGAGCGGGGGCGGGCGACGCTGGACGAGGTGCAGGAACCGCGGCTCTTGACGGGTGATCTGTGGACGGTGAACTGTCTCCTGGACGCCGACGCACCCGAGCCGCTGATCTCAGGCGTGCTCGACTTCGACCGGACCGAGTTCGGCGATCCGGCGGCGGACTGGACGATCCGGATGGCGCAGGCGAAGGACGACGAGCGGGTGGCGTTCTGGGAGTCGTACGGCGAGCTGGACCGGTCACCCGCCGCCACCTGGCGAGCGGCGATCTACGAGGCGCGCCACCTCGCAGCGATCCGGCTCGAGCGTTATCGGCTCGGGAAACACGACGCGGTCCGCGAGAGCTACGGCGCGATGGCTACCACGCTCGCGGAGGTCTAGCTCTCGGGCGGGACGAACTCGACGCGGACGCCCAGGAGGCGGATCGGGCGGCGGAGTTCGAACTTTTCCAGGAGGAGAAGGGATGTGGTGGCGATGACCTCGGGGTCCTGGGTGGGTTCGGGGAGTTTGCGGCTCTTGATGGGGGTGTAGAAGGTGATGAAGCGGACCTTGACCGACACGCGTTGGATGGTGCGGCCTTCGGCGACGACTTCCTGGGTGACTTCGGTGGCGATGCGGCGGAGTTCGCGTTCCACGTCGGCGCGTTCGACGAGGTCGGTCGTGAAGGTTTCCTCGTGGCTGCGGGAGACGGGCTCGCGGGGTACGTCGGTGACCTGGGTGTCGCCGAGGCCGCGGCCCAGGGCGGCGTACCAAGTGCCCATCTTGGGGCCGAAGCGTTTCTTCAGGACGTCGAGGTCGGCGGCGGCGAGTTCGGCGACGGTGGTGATGGCGAGTTCGGCGAGGTTGCGTTCCATCCGCGGGCCGATGCCCCACAGGTCCCGGACCGGGCGGTGGTCCATCACCGACCGCCAGTTGTCCGCGGTGAGTCGGTAGACGCCGGCACCGCCCGCGGCGCCTTCGAAGGGTTCGGCGTGGGAGCGTTCGTGCTTGGCGAAGCCGGTGGCGAGTTTGGCGCGGGTCTTGTTGTCGCCGATACCGACCGAGCACGTCAGCCCTGTCCGTGCGGCGACGGCGGTGCGCAGTTCGAGCGCCAGCGCTTCCGGATCGTCGGTCTCGGCGCCGACGAAGCACTCGTCCCAGCCCCAGACCTCGACGACGACCGGGAAGGACCGCAGCGTGTCCATCACCTCGGTCGACGCGGCCTCGTACGCGGCCGGGTCCGACGGGAGGAACACCGCCTCGGGGCACTTCTTGTACGCCGCCCGCACCGGCATCCCGGAATGTACGCCGAAGGCCCGCGCCTCGTACGACGCGGTGGCGACCACCTGCCGTGGCTGGGTCGGATCGCCGGACCCGCCCACCACGACCGGCAGCCCACGGAGCTCAGGTCGCCGCCGGATCTCGACAGCAGCGATGAACTGATCCATGTCCACGTGCAGGAGCCACCAGCTCATAGCTGACAGGTAACCACATCAGCTCGACGCGCTGGAGTACGTCAGCAGCCCGCGCCGCCACACCAGCCGTACCAGTCCCTGGGCCACGACCGCCAGCGCAACACCCATAGCAACCGGCCCCCACCCCAGATCGCCCGACAGGGCCCGTACCGGGAACGTCGTCGCGAAGGCCACCGGGAAGGCGAACGTGAGGAACGTCCGGACCGCGACCGGGAAGAAGACCAGCGGATACCGCCCGGCCTCCACCAGGTTCAGGAACACGAACCCGATGGGGTTGACCGACTGCAGCCAGAACGCCAGGAACGACATCGCCGACCAGACCGCGGTCAGCAGCACCAGACCGCAGGCGACCAGCACGACGGCCTGCACGACCTGACCGGCGCCGAACGCGATGTCCGCCTGCACCAGCCCGATCACCAGCACAACGATGCCGCTGGCAACGTTCGTCAGCTCCGCGACGTTGATCCACCGCAAGGTCAGGTAGAACTGGCTCGACACCGGCCGGAGCAGTACGCCATCCAGCTCGCCCTCGGTCAGGTACGTCGTCATCCGGTTCAGGTTCGGCGCGACGAAGGTCGCCAGCAGCCCGGTGACGATCTGGAACACCCCGACCAGCGCGATCACCTCGGCCCGCGACCAGCCGTGCACCTCGCTCGTGAACCCGAACAGCAGCAACGTCGGCACGATGCCGAGCCCGAGCTGCACGAGGCCGACGAGCAGCGTGGTCAGGAAATGCGCACGGAAATGTGTTTCCCGCACCACCGCCTGCGCGAAGAACCGCCGCCACAGCCGCAGATGCCGCCACTGCTTGTGCCACCAGGTCCGGTCCAGCGTGCTCATGCGCCCACCGCCGAGTACGCGCGGATGCCCGCTGACCACACCAGCCGGGCGATCGCCGCGAACACCACGACGTACCCGAGCTGGATCCCCAGCCCCACCAGCAGTTCGTGCCTGGTCAGCTGGCCCGCGACGATCTCGACCGGGAACGACACCGTGTACCGGAACGGCTGGTGGTCGACGAAGCCCTTCGACCACGACGGCATCAGCGCCAGCGGGACGACGGCCCCGGACAGCACGCTCGCGACGATCACCCGGGCCTGCACGAGTGCGCTCACGTCGTCCATCCAGAACGCCAGCGACGCGATCAGGATGTCGATCGTGAACACCAGCATCGCCCCGAGCAGGAGGCTGATCGCGAACAGCGCCCAGCGTCCCGGGCCGGCCGGGATGTTCATCGAGTCGCGGAAGATCCACCACACGATGCCGATCATCGGCACCAGCGCGAACAGCTTCAGGAACTTCTCGGACAGGTTGTTCGCGACGAACCCGGTCAGCAACGACGCCGGCCGGACCATCCAGCTGGACAGCTTCCCGAGCCGGATGTCCTGGGCGAGGAACCCCGCCATCCACGACGACGTCGCCATCGTGACGAAGCCGAGCAGCACGAAGTACGTCGTGATGTAGCGCTCGTCGACCGGCAGTTGGGCTCCGCTCGCGAGCGCCGTCCGCCAGATCAGCAGCGAGATGATCGGCATCGTGATGTTCGCCAGCATGAAGATGATCCACGCGCCGCGGTACACGGACTGCTGCGCGATGTCCGCGGCGGTCATCCGGCGTACGACCCGGAGGTTGCGCGCCAGCGTGCTCATGACAGGTCTCCCAGCGTGCTGCGGCGCAGGAAGAGGTCGCGCATGAGGTCCTCGATGTCCGCGTCGGACACGTCGAGGTCGACCAGCGGGCCGAGCCGGGTCAGGTGCTCCATCACCGCACCGGCCTGCTCACGATCCGCCTCGAGCGCGACCTGCTGCCCGGACACCTCGACCGCGGTCACGCCGTCCAGCCCGCTCAGCCGCACGGCGTCGACGGTCGTCGCGTACGTCGCCCGGACAAGCTTGCGCGGACGCGCCGTACGAACCAGCTCGTCGAGGCCGCCGTCGAACTGCAGCCGGCCGTGGTCGATGATCATCACCCGCGAACAGAGCGCCTCGATGTCGTCCATGTCGTGGCTGGTGATCAGGATCGTCGTACCGCGGACGCGGTTCACGTCGGCGAGGAACGAGCGGACCCGGGCCTTCGCGACCACGTCCAGGCCGATCGTCGGCTCGTCCAGGAACAGGATCTCCGGCCCGTGGACGAGCGCGGCCATCAGCTCGAGCTTCATGCGTTCGCCCAGCGAGGTCTTGCGGACCTGCACGTTCAGCAGGTGCTCGACCTCGAGCAACTCGGCGAGCTCCGCGACGTTGCGGTCGAACTCGGCGGTGGACAGGCCGTACATGTCCTTGTGCAGCAGCAAGCTCTCCATCGCCGGGACGTCCCACCACAGCATGGTCTTCTGGCCCATGACGAGCGCGATCCGGCGCAGGTAGTCGTGCTTGCGGTCCGACGGCGTGTGGCCGAGCACCTGCAGGTCGCCGGAGGTCGTGTACAGCAGGCCGGACAGCATCTTCAGCGTGGTCGTCTTGCCGGCGCCGTTCGGGCCGAGCAGGCCGACGACCTCGCCCTGTCCGATGGAGAAGGTCACCCGGTCGACGGCGAGCCGGGTCTCGTACTTGCGTTTCACCAGGCTCTTCAGCGCACCGCCGAGCCCGGCACGCTGCTGATGAAAGGTGTAGGTCTTGGTCAGATCGTGTGCCGCAATAACAGGCGTCACGGAGTGCACCGCTTTCCACAGGAGTCGGTTGATGACGGACCGGGCAGCGTCAACGCGCAAACGCGCAGAGCGCAGGACGATCACTTCGCCAGGTGAGATCGGCCAGGTGGACTCCGTGGTCCGTCCCGGCTCCGCGATCCGGTGCGATCGCGCGGGCTGACGTCAAATCAACCGTTATCTCGACGAGGTGTCGACATCGCTCCCTGTGGGTCCTTCCGACGTGCGGCTGCCACCGACCACGGTAAGCCGTCCCGGAAAGCGCCGTCCAGCGGCTTTTTCAGAGGTCCTTGCGCATCCGCTGCGAGATGACCGAGTAGCCGAGCGAGTCGTACAGCGCGATCGCGGTGGCGTTATTGCCGAAGACGTTCAGGTCCAGCTGGTCGTAGCCGAGGCGGCGGCACTCGTCCTCTGCGGCCAGCATGATCGCCCGGCCATAGCCTTTGCCTCGATGGGCGCGGTCCACCTCGATGCCGAAGATGAACGGGACCTTCGGCTTGGTGCTGATCCACAGGCTGCCGACCGGCGCGCCGTCCGCGACCGCGATCCAGATCAGTTGCTGATCGGTTGCCGGTCCCTCGGGCAGGAGTTGTTCGGTCTCTTCGTACGCGACCGCGAGCGCCTCGTCCGGCGTCAGCCCGCGGGCCGGTCCGACGCCGGCCGCGAACGACGCCGCGGCGCGCTCCATCCAGGTCGGGTACTCGCTGTCGGCGATCGGACGCAGGTGCACCGGCGGTGTCGTCACGTGCTGACCTTAGCCGGGTTAGCGTGAATCATGGAGCTGACTTTCGAGCTGGCCGAGAAGGTGCTTGCCGCGCAGCCGTTCAGCGTGCTGCTGGGGACGCGGCTCACCGCGTTCGGCGGCAGTGCGGCGACCCTCGAGCTCACGATCCGTGACGATCTCCGCCAGCAGAACGGGTTCCTGCACGGAGGTGTGCTCAGCTATGCGGCCGACAACGCGATCACCTTCGCCGGCGGATCCGCGCTCGGCCCGGACGTGCTGACCGGTGGCTTCACGATCAGCTACGTCCGCCCGGCGCAGGGCGTCGTACTGCGGGCCGAGGCCCGGGTCGTGCACGCGGGCGGCCGGCAAGCCGCGTGTACCTGCGAGCTCGTCACCCTCGACGAGAACGGCGACGGCACCCTGTGCGCGATCGCCCAGGGCACCGTCGTCGGCCGTCGGTAAACGCCCTCTCAGTCGAAGAGCTCTTCGAGGAACGACTTCTTCTTTTTCTTGTGCTGGTGCTGGTTCCCGTACCGCGGGTCGTAGCGCCGGTCGTCGTTGTCGTAGCGCCGCTCGTCGTACCGCCGCTCGTCCGGGCGGCGGTCGTCGTACCGGCGCTTGTCGTCGTACCGCTGCTCCTCGTGGCGCTTCTCCTCGCGCCGCGGCTCCTGCGGTGCGTTGAACCGGAGCTCGGCGTCCACCAGGTGCTCGAGCTCACCCCGGTCGAGGAAGATGCCGCGGCACTCACCGCACTGGTCGACGGTGATGCCGCTGCGCTCGTACGTCCGCATCGCGCCCCGGCACTTGGGACAGATCAGGCTTTCCATCCGGCAACGGTAAGTGACGAAATCCCCGTCAGGCCGCCCTCTCAGCCAACTCTCAGCAACTTCCTACCCAGCACCGGCCAGGCCCTACTTGAAGCTCGACAGGAACGTCTTCAGGATCGGCCCGGCGGTGTGTGAGCCGGACTCGCCGCCCTCGACGATCACCGCGAACGCGACGTCGCCGCGGTAGCCCGCCATCCAGGCGTTGGTGGTGACCTTGCCCTTCACCACGACCTCGGCCGTACCGGTCTTGGCGGCGACCGCCCCGTTCCCCGCGAGCACGCTGGCGGTACCGCCGGTGACCGTGGTCCGCATGAACGTCCGCAGCGCCGCAACAGTTGCTGCTGGCAACGGAGAGGCGGCCGCGCCGGCGGCGTCCTTGCCCGGCACGAGCACCGGCTTCATCGCCGTACCGTGATCGACCGTTGCGGCGACCAGCGCGATCGCCAGCGGGCTGGCGGTGACCGTGCCCTGGCCGATCATCGACGCGGCCTCCTCGACGTCGTCCTTCGGCGCCGGGACCTGGCCGCCGTACGCCGAGAGCGACAGGTTCAGGTCCCGCCCGATACCGAACATCGCCGCGGCCTTCGTCATCCCGTCCTTCGGCAGCCGGGCGTGCTGCGAGATGAACGCGGTGTTGCAGGACTTGTTGAACGCCGTCTGCATCGTGCCGTTGCCGTACGCCGCGAGCGCGTCGTAGTTCTTGAACGTCTTGCCGAACACGTTGATCGTGTCCGTGCACGGCAACGGCGTCGCCGCGGTCTCACCGCTGCCGAGCAAGGCCGCCGAGGTGACGATCTTGAACGTCGAGCCCGGCGCGTACCGGCCCTGGAAGGCGCGGTTGTAGCTCGCCACCTGCGGGCCGTTCGCCGCGGCCAGGATCTGGCCGGTCGAGGCCTGGACCGCGACCAGCGACGCGGGCAGCTTGCTGGTCGCCAGCGCGGCCTCGGCGGCCTTCTGCATGTTCGTGTCCAGCGTGGTCTTGACCGGTTTGCCGGCGGTGCCCTTCTGGGTGAAGACGGTCTTGATCGTCAGCTTGGTCTTGCCGTCCCGCAGCGCGACCGTGCCGCCCGGCGTCCCGGCGAGCTGCTGCTGGAACGCGTACTGCAGGCCGGTGGTGCCGACCTGGTCCTGCGCCGACGCGGTCGGCCCGGCGTTCTTCAGCGTGTCCTCGTTCGCCGTCTTCATGGTGCCGATGATCGAGCGGGCGAACGTCGCGGTCGGCGGCAGCGACTGCGTACCGCCCATGGTGAGCACGCCGGGCAGCTTGCTCATCGTCGGCCGCAGCGCCTCCCACTCCTCGGCGCGGATCGTGATCGCGTCGACGAACTGCCCGGCCGGCGCCGCCTTCGCCCGCGCGGCGAGCTTCGCGCCGTCCACGTCCAGGTACTTCGTGAACGCGGCGTACGTCGCTGCCGTCGCCTTGGTGCCCGACGCGACACCGACGGTCACGACCGGCCGGTTCGCGGTCAGGGCGACGCCGTTGCGGTCCTGGATCGAGGCCCGGGCCGGCAGCGCGCGGACCCGCTTCAGGTAGTTGCTGTCGCCCAGCCCGGGGTAGATCGTGTCGCCCGACGCCTTGATCTTCCACGCGTCGCCGGTCTTCACCGCGGTCGCCGTGCTGGTCCACTTCATCGCGCCGATCCCGCGTAGCTGCGCCTCGACGGCGAGCTCCTGGGTGCAGCTCGTGCCGTCGGTGCACTTCGGGTCGCCCTGCGGGGTCACCGTGACGGTGCTCGCGACCAGCGCGGTGTCGACGTCGTCGAGCCGCTTGCCGAACACCGTCGGGTTGTCGGTGAGCGCACCGGCCGCGTCCGGCTTGCCGTCCGGGGCCCAGGCCTTCACCCAGGCGTCGGCGAACTGCTTGATGACCGCGCCGGATGCCTGCTGCTCGTCGCTCCCGGACTTCCCGCCGCCGGACTTGCTGTCCGAACAACCAGCGGTGATCAGCAGACTACTCAGGCAGACGATGGCAGTGGTTCGCTTCACGTTCCCAACTCTCGCACGACGACGGATGGACACCGGGCACAGTCTTCGGCGTGTGGCTCCTGGCCACGAGGGCGAAACTACTCAACTCACCCAACTACGACGCGCGCACCCGCTCGGGAGTTGGCGCCAGACGGCGGGCGAATCGCGACCAAGACGCTGTGCGTATCGGCCCGGCCGGATTCTGGAACCGCGTTCCACGGTCGCCGTACCGAGCGTATTCTGCTCCTTTGTGACCCGCCTTGCTCTGCACAGCCGCCTGCTTCCCGGTACCGAAGAGGCCTACGAGATCGAGCACGCCCGCGTCTGGCCGGAACTGATCACGGTGATGCGCGCCGCCGGGATCAGCGACTGGTCGATCTGGCGCAGTGGCCGCGACCTGTTCCACCTGGTCGTCTCCGACGACTTCGAGGCCGCCGTCGCGCAGCTCAAGGACGACCCGGTCGACCAGCGCTGGCAGCAGCACATGAGCCAGTTCGTCGAAGGCTTCGCCCAGAACCCCGAAGGCGTCGCCGGCCAGTCCCTGCGCCATGTCTGGACCATGAGCGAACAAACCGACTAGTACCAAGGTCCCGGGCCGGTCGGGACCTTGTGACGTAACCGGGCGGCCGCCGCCGCGCGACGGTGGTGACGTGGAGCATTTGCGATTGGGCGTGGCCCTGCCGCGGTTGGCGGCCTGCGCGGGGCGGACCGCCGTACAGCTTGCCCGCAGACGCATCCGCTTCCCGCGAGGTCAGGTCGGCCGGCGGGTGCGGTTCGCCGACGGGTCGACGGCGTACGTCTACCGCGAGACGGTGATGGAGCTGCCGGCGGCGCCGCTGGACCCGTGTGTGTTGATCGTCCAGTTCCGGCTGCGGCGCGTCAGAGGAGTCGGACACCGGCTGTTCCGCGCCGAGAGCTGGCTGAACACTCCGTTGTTCGCCGGTTTCCCAGGGTTCGTGTCGAAGCTCTGGTTCGCGGCGGACGAGTCCGGCGTGTACCGCGGCTTGTACGACTGGGACGGCCCCGACCAGGCCGAGGCGTACGTCCGCGCCCTCTGGTGGCCGCTCGCCCTCGTCTCCGAACTCGACTCGATCCACCACCGCGTGCTGCCAGGCCTCCGGCGCGACGACGTGCTCGCCGACCCGACCTGCGTCGACGGCCCTGCAGCCCCCGACCAGTGGTGGCGGCCGCAGGAGTCCTGGTGACACGTGTCCTGGTGGTGGGCGCGGGGCCGACCGGCCTTGCTCTTGCGCTGCAGGCCCACGCGTTGGGTGCCGCGGTTCGGGTGATCGACCGGCGTACCGAAGCAGCCAGGCCCTCGCGGGCGATGATGCTGCACGCGCGATCGCTCGAGGTACTGCGTCCGCTCGGCGTTGTCGACTCCCTGCTGAAGTACGCCGACAGTGCGCCGACCGTACGGCTCCACCTGCGAGGGCGTGTGCTCCCGGTGCGGATCGCGGAGCTCGCGGTGCCGGACACGGCGTACCCGCATCTGACGCTGCTCCCTCAGGCCCGGGTCGAGTCGGTTCTCGCGGCCGCGCTGGAGAGCCGGGGCGTCCCGATCGAGCGGGGAGTCGAGCTCGCGTCTCTCAGGTCGGCGCGGAGGAACGGCGTACAGGTGCAGTTTCGTGGGCTTGGCGAGGCGACTTGTGACTATCTGGTCGGGTGTGACGGTGCCGACAGCACTGTTCGCCAGGCGGTTGGCATCGGGACGAGCGGCGGAGTCTACGACCGGGAGATCGTGCAGGCCGATCTGGAGCTGGACGGCGGCCTCGGTACGGACACCGCGCATGTGTCGACCACTCGCGCCGGTCTGATCTTTCTGTTCCCGCACGGCGATCAGGCGGCGTGGCGGCTGCTGGCGACCAGGCCGGTCGGTGGTGGCCCGATGTCGCCGCGGGACGTGCAAGAGATGTTCGACGCGGCTCGGCTGCAGACGCGGGTCAGCCGGGTTGCCTGGTCGGAGATCGTGCCGATGCGCCACCGGCTGGCCGATCGCTACCGGGACGATCGGGTGTTCCTCGCCGGCGATGCCGCGCATGTCCACTCACCAGCCGGCGGACAGGGGATGAACACGGGGATCCAGGACGCGATCAACCTCGGCTGGAAGCTGGCCCAGGCCGCGTACGCCACCGATCCGGAAACGCTGCTGGACTCGTACGAGTTGGAGCGCCGGCCGGTCGCCCGTGCCACGACCGCCTGGACGAACCTCGTCTTCTGGGCAGAGTCCGGCCTGGATCCGATCGCCGCACTGATCCGCACGGTCCTGCTGCCGGTCGGTGCACCGTTGGTGGTGCCCACCTTATTGCGGCGGAGGCATCTGACGGCCGCCGGTTTTCGGATCCTCGCGCAGCTCCGCGTCGCTTACCCGAGCAGCCGGCTGTCGATCGACGACGGCCGGCCTGACTCGCTCCCTCTGCGGGTCGGCGACCGGCTGCCCGATCTGCCAGTAACAGTCGCGGACGGCAGCACTCGGCTGCAGACGCTCACAGCTCAGCCCGGTACGCATCTCCTGCTGCTCCGAGACGCGCCGACGGTCGAGGTGGACGATGCGTCGATCCATGTCCATCGGCTGCTGGATCGTGGCGGTCGCGGCCTCGTCGCCGTACGACCTGACGGTTATGTCGGTCTGCGGACGACCGAGGCCTCGTCGCCGCAGGTTGCGCACTGGCTCAGCTCGACTGGTGCATCTCCCACACCAGCAGTTCTGCGCCGGCGGGGCCCGCGGTGACGCGCTCGCCGTCGGCGTGTGTGATTCGTACGGCGTCTGCCGTGGCGAGGTCGCCGGCCCCTTCGAGGTTCGCCGTACCTGCTGCGACGAAGAGGTGGAGGTACTGCGCTGCTGGGAGGGTGATCGCGGCACCGGGGGCCAGGCGGGCGACGGACATCCCCGCCGACTCCTGGTTCAGGCGGATGGCCGTGGTGCCCGCGTGCCTGGCGAGCCCGGACGCCACCGGGATCAGCTCACCGGTCGTCAGATCGAGCTCCGCCTGCTCGTACGACGGCGGCAGATCGAACCGGTCCGGCCGAACCCACATCTGCACGTAGTGCACCGGCTCGGCGCCGTCGTTCCACTCGGAGTGCTGAATCCCCGACCCGGCACTCATCCGCTGCGCGAGCCCCGGATACACGCTCCCGCTGTTCCCCTCCGAGTCCCGGTGCGCCAGCGCCCCCCGCAGCACCCAGGTCACGATCTCCAGATCCTGATGCGGATGCGTCCCGAACCCCGTGCCAGGGGCAACCGTCTCGTCGTTGTGCGCGACCAGGAACCCGAACCCGACATTCGCCGGATCGTAATGCCCCCCGAACGAGAACGAGTGCCACGACTCCAGCCACCCGTCCTCGGTCCGGAACCGCTCCTGAGCCCGATGGATCTCCACGGAACCAAGTAAAACGGACTGCGCCGCTCGGTGGGCGGCGCAGTCCGGTCTTGGTTGGACGGTTGGTCAGCCGGTGGGGTTCCCGTTGTCGGAGCCGAGGGTGGCGTTGACGGTCTGGGGTTTGCCGTTGCGGGTGATGGAGAGTTTCACTTCATCGCCCGGGCGGTGCGAACGGACTGTGGCGACCAACGCGTCCCCTGACGCGATCGCCTTGCCGTCTACAGCGGTCACCACATCACCCGACTGCAGACCGGCCTTGTCCGCCGCACCGCCGGACGTAACCTCGCCGAGGCGTGCTCCGTTCGTGAGCCCGTCGGAGGACTGCGCGTCGCCGACCGTCACACCGAGCCGCGCATGCGTGGCCTTGCCCTTGGCCACCAGCTCGTCGATGATCGGCTTGGCCTGGTCGATCGGGATTGCGAAGCCCAGGCCGATGTTCCCGCCCTCGGATTGTCCCGATCCGCCGGCGGTCTTGATCGCGCTGTTGATACCGACCACCTGGCCGGCGAGGTCGATGAGGGCGCCGCCGGAGTTGCCCGGGTTGATCGCGGCGTCCGTCTGGATTGCTGGGAAGACTGTCGTGCTGTCCTGCTGCTCGTCGCCGGACGTCACCGGCCGGTTCAGCGCCGAGACGATCCCGCTGGTCACGGTCGCCTCCAGGCCGTACGGCGAACCGATCGCGACCACGCCCTGCCCAACGGCGAGCTTCCCGCTCTGACCGAGGGTGGCCGGCGTGAGACCGGTGGCGTTCGCCTGGATAACCGCCAGGTCGGTGAGTGGGTCGGTGCCCTTGACCGTGGCCGACACGGTCCGGCCGTCGTTCAGGATCACGCTGAGCTGAGCGCCCTGCCCGGCGCCGGATACGACGTGGTTGTTGGTGACGATCAGCCCGTCCTTGCTGATCACGATGCCGGACCCGGTCGCCTGGCCCTGCTGGGTCGCGACCGCGATCTTCACCACGCTCGGCAGGACCTTCGCGGCGGCGCTCTGCACGGAGCCGTCAGGCGCCGACGCGGGTGCCGCCTGGTTGCCGTTCAGCGGGGCGGTCACGGACGGGGTGTTCGCGGTGTGGTCGGTGGTGGCCGAGTAGACGGCCGCGCCGCCGACACCGCTTGCGGTGCCGACCAGCAGCGCGGTCAACGCCACCACGGCCAGACCGGCCCGTCGCTTCGGCTTCGGCGCGGTGGCCGTGGCCTGCTGCGGGCCGAGGGGCCAGTTCGGGCCCGGAGACGCCCCCTGATGCGTCCCCGGTGCGCCGAACTGCGGATACGCACTCCCACCTGTGGAGTACTGTCCCGGCCGCTGCCCCTGCGGCCCCGAGTCCAGCCGCGGCTGCCCGCCCTGCGGCGCGAACTGCTGCTGCTGATGCTGCCCGTACATCGGCAGCTGCTGCGTCCGCTCCGGCCCCTGCGGTCCCTGTACGTCGTGGCCGGGCTGGTTCTGCGGCTGCTGCGGCTGGTTCTCGGTCATGGCAATACTGTCTCGGCCGGACCTGAGAGGGCCCTGAAGATCAGCTCGGAGTGACCGAAGAACTCCATGAAGATCCTCTGAAGGATCTGTCAGGAACTCTCAGCGGGTCTGGGTCGCCGCGTGCGGCAGCCACAGCGTGAACTGGGCGCCGGCCCCCGGCACGTTCCGCGCGTAGATCATCCCGCCGTGCTGCTCGGCCGCGTGCTTCACGATCGCCAGGCCGAGCCCGGACCCGGGGCGGCCGCGCGCCTCGCTGGACCGGTAGAACCGGTCGAACACGTGCGGCAGGTCCGCCTCGGCGATCCCCGGCCCGGAGTCGGTGACTGTCAGTACGCCGTCCACGAGCCGGACCGTGACGTGCCCGACGGGCTGCCCGTCGCTGTGCTGCGCCGCGCCGTCGGGAACGCTGTACTTCGCGGCGTTGTCGAGCAGATTCGTGACCGCGCGCCCGAGCAGCCGCTCGTCACCCCACACCGGGAACGGCGTGAGCTGGACGTCCCACTCCAGTCCGGGCGCACGACGCCGGACCTTGATGACCGCGTCCTCGACCACGTTGGACAGCTCGATCAGCTCCGCGTTCCGCACCTGCGGGGTGTCGCGGGCCAGCTCGGTCAGGTCGCCGATCAGCGTGGTCAGCTCGTCCATCTGCGCGCGGACGTCGTCCAGCAGTTGCTGTCGGTCCTCGGGCCGGAGGCCGCCGCGCTTGTCGGCCTGCGCGAGCAGGTCCAGGTTCGTCCGGACGCTGGTCAGCGGCGTACGCAGCTCGTGGCCCGCGTCGCCGACCAGCCGGCGCTGCCGGTCGCGGGACTGTGCGAGCGCGCCGAGCATCGCGTTGAACGCCATCGCCAGCCGGGAGATCTCGTCGGTCCCGGCGACCGGGATCGGTTTCAGGTCCTCGGTGCGCGCGACGTGCTCCGCCGCGCTCGTCAGCCGCGCCAGCGGGCGCAGGCCGGACCGCGCCACCGCGTTGCCCGCGAGCGCGGCGCCGATGACGCCGATCAGCCCGAACGCCCACAGCACGATACCCAGGTTGTGCAGTGTCTGGTCGATCGCGCCCAGCGACTGCGCGACGACCAGGGCGCCCGGCTGGTACAGGCCGGGCTCCTCGTCGCAGGGTGCGTTGGCGGGACAGTAGCGGGCCGGCACGGCAACCACCCGGAAGTGGGAGCCGCCGTTGCGTAGACCGACAGTGCGCAGACTGGCCTCGTTGCCCTGGTTCTGGGCGATCTGCAGCTCGTCCGGCCCCATCGGCGGGAGCGGACTGTTCCGTGGCGCCCACTTCTGGCCGTCGGCGCTCAGGACGCCGACCCGGATGTCGCTCAGGCCCAAGGCGTCGGCCGAGGCGTTCTGCAGGTTGTAGAGGTTGGTCAGGATGCCCTTCTGGGAGGCCTGGCTGGCGCGCTGGATCAGGCTGTCGTCCAGATTCTGGTACATCTGCTGACGCACCGTGACGTACGCAGCGACGCTGACGATCGCCACCGCCAGGCCGACCGCGACCGCCGCGAGCAGCGTCACGCGGGCGTGCAGGGTCAGCTTGTGGAGCGTCTCGTTCCACCAGCTCTGGGTGCGGGCGGCTGTCGCCGCCACACGGTTTCCATTGCTCTTGGCAACAGGTGGTGCGGGTTGCGGTTGCGGCCGGTCGGTGTACGACGGAAAGCCCTCGGGGTGTTGCTGGCTCACGGCGGGGTGTCCCTCAGCACATACCCGATACCGCGGACGGTGTGGATCAGGCGGGGCAGGCCCTCGACCTCGGTCTTGCGCCGCAGGTAGCCGATGTAGACCTCGAGGGAGTTCGCCGTGGTGGGGAAGTCGTAGCCCCAGACCGCGTCCAGGATGACCGCGCGCTCCAGCACCCGGCGCGGGTTGCGGATCAGCAGCTCGAGCAGCGAGAACTCGGTGCGGGTGAGTTGGATCGGCACGTCGCCGCGGTGCACCTCGTGCGCGTCGACGTCGACCACGAGGTCGGCGTACTGCAGCACCTCGCCGCGCTGGCCGCCCTCGCCGGGCGTGGTGCTGCGGCGCAGCAGCGCGCGCAGCCGGGCCAGCAACTCCTCCAGCGCGAACGGCTTGGTCAGGTAGTCGTCGCCGCCGGCGTCCAGGCCGTCCACCCGGTCCGCGACCGCGTCCCGCGCGGTGAGCACCAGGATCGGCACGTTGTTGCCCGCGGCCCGCAAGGCCTTGGTGGTCTCCAGCCCGTCCAGCCGCGGCATCATCACGTCCATCACGACGACGTCCGGCTCGACGTTGCCGATCACCGCGAGCGCCTCGGCGCCGTCGGACGCGGTCACCACCTCGAAGTCGTTGAACTCCAGCGAACGGCGCAGCGAGTCCCGGACCGCCCGGTCGTCGTCCACCACCAGTACCCGCATCGTCTGCCCCGCTCCACTCGAAGTTCCGTGACCGAGAGTAGGTCGCTTCTGTGAGAATCGCCTGAGAACCCGCTGATCCTCACCAATAGGTTGCCAGACGTGGACATTGTCGAATTCACACCTGAGCCCGCCAACTTCGCCTGGACCTTCGGCGGGGTGCCTCCGGTACGCCGGGTGCGGCCCGTCCGCGACGATCCCGTTCTTCGGCGGCCTGACCAGCACGGACCGGACCGCGACGCTGCAGGACCCGCTGCCGGAGCGGACCTGGATCTACGAGGTGGACAGCGCTCGCCGGACGGTCGGCTTCCAGGCGCAGGGCAGCGATCTGGAGGTCGCGCTGCCGCTCGAGCCGATGCTCGGCACCGTCGGGGTGGCCCCGGCGGGCGGTGAGGTCCGCTCGGCGCTGGTGCCGGACACCTTCGGCGGGAACATGGACACCCCGGAGATGCGCTCCGGAACCACCTGCTACCTGAACGTGAACGTCGAGGGCGCGCTGTTCTCGGTCGGTGACGGTCACTACCGGCAGGGTGAGGGCGAGTCCTGCGGCACCGCGGTCGAGGGCGCGATGAACGTCGTACTGATCGTCGACCTGCTGAAGACGCCCGGACCGGTCTGGCCGCGGCTGGAGAGTGACGACTACCTGTCTGTCGTCGGCTCGAGCCGGCCGCTCGAGGACGCGTGGCGGGCCGGTCAGGTCGACATGGTGCGCTGGCTCGGCGAGCTGTACGGACTGGACAAGCTGGACGCGTACCAGCTGCTCAGCCAGGTCAGTGAGGTCCCATTGGCCAACGTGGTTGACGCCAACTACAGCGTTGTCACCAAGGTCCCGAAGCGCCTCCTCCCAGACGTGACGGCGTACGACGGGATCCACCGGCGGCTAGCTGAACTGCGGAACGACCTCCTCGGCGAAGCGCTGTAGCGGCTCGTGGTCGTAGGCGACGCCGGGGATGTACGAGATCACGTAGTCGACACCGGCCTCCGCCAGCTGTTCCACGTGCTCGCTCAGCTGCTTCGTCGTGACCAGCTCTGCCAGCACATGTGACGTCCCGCCGGAGCCGATCTCCAGGAACTCCTCCAGGCTGTACCGCCCACGGGCCCTGGCTGTCGCGGCCACCGGGTCGGCACCTGCCTCGACCGGAAACACGTTCAGGCTGGTCGACTTGATGATCTCGTCGTAGTCGCGGCCGACCTCGTCGCAGTGCTTGCGGAGGATCGCCAGCTTCTGCTCGATGACGTCGACACGTCCGGTCCCGAAGTTGCAGGCATCGCCGTACTTCGCCACCAGCCGCAGCGTGACCCGCTCGCCGCCGCCGCCGATCCAGAGCTTGGGGCGGCGCCGCGGGACGACGTAAGGCTTGTCGACGGAGTGGTACTGCCCTTGGAACACGACCTCGTCCTCGGTCCACAGCCGATGCAGGAGCTCGACGGACTCCTTGAACGAGCCCATCCGCTCCTTCTGGCTCGTCCAGGGGTAGCCGTACGCCCGCCACTCGTGCTCCGACCAGCCGGCGCCGATCCCGGCGTACATCCGGCCGTGGCTGGCCACGTCCACCGTGGCCGCCATCTTGGCGAGCAGCGCGGGGTTGCGGTACCCGTTGCAGCCGACCAGCTGACCCAGGTTCACCCGGGTCGTGTCCCGGGCCAGGGCGGCTGTGGTTGTCCACATCTCGAAGACGGTCTCGCGGGCGGGCTCAGGGACGGTGTGGAAGTGGTCGAAGAGCCAAATCGAGTCCCAGGGACCGGCGTCGGCCGCCTTGGCCACAGCGGTCATCGCCTCCCACTGCTCGACCGGGTCCGCCAGCTCGACCAGATCCATCCGCCAGCCCTGCGGAACGAACACACCGAACTTCATGCTGTCCTCCTGGAGATGGCCACGCCGGCCAGGCACAGTGCGCCGCCGGTGAGGGCCAGTGCGGTGGGAGCCTCGCCCAGCGACAGCCAGGCCAGGACGATCGCGACAACCGGTACGGCGTAGACGGTGACGCCCATGCGTCCAGCACTCGTACGGCGGAGCGCGAAGGCCCAAGTGGTGAAGCCGAGCGCGGTCGGAAACGCTGCCAGGTACACGACCCACCAGATGGTCGCTGCGTCCGCGGCCTGGAGCTCAGTGACCAGTCTCGGTGCGAACGGCAGGCAGACGACCGCGCCGATCGTGCAGGCGAGCCAGGTGACCTCAGCGGCGGGCAGACGGCTGAGCAGCGGCTTCTGCGTCACCACGCCGACGGCGTACGAGATGGCGGCGACCACGCACAGCACCACGCCCCACGTCTCGGCGCGGCCGCTGGACGTCGACGTACCGATCACGACGATGCCGGCGAACGCGACCAGGCCGCCGATCACCAACTGCCGCGGGAAACCCTCGCCCAGACCCAGTCCGGCGAGCACTGCGATCAGCAGCGGCGCGATGTGGACGAGCATGGCCGCCGTACCGGCGTCGAGCCGGCGCTCGGCCTCGTTGAGAGCCAGGTTGTAGACGCCGAACCACAGCACACCGCACGCGGTCAGCGGCAACCAGTCGCGCCGGACCGGCCAGCGCCGTACTGCGGGCTGCTGCCGCTTGACCAGCAAGGCCCCGAGGAAGACGCTGCCCAGGCCGAGCCGGGCCAGCGAGAGCGGGCCGGCGGAGATCTGGGTGCCGACGTGCCGGATGGCGACGAACGACGACGCCCACAGCACGACCGTGGCAGCAGCAGCACCGGCTGCGAGGCCGATCCGCGGCCGGGCTTCGGTAAGTGTTGTCACGCTCATTACAGTAGAAATGAAGTCTGCGGCGATCCATGGTGATTCGGAGCCCAGGAGGCGATCTTGCTTACCGAAACGAGAAGTCAGATGCTGGATGAGCTCAATACCCGAATCCTGGACGAGCTGACCGCCGATCCCCGGCTGCGGACCACCGAGCTCGCCCGCCGGCTCGGGGTGTCCACGCCGACGGTGCGCGAGCGGGTGGCGCGGCTGGAGGAGTCGGGCGTGATCCGCGGGTACCGCCTCGACATCGACCCCGCCGCGCTCGGCCGGCCGGTCGCCGCCTGGGTGCGGCTGCGCCCCGGCCCCAACCAGATTCCGAAGATCATCGAGCTCGCCGGCCGCGTCCCGGAGGTCGTCGAGTGCCATCGGATCTCCGGCGAAGACTGCTTCCTGATGCGCGTCCAGGTCGCCGAGATCGCCGCGCTGGAGGAGGTGCTGGACAAGTTCCTGCCGCACGGGCAGACGACCAGTTCGTTCATCGTCTCCACCCCGGTGCCGCCGAGGTCGGTCCCGCTCCGCGGACCTGGGCCACTCACCAACCTCGCCTAGCGCGGCGGCTCACGCCGCAGCTCAGCGTGGGACGAGCCTGTCGGAGCGACTTGGTGAGTGATGGAGGTCCGCATCACGGCCCGACCACCTCCCACAGTGGTCCGCATCACTAGTCTGGTGGCGACTTCAGCGACTTCCGGAAGGACCCTGACCCATGGCTGCCGACAAGTCTGTCCGCAGAGTTGCCCTGCTCACCGCCGGCGGGCTCGCGCCCTGCCTGTCGTCCGCCGTCGGCGGGCTGATCGAGCGCTACACCGCGGTGGCGCCCGACGTGGAGATCATCGCCTACCTGAACGGGTACCACGGCCTGCTCAGCGGCCAGTTCCTCGAGGTCACGCCGGAGGTCCGGGAGAAGGCGGCGCTGCTGCACAAGTTCGGCGGCAGCCCGATCGGGAACAGCCGGGTGAAGCTCACCAACACCGCGGACCTGGTGAAGCGCGGCCTGATCCAGGACGGGCAGAACGCGCTGCAGGTCGCGGCCGAGCGGCTCGTCGCGGACGGCGTCGACGTCCTGCACACCATCGGCGGTGACGACACCAACACCACCGCCGCCGACCTCGCGGCGTACCTGCAGGAGCACGACTACAACCTGACCGTGGTCGGGCTGCCGAAGACCATCGACAACGACGTCGTCCCGATCCGGCAGAGCCTGGGCGCCTGGACGGCTGCCGAGCAGGGCGCGCTGTTCGCCCGCAACATCATCGCCGAGCACAGCTCGAACCCGCGGATGCTGATCGTCCACGAGGTGATGGGGCGCAACTGCGGGTGGCTGACCGCGGCCACGGCGCAGGCCTACCAGCAGTGGGTCGACGAGCAGGAGTGGAACCCGGGCATCGGCCTGCGCAAGGGCGGCTGGGACGTCGACGCCGTGTACGTGCCGGAGGCAACGATCGACCTGGACGCCGAGGCCGACCGGCTGCGCAAGGTGATGGACGAGGAGGACTGCGTCAACATCTTCCTGTCCGAGGGCGCCGGCGTGGAGTCGATCGTGGCCGAGATGGAGGCGCGCGGCGAAAAGGTCGGCCGGGACCCGTTCGGGCACGTGAAGCTGGACACCATCAACCCGGGCGCCTGGTTCGCGAAGCAGTTCGCGGAGCGGATCGGCGCGGAGAAGACGATGGTGCAGAAGAGCGGGTACTTCAGCCGCTCGGCCGCGGCCAACGACCGCGACCTGGCGCTGATCAAGGAGTGCACCGACTACGCCGTCGACGCCGCGCTGCGCGGTGAGTCCGGCGTCGTCGGCCACGACGAGGAGCGCGGCGACGAGCTGCGCGCGATCGAGTTCCCGCGGATCGCCGGCGGCAAGGCGTTCGACCCGGCCGCCGACTGGTTCGTCGCCCTGAAGGCGGGCATCGGTCAGAGCTGAGCGCGGAGGCGGTCGACCCACTGGTCGGCCGCCTTCTCGATCTGGGCGAGGACCTCGTCGAAACCGTCGTCCTCGCCGTAGTACGGATCCGGTACGTCGTCGTGCGCGAACAGCTGCGCCGCGGCGCCGTACCGGGTGAGGGTGTCGAGGTGGCCCGCGTCCATCGCGAGGATCAGGTCGGGTGTCCACGACCGGTCGAACTGGCGGGCCCGGTGCGCGCTGCCGTCGTACCCTCGGCGCCGGAGCGCGGCCGCGGCCCGCGGGTCCATCCGGTCACCGACGTGCCAGCCGCCGGTGCCCGAACTCGTCACCTCGACGTCGTCGAGGCCGGCCTCGACGAGCTTGGCGCGCAACACCACCTCGCCCATCGGCGAGCGGCAGATGTTCCCGGTGCAGACGATCTCGACGCGCACTAGTGGACTTCGGCCTTGTCCGGCAGCACGACGTTGATGAGCATGCCGACGACGCTGATGATCAGCGCGCCCCACAGCGCGGCCCAGAACCCGTCGACGTGGAACTGGACATCGAGCTTCCCGGTGATCCAGGACGTCAGCCACAGCATGACCGCGTTGATCACGAAGGTCAGCAGGCCGAGGGTGAGGATCAGCAGCGGCAGCGACAGCAGCTTCACCACTGGCTTCACGATCGCGTTCACGACGCCGAAGATCGCGGCGACGATCAGCAGTGTGAGCACCCGCCGGCCGGTGGTCGCGCCCTCGAGCGTGATCCCGGACACGAGCCAGGTCGCCACGCCCAGCGCGATCGCGTTGGCGAGCAGCCTGATGATCAAGTTCTTCATGCCGTCGATCCTCCCACCCGCGCGGTAGCACCACTCCCGGTACACGCCCTGATCCGTCCCTGACTCTTGACAGCGAAAATGACCAAGTGATCTGATCATTTTCATGTCCCGTCCACTGATCGCGGTAGTCGCGTTGTCACTCACGACAGCGGGCCTCGCTGTCCCCGCTGTGCCCGCCGCCGCCGACCCGTCGAGTTGCAGCGCCGTCAGCACCACCTGGACCGCTCAGTCATCGCCGCACGCGGCGCCCGAAGGCCTCCTCAACGCCTACAGCGACACCGGGAAGGGCTGGACGGGTGCGGACAGCACCTACTCCGTGCCGCTGCCCGGCGGGCGGACGGCGTGGGTCTTCTCCGACACGTTCCTCGGCCCGGTGAACGCGGACGGCAGCCGTCCGACCACCACGCCGTTCATCAACAACTCGTTCGTGATCCAGCAGGGCACGAAACTGAAGACGGTCACCGGCGGTACGGCGACTAGCCCCACCGCGCTCGTCCCGCCGCCGGCCAACGGCTGGTACTGGTTCGGCGCCGCGCAGACCAGCCATGCTGGCCGTGACCTCGACGTGGTCGCCCTGCGCTTCGAGAAGACCGGGACCGGGCAGTGGGACTGGCGCTGGGCCAGCAACTACCTGGCCCGGTTCGACAGCACGACGTACAAGCTGAAGAGCCTCACGCCGATCCCGTCCGGTGCGAACGTGCAGTGGTCCGGCTGGCTGCTCCGCGACAGCGGCTACACCTACGTCTACGGCGTCGAGGACCTGGGCGCCTCGAAGTACCAGCACGTCGCCCGGGTCCGCGGCGACGACCTGACCGCGAAGCCGTGGGAGTACTGGACCGGGTCGGGCTGGTCGGCCGACGAGACCGCCTCGGCCCGAGTGCTGCAGGGCGTCGCAAACGAGCACAGTGTGACCCGTTGGAGCGATGGCTATCTGCTGGTCACGCACGACACCAACGAGCTCTTCAGCAAGCGCGTCCTCGGGTACTTCTCCTGCTCGCCGACCGGCCCGTGGGTGAAGCCGGTCGAGCTGTACCAGACCCCCGAGACGGGCGGGAATATCATCACGTACAACTCCCACGACCACCCTGACCTGCGTCGCGGTACGTCGCTGCTGGTGAGCTACAACGTCAACAGCCTGGTGAGCGACGAGCTGTACGGCGACGTGAGCATCTACCGCCCGCGCTTCGTCTCGGTCACGCTGGCGGCGGCCGGATGAGCGCCACCGGAGGCGTCGTGCGGCGCAGTCTGCTGGACGACCTGGCCACGTCGATGCTCGCCCTGATCGCGGAGCGGAAGCTGGCGCCGGGTGACCAGTTCGAGGCGGTGCGGTCGCTGGCGGAGCGGTTCAAGGTCGCCGTACCGACGGTCCGGGAGGCGCTGCGCCGACTGGAGGCGACCGGAGCTGTGGAGCTCCGGCACGGCTCCGGCGTGTACGTCGGGCCGAACGTCGGCCGGCTGGTTCTGGCGAACCCGCTGGCGCTGGCGCCGAGCCCGGACCGGTTGGTGGAGCTGCTACAGGCCCGTGCCCTCATCGAGCCACCTGTGGCCGCGCTGGCCGCACAGACCCGTGGTGAGGCCGCACTGGAGCAGATGGCCAAGGACTTGGAGAGTGCGGCCGAGCTGATCGCTTCCGGCGACCACGCGCAGTTGGCCGAGGTGAACATGGACTTCCACCGCTCACTGGCACAGGCCTCCGGGAACTCGACCCTGGCCGAAGTGGTCGAGTCGGTCACGGTCGTGAATGCCCGGGAGCAGCTGGAGATCCTGCACATCCACGGTGACCGCCAGGCCGACCTCGACGAGCACCGCGCGATCTACGACGCGGTCCACTCCGGTGACGCCGACCTGGCCGAACTCCTCACCCGAGAGCACCTCGACGGCGTACTGGCCGTCATCAACGAACGACTTCAGCACCCCTGAGCTGGAAGGACGCATCAACATGCAACGCAACAACCGCAAGGCGCTGGCGGCTCTGGTGATCGCCGGCGCGCTCGCGCTGTCCGCCTGTGGAGGCGGCGGGGCGGCTGCCCCGAAGAAGGGCGAGGACAAGCCGGTCGACTCGCTCAAGTTCTACAACGACAAGGGCGGGTGGAAGGACGCGTTCACCCAGGTCGGCGCGGCGAGCAAGAAGGACGTCGGCGTCGGGATGGAGCCGGTCGGGTACTCCGACTCGAACACCTACACCGCGTTCATCCGGTCCTCGTTCCGGACCAAGGAGAAGGCGGACCTGTTCACCTGGCACACCGGCAAGGAGCTCCAGGACCTGGTGGACCAGAAGCTCGTCGCCGAGACCACCGACCAGTGGACCAAGGCGATTGCCGACGGCAACATCCCCGAGCAGCTCAAGCAGTACTTCACGTTCGGCGACAAGCAGTACTGCGTCCCGCTGAACGCCGGCTACTGGGTGATGTACTACAACAAGGCCGTCTTCAAGAAGGCCGGGATCACCCAGACCCCGAAGACCTGGGCCGAGCTGACGCAGGTGGCCGACAAGGTCAAGGCCGCCGGGGTGAAGCCGTTCTACCAGACCAACATCCTGTTCTCGTTCGTGTGGTTCGAGACGCTGCTGGCCGGCAAGGACCCGGACCTGTACGACGCGCTCGCCGCCGGCAAGGCGAAGTACACCGACCCGGGCGTGGTCGAGGTGATGAACGAGTGGAAGAAGATGATCGACGCCGGGTACTTCAGCGACCCGGGCGCGAAGACCGAGCCGCAGGCGCAGCTGAAGAACGGCGACGTCGCGATGATCAACTTCGGCACCTGGTTCAGCGGCAACCTGAACACGCTGAAGATGAAGGCCGGGACCGACTACGACTTCTTCGTGATCCCGAACGTGAACCCCGACCTGCCGAAGACCTCGATGATCTTCGAGACCGGTCCGGTCTGCTCGGCCGCGGCGTCGGACCACGCGTCGACCGTCAAGAAGTGGACCGACTGGTGGGTCACGCCGCAGGCGCAGACCGCCTGGGCGAACTCCCGCGGCGACCTGTCGTTCAACCCGAAGGCGGAGGTCAAGGACCCGGGTCTGGCGCAGCTGAACAAGGACGTCAACGGCTACCGCCTGATCAACCGGTGGTTCGAGGCGACACCGGTCCCGGTGGCGAACAAGGCGCTCGAGGTGTTCGGCGCGTTCGTGACCAAGCCAGGTGACCCGATGCCGGGCCTGCAGAAGATCCAGGCCGAGGCGGACGCGTACTGGGCCAAGCAGAAGTGACTGCTGTCACCGAGCGGCCGGTGGAGACCCGCCGGCTGAGCGCCACCCGCGCCGCGCGGACCGGAGCCCGGATGGCACCGCTGTTCGGGCTCCCGGCCGCGGGCGTGGTCGCGCTGCTGCTCTACCTGCCGTTCCTCTGGACGACGTACGTCAGCTTCACCGACTACGACGGGCTGGCCTCGCCGGTGTGGTCCGGGCTGGCCAACTACAAGGCGATGTTCAGTGACCCCGATCTGATCGGGGCACTGGTCAACACGCTGCTGTGGGTCGCGGGCATGATCACCCTGCCGGTCGTACTCGGCCTGCTGGTGGCTGTACTCACCTACGGCCACAAGTGGGGCACCTGGCTGCGGCTGCCGTTCCTGCTGCCGTACGCGATCTCCGGTGTGGCCGTCGGCGTCATCTGGGGCTTCGTGCTGCAGCCGGACGGCGCACTGGGCCAGGCACTTGGCTTCTTCGGGCTCCCGGGTGCCCACACCGGTTGGCTGCAGTCCGGCCCCGGCAACACCCTGATGATGATCGTGGCAACGACTTGGCAGGCCGCAGGCGTCAACGCCCTCCTGTTCGTGGTGGGCCTCCAGTCCATCCCGACGGAGCCGCTGGAGGCTGCCCGCCTGGACGGGGCCGACGGCTTCAAGCTCTTCCGGTATCACTTGTGGCCACAGCTCAGAGCCATCACCACAGTCGTCATCGGACTGTCGATCGTCGGCAGCCTGAAGACCTTCGACGTGGTGTGGGTCATGACCCAGGGCGGCCCGGGTACGTCCTCGGAGACCTTGGCGCTGTCGATGTACAAGGAGACGTTCGTGCTGAACGACTACGGCCAGGGCGCGGCGATCGCGCTGTTCCTGAGCCTGGTCACCTTCGCGGCCTCGGTCCTCTACCTGCGCTACCAGTTGGGGGACGCCCGTGAGCAAGGTTAAGACAGGGTTCCTGGTCCTGCTGGGGCTGATCTGGCTGGCGCCGGTCTACCTGCTGATCGTCAACGCGTCCAAGTCCGTCGACGGGTACGACGCGAAAACCGTGTGGAAACCGGCCGGCTTCTCGCTGTTCGCGAACTTCGGGGACGCGTGGAGCAAGGCGGCGCTCGGTGACACGCTGGTGGCGACGACGATGTACAGCGTGGTCGCGCCGGTGCTCGCGGTGCTGATCGGCGCCGCGGCCGGCTACGCGATCGTCGTCCTGCGGCTGAAGCGCGGCTTCGGTTGGTTCGTGTTCATCTTCGGCGGGACGATCTTCCCGCTGCAGATGATCCTGATGCCGTTGTTCTCCGGGTACGCGAACTCCGGGCTGTACGACACCCGGACCGGGATGATCATCGTGTACACCGCGATCAGCGTGCCGTTCTCGGCGTTCGTGATGCGGAACTTCTTCACCGGCATCGCGCGCAGCGTGTTCGAGGCCGCGGTGGTCGACGGCGGCGGGCTGTTCCGGATCTTCCGCAGCATCTACCTGCCGATGGCCGGGTCGGCGCTCGCCGCGATCTTCATCCTGCAGGCGACCTTCGTCTGGAACGACCTGCTGCTCGGCCTGACCCTGAGCCAGTCGGAGTCGGTGCGGCCGATCATGCCGGCGTTGACCGGCCTGCAGAGCACGTACGGCGGCGCGGCGCTGCCCACCGTGCTGGCCGGCGGCCTGCTCGTCTCGCTGCCTACCGTCATCCTCTTCCTCGCCGCCCAACGCTTCTTCTCCCGGGGCCTCGCCCTCGGTCAGTTCTGATTCTCGGAGGACATATATGAGTAGCCGCACAGTCGTCGTGACCGGCGGCGCCGCCGGCATCGGACGAGGTGCCGTGGAACGGTTCCTGGAGGCCGGTGACCGGGTCGTCGTGCTCGACCGCGACATCTCTTCTGTCGGCGACCAGGCAACTGGCGTGCAGGTGGATGTTTCGGACCGGGCCGCGCTCGCCTCCGTCGCGGAGGAGATCGGCGCGGTGGACGTGCTGGTCTGTGCAGCGGGCGTCCAGCGGTACGGAACCGTCGTCGACACGCCCAGCGATGTGTACGACGAGGTGATGGCGATCAACGTCGGTGGCGTGTTCTTCGCCTGCCAGGCGTTCGTGCCGCACCTGCCGCGGGGCGGGAGTGTTGTGGTGGTCGCGTCCGTGCAGGCCTATGCGGCGCAGACGAGCGTCGCGGCGTACAGCATGGGAAAGGGCGCCCTGCTCAGCCTGGTCCGGGCGATGGCGGTCGACCACGCCCCGGACGGGATCCGCGTGAACGCGGTCTGCCCGGGCTCGGTCGACACCCCGATGCTGCGGACGTCGGCCGCTCAGTTCGGCGGCGGGCGCAGTACCGACGAGGTGGTGGCGGAGTGGGGACGCTCGCATCCGCTCGGACGGGTCGCGACACCGGGAGAAGTTGCCGAGGTCATCTACTTCCTGTCCTCGCCCGCGGCGTCGTTCGTGACGGGAGCCGACGTGAAGGTCGACGGCGGGCTGACCGCCGGGCTGGCCGTCGTACTGCCGGAGGACGCGAAGTGAAAATCGTCGACGTGCGCGCGACCACGGTGACGATGCCGCTCGAGGCGCCGCTACGGCACAGCAACGGGGCGCACTGGGGACGCTTCGTCCGAACTGTGGTGGAGGTCGAGGCCGACAACGGCCTGATCGGTCTCGGCGAGATGGGCGGCGGCGGGCAGAGCGCCGAGGCCGCCGTCACCGGGCTGAAGGAGTACCTGGTCGGCCACGACCCGGCCCGCACCGAGGCGTTGCGCTGGATGCTCGCCAACCCGACCGCGAGCCTCTACAACAACCGGACCCAGTTGCTCGCCGCGATCGAGTTCGCCTGCCTGGACCTGCAGGGTCGCGAGCTCGGCGTCCCGGTGCACGCCCTGCTCGGCGGCAAGGTCCGCGAGCGCGTGCCGTTCGCGAGCTACCTGTTCTTCCGGCACGCCGCGGACGACGGCACCGGCGAGATCCGTACGCCGGACCAACTCGTCGCCCATGCCCGCTCGCTGGTCGACGCGCACGGGTTCAGCGTGCACAAGCTGAAGGGCGGCGTGTTCCCGCCGGACTACGAGCGCGAGTGCTTCCGGGCGCTGGCCGAGGCCTTCCCGGGGCACCGGGTGCGGTTCGACCCGAACGGCGCGTTCGGCGTCGAGGAGGCGATCCGGTTCGCCCGCGGCATCGAGGACCTCGACAACGACTACCTCGAGGACCCGACCTGGGGCCTGAACGGGATGCGCCGGGTCCGCGAGAACACACCGATCCCGCTCGCCACCAACACCGTCGTGGTGAACTTCGAGCAGCTGGCCGCCAACGTCCGCGACCCCGCGGTCGACGTGATCCTGCTGGACACCACGTTCTGGGGCGGCATCCGGCCGTGTGTCAAGGCGGCCGGCGTCTGCGAGACGTTCCAGCTCGGGGTCGCGGTGCACTCTTCCGGCGAGCTCGGCATCCAGCTCGCGACGATGCTCCACCTCGGCGCCGTCGTCCCGAACCTGTCGTTCGCCGCGGACGCGCACTACCACCACCTGCGCGACGACATCATTGCCGGCGGCAAGCTCCCGTACGCCGACGGCGCGATCGCGGTCCCGGACGCGCCCGGCCTGGGCGTGGAGCTGGACCGCGACAAGCTGGCCGAGTACGCCGAGCTGTTCCGCGAGCTCGGCCCGTACCCGTACGACCGCGATCCGGCCCGCCCGGACTGGTACCCCCTGCTACCGAACACCGATTGGGCAGACCCCTCATGATCCCGCGCAGCGCCGACCTGGCCAGCGACGTCCTCACCCACACCTACGACGACATGTTCAACCCGCCCGGGCTGACGAACTTTCTCGGCACGGCACAGGTCGACCACGACGTGATGGCGATCCGGAGCGTGAACTTCCCGCCGTACTCGCACGGCGACACCATCACCGGCCAGCTGTACGTCGACGGTCGGCTGGCCCGCTCGTACGGCGGCACGGTCGAGGTGGTGTGGCGCCCGGACTGCGTCGTGCGCTCCACCTCGGTCGACGGCCTCGACCTGCGCACCACGACCGCCTGCGCCCCCGGCCGACCAGCTGTCGTCGTACAGTTGGACGTGTCCGGGCAACCAGGGCGGTCCGTGCGGCTGGGGCTTGCACTGGCCAGTACCGCGACTCGCTCGTCCGCCGGCTGGCTGCGCCCGGAGCCGCCGTCCGAGCCGAACGTCCTGCGGGTTGTCGACAATCGGGTTGTCGGCACCGGCGAGTCCGCCTCAGCCGTCAGTGTGCAAGGTCTTGATGTGCCCGGCACCGTGGACAGGTCCGTGCTCGAGGCAACTGTCGTGCTGGACGAGCGTGGGCGCGGTCGGCTGTCGTACGTGCACGTGCTGGCGGGGTCGCTGGAGGAGGCGACGGAGCACTTCGACGTGTGCGTGGCCGACGTACCTGCCGTGATCTCGGTGGCGGAGAGCATGTGGGACGTGGCGATCGCGGACGCCTTCGACCCGGCCAGCGACGGGTTCAGCGGCTCGCTGCCGGTGCTGGAGACGTCGAACGAGGCGCTGCGGAAGCTGTACTGGTGGGGTGTGCTCGGAGTCATCTGGTTCCGGCGGGACAACCCGGCCAGCGTGCTCGGCCGGACGTACGACACCTTGATGCCGCGGTACTGGCAGACCACGACGTTCATCTGGGACTACAGCCTGTCCTCGCTCACGCATGCGTTGCTCGACCCGGAGCCGATGCGGAAGCACATCGAGCACTGGATCGACCTGGACACCCACAAGCACTTCGGCACCGAGTGGCTGACCGGGGGACCGGTCGGCTACTGGTACTCGGTCAACGACTTCGCCATGACCAGGCTGGTGCGCGACTACGTGCGCTTCACGGGGGACGACGCGTTCCTCGACGCGACCGTCGGGCCGAAGGCGGTCGGCGACCATGTGCACGACTGGGCGACCGCCTGGCGCGGGCTGCGCGGTGAGCACGCACTGGCCGACTACGGCGGCATCGACAACCTGCTGGAGTGTGTCAGCAGCTACGTGCACGAGGTGGCGAGCTTCAACGCGGCCAACGTCTGGTGCATGCGGGTGGCGGCCGAGATCGCGGATCGCTCCGGTGACGCGGACCGTGCCGTGCTCCTCCGCAAGGAGGCCTCGGCGCAGGCCGGCCATGTCAACGAGCTGTACGTCGAGGGCAAGGGCTTCTGGCACGCGCGGCAGCCCGACGGGTCGCTCGTCCCGGTCCGGCACTGCTACGACTTCAACATCGTCGGTACGACGATCCCCGACGACCTGTCCGAGTCGCAGTGCGCCGAGATGGTCTCGTTCTTCCAGCGGGAGCTGCAGACGCCCACCTGGATGCGCGCGCTGTCGCCGTACGACGCGGATGCCGCATTCAGCGTCCGGCCGGACCACCAGTGGAACGGCGCGTACCCGGCCTGGCCGGCGGACGCCGGGCGCGCCCTGTTCGCGCTCGGGCGGGGCGACGTACTGCTCGACTGGCTGCCGGGTCTCGCCAAGACGGCGAACCAGGGGCCGTGCGGGCAGGCGCACTTCGTCGAGGAGGCCCAGCCGGCGATGGCCGGCGGGGCGCGGAAGTCGCCGCCGCAGTTCCCGTACCTGATCGACTGGTCCTGCTCGTCGTCCGGCGCCTGGGTCAGCCTGGTGCTGGAGGGCATCTTCGGCATCGAGGTCGCCCTGGACGGCACCGTGACCGCCAGCCCGCAGGTCGCGGCACTCGACCCGGACGCCCGCCTGACCGGTCTCCGAGTCGGTTCGACGACGTACGACGTGACGGCCGACGGACTGGTCTGAGGGTCAGCCCGGAGGCATCGCGATGGCCTCGAGGAGCGACTCCTCGGCGCCGGCGAGGTGATGGCGGAGCTCCTCGACGCACTCGTCGAGCTCCCCGCGCTCGAGCAGCCGGATGAGCTTGCGGTGGGACGCGACCTGCTGGCGCGCGTCCTGCCGCAGCGCGTCCACCCGGGCCAGCGCGAGCCGGGCCTCACCGGTGATCGAGTCGGCGGTCGCGATCAGCCGCTCGCTGCCGGTCAGCGCGACCAGGCTGCGGTGGATGGCCAGGTGGGTCTCGGTCATCGCCTCCGGGTCCGCGCCGTCCTTGGCGGTCGCGGCGAACACCCGCATCGCCTCCCGGACCCGCTCCCGGGCCGCCTCGTCGGCGTCGTACCAGGCCCGGATCCCGGCGGACTCGAGCACGAACCGGGCGCGGCAGATGTCGGCCACCGCCGCGGGGTGCAGGATCGCGACGCTGACCCCCTTGTTCGGTTCCCGGACGGCGAGTCCCTCGGTGACCAGCATGGTCATCGCCTCGCGAATGGTGCTCCGGGCAACCCCGAGCGCCTCGGCGAGCGGCTGCTCGCGCAGCGGCGTCCCCGGCTGCAGGTCACCGGCGAACAGGGCGCCCCGCAGCGCGTCGACCACCCGGTCCACCGTGGTCGAGCGGTCCACCCGCAGCCGTTCGTACATACCGAGATTCTCGTCCAGACCCGGCTCGTTGTCGCGCCCGACCCGGCCCCGGACAGCTGCCTGTGGATAACTTCCGACCTCATGACCCGGTTTTCGGGCAGCATTTCCCTCTAGTGGCCGCCCCTTCCCGCGGACCGGCGCGGGGAGCCACTCGGAGCAGCGAGGAGCAGAGCGTGGGAAAGATCAGTCCGGCTCAGCTCCTTGGTGCGATCGGGCTGGTGCTGCTGCTGCCGTTGGTCATCGTGCTGCTGATGCTGCTCAGCGTTCTGGGCGGGCTGGACTCGGCCGAGGCGCAGTGCGCGCAGCACGCCCAGGACGAACCCATGATGGGCTGGCCGACCGATCGGCACCAGATCGACGGCGAGTGGTCCTTCTTCCACCAGGGCTACGACTTCAAGGTCGACGAGGACGCCAAGGTCTACGCGTCGCACGACGGCAACGTCGTCGCTGCGTCGGCGCACGAGGTCCGGATCCGGATGGCCTCGAAGAACGGGGACACCGTCACCCTCGAGAGCGTCGAGACGCGGTACAAGTACCTGAAGACCGTGAGCGTCGCCAATGGCGCCCAGGTCAAGCGCGGCGACGTGATCGGCACGGCCGGCGTCGGCAACGAGGGGACCGACGGCCAGGGGGCTCCGGTCGGGCTCGCCGGCGTGCACCTGCATTGGGAGATGTGGGCCGACCAGGAGAACAACAACAAGTGGTCGATCGTCCCGAAGCCGGAAGAGAACCTGTTCGAGATCGACACCTCGAAGGGTGGCGGCTGCAGCTGCGTCGACGGCAACCTGTCCGGGGCCAACAACCTGCAGAAGGCATTCAACTTCTTCGTCCAGAACGGCTACTCCAAGGAGCAGGCCGCGGGCATCGTCGGCAACATGATCAGCGAGTCGAGCGTCGAGCCGGCCCGCCTGCAGGGCACGAGCCCGGGCACCGTCAGCATGCCGAACGCGGTGGTCAACTCCTCGCTCGGCTGGGGCATCGTGCAGTGGACACCGGCCGGCAAGATGATCAACCCGTCCCGGGACGCGGGTGTCCCGGACGAGAAGATCGCCTCGCTGGGCTACCAGCTGGAGTTCCTGGTCAAACAGCTCAACGGCGACCCGCCGCTCGCGGAAGGGGCCGCCGGGCGGGCGATCAAGGGAGCGACGTCGGTCGAGGACGCCGCGTACCAGTTCGGGCACATGTTCGAGCGGTTCGCCGGCAGTGAGAACCCGAACCACGAGCGGTACGCCGAGCGCAAGGCGAACGCTCGGCACGTGTTCGACCAGTTCGCCGGCTCGGCACCCGCCGGCGGCGGAGACGCGGCGGCCAGTACCGGAGGCGGTTGCGGCGCCGGCAGCGGCAACATCGCCGAGGTCGCGAAGAACCTCGCCTGGCCTTCCGAGAACCACAACACGCAGCCATACAAGGACGCCGCGACCGACGCTTATCAGCAGAATTTTCACAAGTACAACAACGCCTCGGAGAGCGACGACATCGCCTGGACCGACTGCGGCCGATTCGTGGCTACCGTGATGCACATGAGCGGCGCCGACCCCGACTACCCCGACGTATCCACCGGGGTGCAGGAGCAGTACCTGCGGAGTTCCTCGAAGTACGAGGTGCATGACGACTGGGACGAGTCGAAGCTGCAGCCAGGCGACATCCTGATCGGCCCCGGTCACACGTACCTGTTCGTCGGACCGTGGGCCGACGGCCACAACTCGGCGAGCGCTTCGCTGGACGGCGACGCCCCCGGCCCGGGGCACGTGCCGGAGGCGACCAACGCGTACGAGGTCGGCACGAGGTACGCCGTCGCGCGGTTGAAGAAGTAGGGAGTAGCGCATCATGCGGGAGTCGAATCGCGGACTGATGGTCGGTGTCGCCGCACTGACGGTCGTGCTGATCCTGATCGGCGGCATCATATTGTTCCGCGGCAGCGGCGGCTCGGAGACGACGCTGTCCGTGGCGTCGATCCCGAACGATCTGACCCTCACCTTGGACGGCCACGAGATCCCGGCGAACGGCGAGGTCAAGATCAAGGAAGGCACGCACACCCTGGTGGGCTCGCGGCGCGGCTTCCAGAGCTACACCAAGACGTTCACCTCCGGCAGCGACCCGCTGAGCTACAAGATGTATCTGTACGCCAACAGCGCCGAGGGCCGGGAGTGGACCAAGAACAACCCCGAGCAGGAAGCAGAGCTGGAGGAGCAGGCCAGCAGGCGCTACGACGAGATCCAGAGCCGGCTGAAGGCCAAGTACCCGATCCTCGCGCAGCTCCCGTACATCGGCCCCGGCTTCCAGGCGACGTACACCCGCTCCAAGTCCGACCCCAACAACCCCGAGGCGATCTCGATCGTCATCGAGACCTGGACCCCCGAGGCCAAAACCAAGGCCCTCCAATGGATCAAGGGCTACGGCTGGGACCCCAACACCCTCGACATCGTCTGGAAGGCCGACAAGTAACCCAGCCCGACTCAGGCGGGGAGGATGAGTTCGCCGCCTGGGCTGGTGATGGGGGTCAGCGGGAAGTCGAGCGGGTTGGTGAGGCAGCGGGCCGAGCCGCCGCCCTTGTGGAACTCGGACAGGTCCAGGACGACGACGCGCAACCCGAGCCCGGTGAAGATCTCGTGCAGCCGCGGTGAGCAGGCCGGCATGATGATCGTCTCGCCGACCACGATCGAGTTCCCGCTGAACGCGAACGCCTCCTCGTCGGTGAGCACGATCGGGTCCGGGACGATCCCGGACAGCTCGGCCTGACTCGCGGCGTCGAACGCCGGCGGGTAGACCATCGCGTGGGTGCTGTCGACCGGGCAGAACGGCAGGTCGAGGTGGTACATCCCCTCATGCGCGATCCGCAGCCCGCGCACCCGGATGTTCCACTCGGTCGCGAGCTGCTTGAGCGCCTCGACCTCGGTCCGCGGCCCGCACCCGACGACCAGGCTGTCGCCGAACACGAACGCGTCGCCGGACTCGAAGTGCGCCCCGACGCCCTCACCGCCGGTCCGCTCGAGCCGGAAGCCGTTCCTGGTGAACCAGTCGGCCGCGCTCAGCGACTCCTTCCGGCGCGGCTCGAACCGCATGTGCGAGAGCATCGCGCGCCCGTCCGCGGTGGCCAGCCCGAGGTTCATCGCGTACACCATGTCCGGCGAGTCCTCGCGCTGGTCGAGCACCTCGACCGTGCCGCCGGCGTCCACGATCGCCTGGCGCAGCGACTCCCACTGCTTGAGCGCCAGCGCCGGGTCCGGCTGGTCGTGGGTGGACATGTACGGGTTGATCACGTAGTCGATCCGGAAGTGGTCCGGCCGAACCATCAGATACCGACGACCCCACTCCAGCGGCTGTCCCATGAACACCCTCCCATGACCGTTGAGACCTGATCGCCAGATCCCCTGATTGTCCGACAATCAGTCAGTTTGAGGCTCGGTGTACCCGGAGTCAAACCCTCGCGGCAGGTCACTCGGGACAGGGTGGTTCTGGGAATCGGTAAGGACTAACCTGCGAGCATGACCCCTGACAACGAGGTTCGCTTTCGCGCCTGTCTGGACGATGTCGCGGCTTACAAGCCGGGCCGTCCGCCGGAGCGCTCCGACGGCCGCCCGACGTACAAGCTGTCCAGCAACGAGAACCCGTACCCGCCGCTGCCCGGGGTGCTCGCCGCCGCGACCGAGGCCGCTGCGCACATGAACCGGTACCCGGACATGGGCGCGGTCGAGCTGCTCGAGGCGCTGTCCGCCCGGTTCGGCGTGCCGGTGAGCGATCTCGCGGTCGGGACCGGTTCGGTCGCGCTGCTGTACCACCTGCTGCAGGCGACGGTCGCCGACGGTGACGAGGTGATCTACGCCTGGCGCTCGTTCGAGGCGTACCCGATCGCGGTGCAGCTGACCGGCGCGACGTCGGTCAAGGTCCCGCTGACCGCCGAGGCCCGCCACGACTTCAAGGCGATGGAGGCGGCGATCACCGACCGTACCAAGGTCGTGCTGGTCTGTACGCCGAACAACCCGACCGGCCCGGTGGTACGCCGCGACGAGCTGGTCGCGTTCCTCGACGCCGTACCGTCGAACGTGCTGGTCGTGATCGACGAGGCGTACCGCGAATTCGTCCGGGAGACCGACGTCGTAGACGGTGTCGAGCTGTACCGCGACCGGCCGAACGTGCTCGTCCTGCGGACGTTCTCGAAGGCCTACGGGCTGGCCGGGTTCCGGGTCGGATACGCGATCGGTCACCCGGACGTCGTCGCCGCGATCCGGAAGTGCGCGCTGCCGTTCGGCGTCAGCTACGTGGCCCAGGCGGCCGCGATCGCGTCCCTCGGTGTCGAGGACGAGTTGCTGGAGCGCGTCGACGCCCTGGTCGAGGAGCGGCAGCGGGTCATGGCCGCGCTCCGGGCCGCCGGCTGGGACGTGCCGGAGTCGGAGACGAACTTCGTCTGGCTCGACCTGGGCGAGGACACGGTCAGGTTCGCCGAGGCGGTCCAGGCCGAAGGGGTCTCGGTCCGCCCGTTCCCCGGCGAAGGCGTCCGCGTCACTATCGGCGAACGCGAGGCCAACGATCTGTTCCTGCAGGTCGCCCGCGCCTGGCGCCAGTGACCGTTGAGTAGTCTCGTCTGGATTTCCGGGGCCTCTGCCGGGATCGGTGCCGCGCTGGTTGCTGCGGTGCCTTTCCCGGACGCCCGGATCATCGACATCTCCCGTGGCGGGGGCGCGGCCGAACACTTCAAGGCCGACCTCGCGGATCCCGCGGACTGGTCGCGGGTCGCGGCGCAGTTCGCCGACGAGTTGGCGGCGTACGACGGTGAGCGCGTGGTCTTCATCCACAACGCCGGCACGATCACGCCCATCGGCCCGGCGGCCGAGGCGGATCCGGACGCCTACAACCGGGCCGTCCTGCTGAACTCGGCCGCGCCGCAGGTCCTCGGCGCCGCGTTCCTCCGCGCGTCGGCGCACCTCACCTGCGAGCGGCACCTGGTCATGCTCTCCTCCGGCGCCGCGACAACGGCGTACGCCGGTTGGTCGTCGTACAACGCAGGCAAAGCAGCAGTGGAGCACTGGGTCCGGACCGTCGGCCAGGAACAACCCGCCGACGGCGGCCGTGTCATCGCCGTGGCGCCAGGCGTTGTCGACACCGCCATGCAGTCCGAGATCCGCGCGACCGACGAGACCGTCTTCCCGGCCGTGAGCCGCTTCCTCGAGCTCGAACGCACCGGCGCCCTGACCACGCCCGAGGCGGCGGCCACCGGCATCTGGTCCCTGCTCACCCGGGATCTCCCCAACGGCTCCTGCGTCGACCTCCGCACACTCTGAGCCCGGCCGGACACGAAGAAGCGGCGCCGGGAGGAGTGAGGCTTGCTCCCGGCGCCGCGGTGTTGCTCCGAATCAGTCACCCCACCGAGGTGGCTCTTTCGGGTCCTGCATCACTGACCAGGGAGGGTCAGTTGTTCTGCTCGTTGCTCTGCTCGCAGGTCTTCAGCGAGTCGACGGAGTTGCCGTCGTTGTCCAGACCCAGGATGCCGACCGGGTTCGTCAGCGGCACGTTGCCACCGATGCCCGAGCCCGAGATCTCGTTGTGGCAGACCTGCCACGGACCGACCTTGTTGTCGGACACGGACACGACGCCGTTGCCGTCAGCCTTGTACCACTTGCGGTTCTGCTCGTTGTCCTGCTCGCAGGTCTTGACGGCGGTCACGCTGTTGCCGTCGTTGCCCCAGCCGATGATGCCGGTGATGTCCTCGGCCGGCACGTTGCCGCCGATGCCGGTGGCGGAGCCGAAGTTGTGGCAGGCCTGGAACGCACCGAGGTCGTTGCGGTCGATGGCGACCAGCGAGCCGTCCTTGTGCATGCCCCACCAGCGAGCGTGGCCCTCGTCGTAGCCCTTGCTGGCCGAGGAGACCGCGTCGGCCAGGCCCGTGACCTGAGCCTTCTGCTGCGCGTCGTCGAGAACGTTGGCGCTCACGACGGTGGCCAGGCCGAGGGTGGCAACGGTCGCCACTGCCGCGGCGGCGACGATCTTACGAGTTACCTGCATTATGCCAGGTTTCCTTTCGGGTTTTGACGGATTCGTCTTAGTGGTAACGACACCTGGCACCCCTGGTTACAAACTTTTTTGTCAACTATTCCGGCGGCGCCGGAGTGCATAGCCGCGCGGTGATGACTTCCCTGACGGAACAACGAAACCCGCCGCTGACCAGGCAACTTGCTGGTAATGAAGCGGTCGGGAGAGTGAGTGGAAGTTGAGATGAAAAGACCCGTAACCGCGATCCGGGTGCGTCGTTGAGTCAGCGCGGGTGACGGACGCCCGGTGAATCGGAGAGATTGTTTCGGTGGGCTCGGTGGCTGCCGAATTGGCAATAGCACGATTCGTCGGAATATGTTGGAAGCATTGCCGGAGTATCGCGCCGTGTTTTTTCGGGGCAGGGCGCGACCGGCGGCCAGACCCGCTGCCGCGCGCATCGGCAGCGGTGGGAGACCCGGGTCCCTTGGGCCCGGGTCTTTCCTTTGCCGGGTTACCGGCGCCGGCGCTCCGCGGTGACGACGAGTGCGACGCCGACGATGATCACCGCGCCGCCGAGCAGGATCTGCCAGGTCAGGCTCTCGCTCAGGATGAGCCAGCCGAGGAACACCGCGACCGCCGGGTTCACGTACGCATAGGTGCCGACCAGCGAGATCGGCGCGTTCGCCAGCAGATACGAGTACGCCGTGTACGCGAGCAGCGACCCGAACACCACCAGGTACGCGAGCGCGATCCACCCGCTCCCGTGGATCCGGTCGAGGTGCAGCCGCCCCGGCTCGCCGCGCAGTGCGGCGAGCAGCACCATCGCCGTACCGCCGAAGACCATCTCGTAGAGCGCTGTCACCAGCGGGTCCCGCGGCAGCCCGAGCCGCGGCGCGTACCGCGAGCCGATCGCCCAGCAGATCGTGCCGCCGACCAGGATCGCCACCGAGAGCGGCTTCGCGCTCGTGTTGCCACCTGACAACGCGAGCAGGGCCGCCCCGCCGAACCCGATCAGTACGCCGACCCACGTCATCGCCCGCGGGCGCTCACCGCTGCCGACCCGCAGCAGCATCAACCACAGCGGGATCGCTGCGACCAGCAACGCCGCGAGCCCGGACGGCACCGTCTGTTCCGCGACTGCGACGGCACCGTTGCCCAGGGCAAGCAGGAGGATACCGACCGTGGCCGCGCCGACGGCCTCCCGGCGGGTGATCCGCAGCCGCTGCCAGCCGGACTTCAGGGCCAGCCCTGTCGCCAGCAGCACTGCCGCGGTCAGGAACCGGGCGGCCATCCCGAGCATCGGCGGAATCTCGGCCTCGACCACCACGCGGATCGCCAGGTACGTCGAGCCCCAGACGACGTAGACGACCGCGAGCGCGGTCCAGATCATCGCGCCCGAGGCCGTCCGGGAACCGGTCTCGGCCACTCTGGCCGGAGCGGATGTGGCCATCGTGCGACTCCTCGAAATGTCAGGGGCGTTCTACAATAACGATGCTTACGCTACGACCGGGGTGCGACGCCCGCAAGGTGATATCCGGCCAGTGGCCAGCGGGATCCCGCCACGCCGCGGAGGCCCGCAACCAAGTTGTGACACTTCTCGTCGAGATGCCCGATCGCTGTCATATGAGCGGGCCGACCGGACCAGTGGATGGACTGGTGTCTCACCGCGAGACCGATTTCGGTACCGCCGTACCTGCCGGAGTCCAGACAGTTAGCGGATCAGGCACCTGGTCGGTACGGTGTCCGGCAAGATGGGAGTGAGACCAGTGAGGAGGTCCACTGCCAGCAGTGCATCAACCCTGGATCCACGCGGACCTGCCTGCGAAAGCCGCACCCGGCAGAGCGGGGGGACCCCGTGCAACGTTGCGGTCGCGGCGATCCCGCGCTCGAACCCGAGGAGTGCATGTGAGTGAGTCTGTGCCGGGCCCTGCCCCGGAAGTGTTCGCGCCCCACGAGGCGCCGGTCAGTCCGCCCCAGGCCTCCGAAGAGGTCGAGTTCGTCCAGCTCCTGACGCCCGAAGGTGAGCGCGTCGAGCACCCGGACTACTCGTTCGACCTGGACGACGAGGCGATCGAGGGCTTCTACCGGGACATGGTCCTGGTCCGCCGGATCGACGCCGAGGCGACCGCCCTGCAACGCCAGGGTGAGCTCGGGCTGTGGGCGTCGCTGCTCGGCCAGGAGGCCGCCCAGATCGGCTCCGGCCGGGCGCTGAACAAGAAGGACATGGTCTTCCCGACGTACCGCGAGCACGGCGTCGCGTTCTGTCAGGGCGTCAATCCGCTGAACCTGCTCGGCCTGTTCCGCGGCGTCGACCAGGGCGCGTGGGACCCCAAGGACAACAACTTCCACCTGTACACGATCGTGATCGGCGCGCAGACCCTGCACGCGACCGGGTACGCGATGGGCCAGCAGCGCGACCACGCGGTCGGCGACCCGGACTCCGGCGAGGCCACGATCGCGTACTTCGGCGACGGCGCCAGCAGCCAGGGCGACGTGAACGAGGCCTTCATCTGGTCCTCGGTGTTCAACGCGCCGGTGGTGTTCTTCTGCCAGAACAACCAGTGGGCGATCTCGGAGCCGATCGACCGGCAGACCCGGATCCCGCTGTACCAGCGCGCCGCCGGCTTCGGCTTCCCCGGCGTCCGGGTCGACGGCAATGACGTGCTCGCGACGTACGCCGTCACGCAGCAGGCCCTGAAGCGCGCCCGCGAGGGCAGCGGGCCGTCGCTGATCGAGGCGTACACGTACCGGATGGGGGCGCACACCACCTCCGACGACCCGACGAAGTACCGGCTGAACGAGGACCTCGAGCACTGGAAGCTCAAGGACCCGATCGAGCGCGTGCACGCGTACCTGACCCGGCACGCCGGGATCGGCAACGACTTCTTCGACGACGTCGACGCCGAGGCGGACAAGGTCGCCGCCGAACTGCGGGCCGGCTGCCTCGCGCTGCCCGACCCGGTGCTCACCGACTTCTTCCAGAACGTCTACGTCGACGAGACGCCGCAACTGGCCGAGCAGCGGGAGCAGTTCGCCGCGTACGCCGCTTCGTTCGAAGGCGAGGGCTGAGCGATGACCAAGATCACTCTCGGCAAGGCCATCAACGCCGGGCTCCGGGCCTCGATGGAAAAAGACGCCAAGGTCGTCGTGATGGGCGAGGACATCGGCAAGCTCGGCGGCGTGTTCCGGGTCACCGAAGGGCTGCAGAAGGACTTCGGCGAGGACCGGGTGATCGACACCCCGCTGGCCGAGTCCGGCATCATCGGCACCGCGGTCGGCCTGGCGCTGCGTGGCTACCGGCCGGTCTGCGAGATCCAGTTCGACGGGTTCGTGTTCCCGGCGTACGACCAGATCATCAACCAGGTCGCCAAGATGCACTACCGGTCGATGGGCAAGATCAGGATGCCGGTCGTCATCCGGATCCCGTACGGCGGTGGCATCGGCGCGGTCGAGCACCACTCGGAGTCGCCGGAGACGCTGTTCGCGCACGTACCGGGGCTCAAGGTGATCTCCTGCGGCGACCCGGTCGACGCGTACTGGATGATCCAGCAGGCGATCGAGTCCGACGACCCGGTGGTGTTCTTCGAGCCGAAGCGCCGCTACCACGAGAAGGCCGAGCTGGACGAGTCCGTGCCGCCGGCGCTGCCGCTGCACAAGGCCAAGGTGGTCCGCGAGGGCACCGACGCGACGCTGCTCTGCTACGGGCCGATGGTGAAGACCTGCCTGCAGGCGGCCGAGGCCGCGGTCGAGGACGGCCGCAACCTGGAGGTCATCGACCTGCGGACGATCGCGCCGTTCGACCTGGCGACGATCTTCGCATCGGTTCGCAAGACTCGTCGTGCGGTCGTGGTGCACGAGGCGCCGTACTCGTTCGGGCCGGGGTCGGAGATCGCGGCGCGGGTGACCGAGGAGTGCTTCTACCATCTCGAGGCGCCGGTGCTCCGGGTGACCGGGTACGACACACCGTACCCGCCGTCGCGGATGGAGGACGACTACCTGCCGGACCTCGACCGGGTGCTGGACGGCGTCGACCGGGTGATGGGGTACTGATGGGCGTCCAGCAGTTCCGTCTCCCCGATGTCGGTGAAGGACTCGTCGAGGCCGAGATCGTCAGCTGGAAGGTCAAGCCCGGCGACACGGTCAAGCTCAACGACACCATCGTCGAGATCGAGACCGCGAAGTCGCTGGTCGAGCTGCCGGTCCCGTTCGCGGGCGTCGTGACCGAGCTCCTCGTACCGGAAGGCGAAACGGTCCCGGTCGGTACGCCGATCATCTCCGTGCAGACCGACTCCGCCGAAGCCGCCGAGGCCCTCGCCGACGACATGGTCCCGTCGGTCCCGGAACCGGAGGAATCCGGCGGCCGTACGGCGGTCCTGGTCGGCTACGGGCCCAAGACCACCGAAGCCAAACGCCGAGCCCGCAAACCCGCGGCCTCGGCCGGCTCGGCTCCGGCCGCGGGCGGGACGACCGCAGCTGCGACAGCACCCGCCGCGCACGCCGGTACCGCCGTCCCCGCGCCGCAGGCGCCGGCCGCCCAGCCGGCACCTGCTGCCGCGGCGGTGCCGTCCACGGCCTCCCCCGCCTCGACGCCGCAGGCGCTGGTTGCCGAGGGCAACGGGTCTGTGCATGTGCTGGCGAAGCCGCCGGTGCGGAAGCTCGCCAAGGACCTGGGGATCGACCTGGCCGCGGTTGCCCCGACCGGGCCGGGTGGTGTGATCACCCGCGCGGACGTGGAGGCCTACGCCGCGGCTCCGGTCGACGCGCCGGCTGCTGCGACGTACGAACCGGTGGTCAGCGGGCGCGAGGACACGCGCGTACCGGTGAAGGGCGTGCAGAAGGTGATGGCGCAGGCGATGGTCGCCAGCGCGTTCACCGCGCCGCACGTGACCGAGTGGATCACCGTCGACGTGAGCGCCACCATGGAGCTGGTCGAGCGGCTGAAGTCGGACCGGGCGTTCAAAGATCTGCGCGTCTCGCCGTTGCTGATCGTCGCGAAGGCCGTCACGCTGGCGGCCCGCCGTACGCCGATCGTCAACGCGGCCTGGGACGAGCAGGCCCAGGAGATCGTCTACAAGGGCGCGGTCAACCTCGGTATCGCCGCCGCCACCCCACGCGGCCTGATCGTCCCGAACATCAAGGGCGCCGACGCGCTCACCCTGCCGGACCTGTGCCGGGCGCTGAACGACCTGGTCGCGACCGCCCGCGAGGGCAAGACCCAACCGGCCGACCAGGCCGGCGGCTCGTTCACGATCACCAACGTCGGCGTGTTCGGGGTCGACGCCGGGACGCCGATCATCAACCCGGGCGAGGCCGCGATCCTCGCCTTCGGCGCGGTCCGCAAGCAGCCGTGGGTGGTGGACGACGAGATCGTCCCGCGCTGGATCACCACGCTCGCGCTGTCGTTCGACCACCGCCTGATCGACGGCGAGAAGGGCTCCACCTTCCTCGCCGACGTGGCCGGCATCCTCGAGGATCCGGCCCGCGCACTGATGTTCTGACCCCGACCGGCGAAGCTGGGGAGGATCTTCTGCCCGAACAGGGACGGGATCCTCCCCAGGCCGGCGGCGCCGCGTTCAGCGGGCGTGTGCGCGGGCGGAGAAGTCCTGCCAGTCCGACCACGTCTTCAGCCGGTCGGCGTACGCCTGCTCGATCATCGGGTAGAAGCCCTGCCCGAAGAGCACCCGCAGCGGCGGGTTGTCGGCGTCGACGAGCTCGAGCAGTGCCTGAGCCGCCGCGGCCGGATCCCCGGCCGGCTGCTTCCCCACGAGCTGACCGAGACGCCGACGGAGCCCGTCGTACGCCGGGTTGGGCTCGGCCACATGTCCGTTGTCGAGCGGGTTCGGGTTCTTGCCGTCGCGGGTCGCGTACCCGGCCGGCTCGATGACGGTGACCTTCACACCGAAGTCCGCGACCTCGCCCGCGAGGGCTTCGTTGAGTCCCTCCAGCCCCCACTTGGACGCGTGGTACGCGCCGCCGAGCGGCATCGCGACGATCCCGGCCGCCGAGGACAACTGGACGATGTGGCCCGCACCCTGAGCGCGGAGGTGCGGCAGCACGGCCTGAACGACCCAGACCGCACCGAACAGGTTGGTCTCCAGTTGGTCGCGGAGATCCTGCTCGGTCAGCTCCTCGATCGCGCCGATCTGTGCGTACCCGGCGTTGTTCACGACGACATCGATCCGCCCGAAGTGTTCGACGGCCCGCCGAACGCCGTCGAACACTGCATCCCTGTCGGTCACGTCCAACTCCAGCGGGAGCACGGCGTCGCCGAAAGCGGCGACCAGGTTCTCGAGATCTTCGACGTTCCGGGCTGTCGCGGCCACCTTGTCGCCCCGGGACAGCGCAGCCTCCACGAAGTTGCGCCCCAAGCCACGCGACGAACCGGTGACGAACCAAACCTTGCTCATGATGTCCTTCCGTTCTCTCGATCCTTCCTTCGACCATGAGGTGCCGGCCACACGATCCCTGTGACAGCCGACGGACGTGACGCCGGGCACAGGGGACGCGGGACCAGGACTGTTGACCTCAAGCGCTTGAAGTGTGTGAGCGTGGACGGCATGACGAGTTTCACCATTCAGGAGGTCGCGCGCCGGAGCGGGTTGAGCGAGCCGACGCTGCGGTACTACGAGGACGTCGGGCTGGTCGGCCCGATCGGCCGGGACCAGAGCAGCGGGCATCGGCGCTACCGCAGTACGGACGTCGACACGCTCGAAGCACTGGCCTGTCTCCGCGCGGCCGGCGTCAGCATCGAGGACATGCGGACGTATCTCGCCAACCGCTCGCGGGGACGGGAGGCCGCGGCCGAGCAGCGCGACCTGCTGCTGCGGCACGCGGAACGGATCGAGGCCGAGATCGCGGCCCAGCGCGTCCGGCTCGCGTACCTGCGCGGGAAGGCCGAGCTCTGGGACGCCCGCGATCGCGGCGACGAAACAGCTGAGGCCGAGGCGATCCGCCGGCTCGTGCCCGTGGTGGGTGAGCTGCGATGATCCTGGTCACCGGCGGTTCCGGCTACTTGGCGACCCATCTGATCGCGCGGCTCCTGCGTGACGGGCACTCGGTCCGTACGACGGTGCGCTCGGCCGCACGCGGCGCCGCGGTTCGCGCCGCCGTACGCCGTGGTGGTGCCGACGACGCGCGCCTCGAGTTCGTCGAGGCGGACCTGATGTCGGACGACGGGTGGAAGGCCGCGGTCGACGGCTGTGCGGAGATCCACCACGTCGCTTCCCCGATTCCCATCGAGCAACCCGACGATCCGGACGAGCTGATCGTCCCGGCGCGTGAGGGGACGCTGCGAGTCCTGCGGGCGGCGCGGGACGCCGGTGCGCGGCGCGTCGTACTGACGTCGTCGTTCGCCGCGGTCGGGTACACGCCGAAGCCCGGGGCCGAGTTCACCGAGGCGGACTGGACGGATCCCGACACGCCGGGGCTCGCGCCGTACCCGCGCTCGAAGGCGATCGCCGAGCGCGCCGCGTGGGACCTGATGCGTGACAGCTCCACCGAACTGGTCGTCGTCAACCCGACCGGCATCTTCGGACCGACGCTCACCGCCGACCTGCGCTCGTCGACCCAGCTGATCAAGATGATGCTCGACGGGTCACTGGACGTCGTCCCGCGCGCCCGCTTCGGCGTGGTCGACGTCCGCGACGTCGCCGACCTGCACGTCCGCGCGATGGCCGCCCCCGACGCCGCACGTAACCGCTACCTCGCCGTCGCCAACGGTCCGACGGTCAGCTTCCTCGAGATCGCCCAGATGCTGCACCGCCGCCTCGGCGTCGCGACTCCTGTGGAAGAAGCGCCAGGACCGGAGCTGCCGCGCCCGATCATCCACAACGACCGCGCCCGCGCCCTCGGCTGGCAGCCCCGCGACGTCGAAACCACCATCATCGAAACCGCCGAGAGCCTGCGCGACCTCGGGCTGTGGTCACCAGACGTCCTCTGAACGCCAACGCCGGCCGGCCATCGACGGGCGGCCGCGGCGACCGGCCACCATCGAGTGGAACGTTGCCCGCCAGCGTCCGGGCGGCTGCCGAAGAGTACGCAGTATCTCGTCGGCAAGCCGCTCCGGCTCCTTGATCGGGAAACGGAGGAAGACCTGGAACTTCTCGACTTCGACGACCAGCGACACCAGGAACTGCCGCGGGTCGCGGTGGTCCTGCGCGGCCCAGTTGAGCCTCAAGCCCGCAGCTGCCAGAAGCTCGCGGTCGGCGGACTCGAGCACCAGCCGCACCACCGTGTCCGCCGGCCGCTGCCAACCACGGTCGGCGCCGATCCGCTCGACCTCCGCGTCGTACGCCGCGGCTTCGAAGGAGACTCCATGGCCGAGCGGTACGTCCACCGACCAGTCCCAATGGACGACGCCGTCGTCGCGGACGATCCGGGCCTCGGTCGAGCCGCAGCCCGTTTCGCCGCAGGAACACCGGGCAACGATCACGCGCTGCGGCTCGGTGGTCGCCACGAGCCGATTGGCGGGGACGAACAGATCGAACGGGTGCATTCCCATGCCGGCGCCGGCCTGGGTGATCTCCAGCTCGTTGACGTGGATCAGCACCTCGAAGCCTTCGTCGCCTGACGTGATGTCCAGGCGGAGGCGGTCGGTGGGCAAGCGTGCGTACGACGTACCGCTGACGCGTTGACCAGGTGCGGTCGGGTCAGGACGTGGAATGGCGAGCTGCTCCAAGGCGTCGAGGAGCAGGCGGCGGATCGGCCCGGACCGGGCGGAGCGGGGCTCGCCCGCGAGCTCGCGCAGGGCAGGGGAGTCGAGGCCGTCCACGAGAGCCTGGGTCGCAGCCTCGATCGGACGGTCCGTGTCGGCCCAGTGTGGATCCACGGAGCAGCGCGCTGCAGCGTCGTACAGGCGATGCCTGGCTGAGGTCTCCACGTGACCATCATCGCGGTAATCCAGCTGACCACCCCGAACGCACGGTGAGAGGGTGTGGGGGTGGTGGTGATCCTGGTGGTGCTCGGGGCGGCCGTTCTGCATGCGACGTGGAACGCGATGGCTCACGGGGCGCCGGATCGGGTGGCCGGGCTGGCGCTGTTCGAGCTTGCGGCCGGGGTGATCGGTCTCGTCGCGGTGCTGGTGATGGGATTGCCACCGGCCGGGACTTGGGGATACATCATCGCGTCAGCCCTGCTGCACGTCGCTTATCTGGGTGGGCTGCTGGCGTCTTACCAGCTGGGGCAGTTCAGCCAGATGTACCCGCTCGCCCGCGGTACGTCGCCGTGGGTCGTGGCCGTGGTGTCGATCGTCGTACTGCACCAAACGCTGGCTGTGCTGGAGCTGGCCGGTGTCCTTCTTGTCTCGGCCGGTCTGATCGCGCTCGTCTTCATCGGGCGCCCGGGACGTGGTCAGGCCCCGGCGTTGTTCGCGGCGATCGGCACGGGGCTGATGATCGCGTCGTACACGGTCGTCGACGGGGTCGCCGTCCACAAGATGCCTGTCGCGACCTACATGGGCTGGGTCTTCATGCTGCAAGGCTTCGCCATCCCGCTCGCGGTCCTGGCCTGGCGCGGCCCGCGCACCTTCGACCTACCCCGCCCCGCGATCCTCTCCGGCCTAGCGGGCGGCGTCGTCTCGATGGCCGCCTACGGCCTCGTCCTCTGGGCCCAAACCCGCGGCACCCTAGCCGCCATCGCCGCCCTCCGCGAAACCAGCATCATCTTCGGCGCCATCATCGGCGCCATCTTCTTCCACGAACGCTTCGGCCCCAAACGAGCCGCCGCCGCAGCCGTAGTAGTGGCCGGCATCATCCTGATCACCGCCGGCTGACGTGGCTGCGGTGGCCCCGCGCCCTCACCTCGAAGACCACCGGCTCGAACGGCCGCCGAGTCGTGGAATGTGGTTGTGAATCACCGCCTCGATCCACGACTCGGCGATGGCCATCGGAGCCAATCGCCACGACTCGGCGGGTCCGCGATCGGACGAGCGGGTTCAGCGATGCGCCGGACCCGCTTGTTGTGCAGGGCTGATGGCCGGGCGAAGGCGAAGCAGTCCCGGGGGCAGCGTGTCGGCCCATTCGGCCATCTCGGCGGTGACCCGGAACGGTTCGACCATCACGAAGGGCTGAGCTTGTGCGTCGGCGCCGGTGCCGAAGGACTCCAGACGCCACGCCTGCCAATGGGCATGCAGTACGTCGTAGAGCTCGTCGATCTGCGCGCGGGTGAACCGGCTCGGCACCACGCAGAGCTGATCAGGCAACTTCGGCGACAACCGCCGGATCACCTGATCGACGTCGCCGGCCGCGACGACCAGGACTTCGTGGTCCGGGGACGGACGGAAGATCACCTGGTCGACGATCGCCCCGGACGTTCGCAGGTCGCCGAGATCGAAGTCCAGTTCGAAGGTCACGACGTCGCGACGCCAGCCACCGCGGGGCGGCGGGCAGGGTGGATCCGTCCACTGCGCAAGCGGCTCCGGAGGAGGGATCTCCGTCGTCTGTGTCTCGACCTCGATGATCTGGTCGCGCCATATCCCGACCACCAGGACGTAGCCCGGGACCCGGTTCGGTGGAACGTCACTGAAGGCTGCATCGACGTCGACCCCTATCAGCCGGATCGAACGATCAGACTTCCAGTCAGGCGGTCTGAAGGTCAGATCATGGACGCGAGCCACGTCCAGCCAATCACCATCAGCACGCACCACGATCCGCCCCCAGGTCCGGACTCGATCGCCGACCGCGAACACCAAATCCCTGGCTGCCATGACTACATGGTCCGTCGGCGCACCGATTGGTGCTGGCCGACGCGAACGCCGTCGCGCCGGTGCCGGACCACGAGACAGTGATCGAGATTCCGGCAGACATCCTGAAGATGTACGCGCTTCGATACATCGAAGAGCAGGGCCACTGACCAGCGAGCCGGCGATTCGAGCACCACCCGCACGATCTCGCCGCCACTTTGCGGACTACGAGAAGAGAGCCCGGGACCGTGCCGTGGGCGATCAGTTGGTAGTCGCTCGCGAGCGCCAGCGAGCAGAAGGCGGGCGGCAGCCCGCAGCGCGCCGGCGGTAGCGGCAGCAGATGCTCCGGCGCCAAGCCGGGGGTGGGCGGGAGCGGCGCGTAGCACGGCGACGAAGGAGTCGTGCGTAGTCGGCGCGTGGGGCTGATTCCACGTGCGAGATAAGTGTGAACGGGGGTCCCGGGCGGGGGACCCCCGCTCGGATCAGGGGGTTACGGCGTCTAGGGCGTCGGTGATGCCTTCGCCGTAGAAGGCGTTGTTGGTGGTGGTGCCGGTGCAGCGGGGGTCGGGGGTGGTGGGGCAGGCGGTGTCGTCGGCCTCCTGGTGGAGGGCGCGTTCGATGTCACGCGGGCCCCACCACGGGTGGGTGGACTTCATCAGGGCCGCTACGCCGGTGACGTGCGGCGAGGCCATCGACGTACCGCTGGCGAGGCCGTAGCGGTTGCCGGGGAGGGTGGAGAGGATCGAGCTGCCGGGGGCGGCGACGTCGATCTTGTTCAGGCCGAAGTTGGAGAAGCTGCTCTTCGCGCGGGCCTGGGTGGTGCTGGCGACGGTGATGACGCCGGGCAGCTCGGTCGGCATGTCGAGGCAGTCGTTGTTGATCGTCCGCGTGACGGGGGTCGTGTCGTTCGGGCTGTTGCTGTCCGTGGTCTTGTTGGACAGGTCGTAGTTCGAGTTGCCGGCGGCCGCGACCGAGAGCGTGCCTTCGTCGCTCGCCCACGCGTACGCGCGCCGGACGGCTTCCTGTACGGCGCCCTGGTCGCCGTTGTCCTTGCACCAGAACTCGAACGGGTCGATGAAGTAGCTGTGGTTCGTCACGGCCATGTTGTGCTGCGCGGCCCACACGATCCCGCAGATCGAGTACTCCGGGTAGATGAAGCCGTCGTCGTTCACGACCTTGACGGACGCGATCCGTACGCCGGGCGCGACGCCGACGATGCCGACGCCGTTACGGGCCGCCGCGACCGTGCCGGCGACGTGGGTGCCGTGCGAGCTGGTCGTCGGCCGCCAGGCGCCTGTGGTGGTGTCCGGTACGCCGTTGTTCACGCAGTTGACCGAGTCGGCGGCGTCGAAGTTCGGCGCGAGGTCGGGGTGGGTGTCGTCGACGCCGCTGTCGTTGATGCCGACCAGGACGCTCCGGGAGCCGTCGGTGACCGCGTGCGCCTGGTCCGCCTTGATCTGGACCATGTCCCACTGCTCGCCCTCGCGCGGGTCGAGGACGGGGGTCGCCTCGGCGTCGTCGATGCCGTTCAGCCCGCCGGGGCCTTCGCTGACCGCGGCGGTCCGGGTGGCGCCGACGGACTGCACCTCGCGCCCGTTGTGCGTCGCGCGGATGTCGGTCCGGAAGTTGGGGTTGGTCGACTGCGCGACGACCACACCGAATTGCCGGTACGACGTGAGCACGGTGCCGCCGGCGTCCTTGACCGCGTCTTCGGCCTTGCGGACGTGACCCGGCGTGGCCTTCGTGTTGACCACGTAATTCATCAGCGGACCGGCGGCGTCGGGCGTGGCGGCGCTGGCTTCGGTCGCGGCGGCGAGGGACACGCACGCCAGCGCGGCGGCGGACAGGCCGGCCGCCAGCCGGCGGGGACGGGACGTTCGGGACAAGGTGCCTCCTCAGGGCAGCGCCCAGGCGGACGGGCCCAGGCCGGTAACCCGAGACTCTAGGACGAATCGCCGACCGGCGGAGTCGTTCATCCACAACGCTAGGGAAACCCTGCATGACGCTCCGTTGCCCACATCCTGTGGATCTGCCTGTGGATAACTCGTGGACAAGCTGGGGAATATCGGCCGCCCGCGGTGGATTACCTGTGTGTGTAAGATAGATACAACACAGATACGAGTCGTATGGGTGGGAGTTCAGTGGCAAGCGGGGAGCCGGTGCAGGCGCCGGACGCGTTGGTGTTGGGTGACGAGACCGCGGAGATCGCCCGCGTGGTCGTCGAGGCGGCGCCGGGGGTGGAGAAGATCCCCGCGGCCGAGCGCGTGTATGCGTACGTGAAGGCCGCGATCCTGGACCGGGCGTATCCCGGGGGCGAGCTGCTCACCGAGGGTGAGCTCGCGACGGCGGTCGGCGTCTCCCGTACGCCGGTGCGCGAGGCGCTGCTGCGCCTGGAGGAGTCCGGCCTCGTCAAGCTGTACCCGAAGAAGGGCGCGCTGGTCCTCCCGGTGCTGCCGCAGGAGATCGAGGACGTCCTCGAGGCCCGCGAGCTGATCGAGACGCACGCCGCCGCCAAGGTCTGGCCGCGCCGCAAGCAGCTGATCGAGACCCTGACGCAGCGCGTCGACGAGATGCGCGCTTGCCGCAAGACCGGGGACGCGAAGAGCTTCCTGGAGGCGGACCGCGCGTTCCACGAGGCCATTGTCGGTGCCGCCGGCAACCAGATCCTCGCCAAGCTCTACAACAGCCTGCGGGACCGGCAGGTCCGGATGGGCGTGCCCGGTATCGAGGTGCAGCCGGCCCGGATGGACAAGTCGATCACCGCGCACCAGGAGATGATCGACGCGCTCGGCGGCAACAGCGTCAAACGCTTCCGCGAGCTCGTCGTCGCTCACATCGCCGAAGCCGCGACAGATCTGCGGGGCACTCGGTGACCGAACTTCTCTTCCCCCTGGGCGGACGGCGAGCCTGGGCGGTGTGGGCCACTGCTGTCCTGACGTACCTCGTGACGGTGCTGCACCGCGGCTCGATGAGCGTCGCCGGGCTGCAGGCCGCCGAGCGCTTCGACATCTCCGCATCCGCCCTGGCCAGCTTCACGGTCGTCCAGCTCACGGTGTACGCCGCGATGCAGGTGCCGGTCGGCGTGCTGCTCGATCGGTACGGCTCCAAGCGCCTGCTGATCGCTGCGTCCGGTCTGCTCTTCGTAGCGCAGTCAGCCTTCAGCCTGGTCGATTCGTACCCCGCCGCGCTCGCCGCACGCGCCGTACTGGGTGTCGGTGACGCACTGGTCTTCATCAGCGTGCTGCGTGTGGTCATGTCGTGGTTCCCCGCGCTACGCCAGCCGGTGATGTCACAGGCGACCGGAATGCTCGGTGGTCTCGGAGCGATCATGTCGACCGTGCCGATGGCTGCTGCCTTCCACGCCTTCGGCTGGACGCCGACATTCGCTGCTGCGAGCCTGCTGAGCGTGGTGACCGGACTGCTCGTCCTGTTCCTCGTGAAGAACACCCCGTACGACGAGCCGCTCCGCCGCGCCAAGCAGCCGCTGCACGAGGTGAAGCGCAACCTGCGCCGCGCCTGGAAGGAGCCGGGCACGCGGCTCGGCCTGTGGACGCACTTCACCACCAGCTTCTCCGGCAGCACGTTCGGCCTGCTCTGGGGCTTCCCGTTCCTGGTGCAGGGTCAAGGACTCGCTCCGACGACCGCTGCGGCCATGCTGATCATCCCGGTGCTGGCCGGCCTCTGCTACGGACCCCTGGTCGGGCGGTACGCCGCCAAGTTCCCGTTCTACCGGTCGTGGATCGTGCTGGCGGTGATCGCCGGCTCCGTGGTCATGTGGACCGTCGTACTGCTCTGGCCGGGGCGTGCTCCGCTGCCCGTGCTCCTGCTGCTGATCGTCGTACAGGCTGCCGGTGGACCGGGCTCGATGCTCGGCCTGGACTACGCCCGGACCTTCAACCCGACGACACGGTTCGGCGCGGCCAACGGGATGGTCAACACCGGCGGCTTCATCGCCACGCTGATCTGCATCGGTATGGTCGGCGTCCTGCTCGACGCATCGTCCGGTGGCGCCCCGCAGTCGATCGACGACTTCAAGTTCGCGCTCGCGTTCCAGTATGTGCTGTGGGCGATCGGCACCCGGCAGATCCTCAAGTACCGGCGGAAGGCCCGCGGTCACCTGGCGCGCTACAACCCGGAGGCGTACCAGGCCCTCCTCGCCAACCAGATCGTCCCGCTGAAAGGCTGAGACAGCGGCCTGACAGCGGAGTGCCAGGCCGGTGCCAGAGCACCGCGGCACGGTAATCCCAGTGAAGTGAGTCAACTGGGAGGAACCGATGACCACAACGAACCAGGTCGCCATCGAGGCGGTCGGCTTGGTCAAGAAATATGGCTCTACGACCGCGCTTGCCGGCGTCGACCTGAGCGTGCCGACCGGCACCGTTCTCGGGGTCCTCGGCCCGAACGGCGCCGGCAAGACGACCGCGGTCCGCATCCTCGGCACCCTGCTCCGGCCGGACGGCGGTCACGCCACGGTCGGCGGGTACGACGTCGTCCGGGAGGCCGGCAAGGTCCGCAGCATCATCGGCCTGACCGGGCAGTACGCCTCGGTCGACGAGGACATGTCCGGCCGCCGGAACCTGATCATGATCGGCCGGCTGCTCGGGTACTCGCGGCCGCAGGCCCGCGCCAAGGCGGACGAGCTGCTGGAGCGGTTCGAGCTGACCGAGGCCGGTGACCGGATCGCGAAGACGTACTCCGGCGGTATGCGCCGCCGGCTCGACCTGGCCGCGAGCCTGGTCGGCAACCCGAGCATCCTGTACCTGGACGAGCCCACGACCGGTCTGGACCCGCACGCCCGCAACGGCGTCTGGGAGACGGTCCGCAACCTGGTGCTCGACGGGACCACGGTCCTGCTCACCACGCAGTACCTGGAAGAGGCCGATGCGCTGGCCGACTCGATCGTGGTGTTCGACAAGGGCGCCGTGGTCGCGAACGGGCGGCCGGCCGAGCTGAAGGCGCAGGCGGGCAAACAGTCGCTGGACGTCCGTCCGGCGGAGCCCGCGCACCTCGAGCGGGTCGCGGCCATTGTCGCCGAGTCGGTCGGTACCCGGCCGTCCGTGGACGTCGTCAACACGCTGGTGAGCGTGCCGGTGACGGACGGCTCGTCGATGCCCGTCGTCGTACGGCGGCTGGACGAGGCGGGGATCGCGGTGACCGAACTGTCGCTGCGGCTGCCCAGCCTGGACGAGGTGTTCCTGGCGCTGACCGGTCACACCGCCGAAGAGCAGAAGATCCTGGAAGGAGTGGGCCGATGACCGCCGCGACACTCGAGCCGGCGCACGTCGCCAGGCGCGCCAATCCGCTGGCGTGGGTGCAGCAGAGCCTGACGCTGGCCTGGCGGAACGTCGTACGGATCCGGCAGAACCCGGAAGCGCTGGCGGACGTGACGTTCCAGCCGATCATCTTCCTGGTGCTGTTCTTGTTCGTGTTCGGCGGGGCGATCGCGCAGGGCGCCGGCTGGCGTGACTACCTGCCGTTCCTGCTGCCCGGTCTGCTGGTGCAGACGGTCGTGTTCTCCACGATGGGCACCGGGGTGGCGCTGAACGACGACTTCGCGAAGGGCGTGTTCGACCGGTTCCGGTCGCTGCCGATCGCCCGCGTGGCGCCGCTGGTCGGCGCGGTGCTCGGCGACGCGGTCCGGTACACGTTGTCGATCGTGATCCTGATGGGGACCGGGTTCGCGCTCGGCTTCCGGTTCCAGAACGGCGTCGGGTACGGCGTCCTCGCGCTGGTGGTCGTCCTGGCGTTCGCGCTGTCGATGTGCTGGATCTGGGTCTGGCTCGGGCTCTCGCTGAAGACCGCCCAGGGTGTGCAGGGTGTCGCGTTCCTGGTGATGTTCCCGCTCACCTTCGGCAGCAATGTGTTCGTCCAGACCGACACGCTGCCCGGCTTCCTGCAGGCGTTCGTGAAGGTCAACCCGGTCAAGTACCTGGTCGACACGATGCGTGGCCTGATGCTCGGCGGCCCGATCGAGAAGCCGCTGCTGATCACGCTGGCCTGGATGGTCGGCCTGGTCGCGGTCTTCGCCCCGCTGGCGATCCGCGCCTACCGCCGCCGTACCTGATAGCAGCGAATCTGTCGGTGGTGAGCGTCAGAGTGGTCGGTATGACGACCAACTGGACGCTCACCATCGACTGTGCCGATCCGGCGCTGATCGCGCGCTTCTGGTGTACGGCGCTCGGCTACACGGAGTCCGATCCGCCGCCGGGCTGGGACACCTGGGAAGCCTGGCTGACCGACCTGGAGGTCCCCGAGGAGGAGTGGGGCGACGGCGCCTCGATCTCCGATCCCGAGGGTGTGCTGCCGTCCATCTCCTTCCTCAAGGTCCCCGAGCCGCGCACGGTCAAGAACCGCCTGCACCTCGACCTCCAGGTGGCCGGCGGCCGCGCGGAACCGCAACACCTGCGCGAGCAACGCATCCGCGCCACCGCCGAAACCCTCACCAAAGCCGGCGCCACCGTGGTCCGGGAAGTCCTGATGGACAACTCCACCGAGCTCGACCACCTGTGGATGGCAGACCCTGAAGGCAACGACTTCTGTGTGGTCTAGACGCCGCTGAGTTCGCCGAAGGACAGCGGCTCGCGGGTGCAGAGATAGGTTGCCCAGTGCAACTTTGTGGGATGGCCGGCCGGGTCGCGGGTGATCCGCAGCAGCTCGCCGGTCTCGCGGCCGGAGACGGTGCGGTAGACGTCCTCGGACAGACGCTCGAAGACAGCGGGGGACTGGTACTCGGCGGCGGCCGGGGATTTCGCCTCCAGGACACCCTGCTTCACCGAGAACACGAACGGCGAGCCCTCGGAGAACCAGGTGCCGAGGACGCCGGACAGCTCGTCGGGGACCGAGGTGCCGGGGACCCAGGCCTCCGGCGGCAGCGGGTCGTCCTCCAGGACCTTGATGATCAGGTCGGTGGCCAGCGCGCTCGGCGCCGGCGACGACGTGGACCCGAACAGCGCGATCCCCGCCGTACCGGACGAGCGGTCGACGAAGGTCGACGTGATGTGTCCGGGCATCCCGCCGTCGTGGCCGACGAACAGCCGGTCGCCGCGGCGCAGCAGCATGAACCCGAGCCCGAAGGCGAGCTGCCAGCGGTCGACGTCGGCCATGATCTGCACGTGGCACATCTCGTCCAGGGTGTCCTTCGACAGCACCTCGTCGACCGGGTTCGCGACGAACATGGCCCATTTCGCCAGGTCCTCGGCGGTCGACGCGAGGCCGCCGCAGGCGTCCATCGCGCCGATGTCCAGCAACGGCTCGCGGACCGGTACGTCGGACCACGGCGGCACGTAGTACCCGGTCTGCGCCGGCCCGCCGTCCATCCCGACCGTGGTCCGGCGCATCTCCAGCGGGTCCAGGATCCGCGCCTTGACCGCGTCGTACCAGGACCTTCCGTCGAGCCGCGCGACGATCTCGCCGAGCAGCGAGAACACCAGGTTGGAGTAGTGGAAGCGGTGGTGCGGCTTGCCGATCCGCTCCGCCGCGTTCCAGCCCGGCACCAGTTCCTCGCGGGACGGGAACTTCATCAGGTCCCACACATCGCCGACCGGCTCGCGCTGCATGCCGCTGGCGTGGCTGAGCATCTGCCGCACGGTGATGCCCTCGTGTGTGCTGTCCGGGATCAGCTTCTCGATCGTGTCGTCGAGGCTGAGCTTGCCCTCGTCGCGCAGCGCCATGATCGCCACCGCGGTCAGCGTCTTGCTCTGCGACGCGATCAGGAACTGCGTGTCCGCGGTCGGCGGGACGCCCGGATTGTCCAGGTCGGCCGACCCGGCTCCGGTCGACCAGGCCAGCGCCCCGGCGCGGGCGACGGCGCCCACCACACCGGGCACCCAGCCCTTGGCTTGACGTTCGGCGACGATACGGGAGAGCGCGACCTGGGTCTGCGCGGCGATTTCAGTCACGAACCCCGACCTTAGGCTCCGGGATGACAAAAGGCACGGGTGTTTGGTCGGGAGGATGTGCGAGGCTGGTGGGGTGCGCATAGCGGTGCTTGGGCCTCTCGCGATGTGGGCGGCCGACGGGACTCCGCTCGACATCCGCGGTGTCCGCCTGCGCGGGCTGCTCGCGCGGCTGGCGTTGAGCGCCGGACGGCCGGTGAGCGTCGAGACCCTGGTCGACGGACTGTGGGGCAGTGAGGCCCCGAGCGCGAACGCTCTGCAGTCCCTCGTGTCGCGCCTCCGGGCGAGTCTGCCGGCCACCGAGTCGAGCGTCTCCGTCCAGTCCGGCCCGGCCGGCTACACCCTGACGCTGGGGCCGGACTGCGTGGACGCCCTCCAGTTCGAGGAGCTGGTACGGCGAGGGCGCGCGCTGCTCACGTCCGAGCCGGAGCAGGCGCACGCGCTCCTCACCCAGGCCGAGAAGCTGTGGCGCGGCGAGGCCTTGACAGACCTGCGCGACCTGCCGTTCGCCGCGGTCGAGGCGGACCGGCTCGCGGAGCTGCGCCTGGCCGCGTCGGAGGACCTGGCCGAGGCTGCGGTGAGCTCCGGCCATGCCCGCGACCTGACCAGCGACCTGGAGCATCTGGCTGTCACCCATCCACTCCGCGAGCGCATCCACGAGCTTCTGATCCGCGCCTTGTACGCCGACGGTCGCCAGGCGGAGGCCCTCGCGGCGTACGAGCGTATTCGCACCACCCTGGCCGACGAGCTGGGCGCTGACCCCGGCACACGTCTGCGCGACCTCCACGTCTCTGTACTGCGTGGCGACGCAGTAGACCCGGCTGCGAAGACCGCCGCCGTGCCAGCGCCCGTCGCGCCCCGCAGCAACCTGCGTGCGCCGTTGACCAGCTTTGTCGGCCGCAGGGAGGACGTGGCCGAGCTGACGCGCCTGCTGAGCAACGGGACCCGCTTGGTGACCATGGTCGGACCGGGTGGTGCCGGAAAGACCCGACTGGCCACCGAGACCGGGCGCTCGCTGGTGGGCCAGTCCGGCGACGGCATCTGGTTCGTGGAGCTCGCGCCGCTCGGTGACGCGGCCGATGTGGCGCCCACCGTGCTGTCCACGCTGGGTGCCAGCGAGTACGTCGACATTGCACCGGCGCGCCTTGCGCCCAAGCACATCCCGACCAGCCGCGCGGCGACCCTGCGACTCGTCGAGGTCATCGGTGACCGGCGCATCCTGCTCGTCTTCGACAACTGCGAGCACTTGGTCCAAGAGGTCGCCGGACTTGTCGACTCGCTGCTCGCGTCCTGCCCGCGGCTGCGGGTGCTGACCACGAGCCGTGAGCCGCTGAGCATCCCCGGCGAGCACCTGCATCCGGTCGGTCCCCTCGGGATGCCCCCGGAGCACGCGGCCACCGACGCGTACCCGGCCGTGCAGCTCTTCGTCGACCGCGCCCGCGCCGTGCGTCCTGACTTCCAGCTGACCGACGCCAACCGGGAGGCGGTCGCGGAGATCTGCCGGCGACTGGACGGTATGCCGCTGGCAATCGAGCTCGCGGCGGCCCGGCTGCGGGCGCTGACCCCGCCGCAGATCGTGGACCGGCTCGCGGATCGGTTCCGGCTGCTGACCAGTGGCTCTCGGACCGCGCTGCCGCGCCACCAGACCCTGCGCGCGGTGGTGGAGTGGAGCTGGGACCTGCTGGACCCGGACGAGCAGGCGGTGGCCCGGCGACTCTCACTGTTCTCGGGCGGTGCGACGCTCGAGGCCGCGGAGCAGATCTGCAGCGACGAGACCATCCCCGCCGAGTCCGTGCTCGGGGTCCTCGCGTCCCTGGTGGACAAATCACTGGTCGAGGCGGCCGCGGACGAGCGGTCCGTGCGCTATCGGATGCTGGAGACGGTCCGCGCGTACGGCGCCGAGCAGCTGAAGGCCTCCGGCGAGTACGACCGCTTCCGGCACGCGCACCGGACCTACTTCAGCCGCATGCTGCGCAAGGCGCGACCGAAGCTGCGGACCGGTGAGCAGATCGAGTGGATCGCCCGCCTGACCGCCGACAACGAGAACCTGCTCGACGCCCTGCGGACGGCGATCGACGCCGGGTCGGCACGGGTCGCCGTCCAGATGGTCGCCGTCCTGGGTGAGTACTGGACGATGAGCGGTCGCCCCGCCGAAGCGGTGAGCTGGATGCAGGCCGCCCTCGCCGTCCCCGGCCCGACCGTTCCGCTGGACAAGGCCGAGGCGCTGTACCTGCTCGCGCTCGGCCGGATGTCCACCGAGGAGGACCCGGCCACGTCCTTCCAGCAGATGATCCGTGGACTCGCCACGGTCCGCTGGATGACCCGTCGGCACCGGATGCTCGTCGACTCCGGGATCGGCCTGTTCACGAATGCGGTGTGGGCGGCGATCCGGCGCGACAAGGCGACCTGCTTCGCCGAGCTCGAGGCCGCCGGCCGGCACCCGGATCCCTGGATCCGGAACATGGGCGTGATGTGCGGCGCGATGTTCCGCGAGAACGAAGGCGAGATCGAGGAGATGGCGGTCAACCTGACCATCGCGCTCGACGGCTTCCGCGAGCTCGGCGACCGGTTCGGTATGTCGATGGCGCTGCGCGGCCTCGCGGGCTACAAGGCGGGCCACGGGGAGCACGCCGAGGCGCTGGAGTCGCTGACCGAGGCGCTGCGGCTCGTCGAGGAGCTCGGTACGACGGAAGGCGTTGCCCAACTGCTCGGCAGCAGCGCAATGAGCCGGATCGAGCTGGGCGATCACGACGGCGCCCGGGCCGATCTGGAGCGCGCGATGCGGCTGTCCGAGGAGACCGGCTCGCGCGGCAGCCAGGCGATGGCGCTGATGGGACTCGCGCGACTCGCGCACCGCACCGGCCGCTTCGAGGAGGCGAAGGAGCTCGCGGAGCGCGGCTACTCGATGCTCGACGCCGCGGCGGAGCGGATCGCACCGCACGGTCAGGCCGCGCTGCTCTCGCAGCTGAGCCGGATCTACGCGTCGACCGGCGACGTCGAGCAGGCGCAACGCTGCGGCCGTGAGGCGGTCCAACTCGCGCTGGGCACGGAGGACATGCCGGTCGCGGCCGCCGTTGTCGAGACGTCGGTGGACTCGTTGGTGCTGGCCGCCCGGACACAGGCCGCCGAGCTGACGGCCGCCGCCCGCACGCTCGGTCTCGCGGCCGCGATCAAGGGCACCCGAGCGATCCCGGACGCCGACGTCCAGCGTCTCGTCGACGGCCTCCGTGATGCCCTGGGCAACGAAGCGTACGAGACGGCGTACGACGAAGGCGCCGCGCTGACCCGCATCGACGCGGTCGCCGAACTCCGCAAGCGCTACGCCACGGATTAGGCCGTAATCAGCTCCACAGCCAGGTCGCGGAGGGAGTTCTGGACCTTCTGCTCCAATGGCCGGGGCTCGGTGAGCATCCAGTCGTGGACGACCGCGTTGACCGCGCCGAAGAACGCCAGCGCGAGGAACCGGAAGTCCTTGCGCTTGATCTCGCCGCGCTCGACCGCGGTGTCGCCGAGGTCCCGGACGTTCCTGATCAGCAGGTCGCGGAACGCGATCCGCTGCTCCTCGACCGCGGGGCTCGCGCCGACCACCTCGACGAACGAGATCCGGGCCCGCCGGAGGTCGGTCATGATGGTCCGCAGGTACGAGTCGACGGCCGCGGTGATTCGCTCCCGAACCGGCCGGTCGGCGGTCCGGCGGAGCGCGTCGCCGGTGCTCCGGACCGCCAACTCGATCACCTGCGCGTGCACCGCGAGCAGCACGGCTTCCTTGTTCTGGAACTCGTGGTAGAAGTGCCGGGTGGACACTTTCGCCTGTGTGCACAGGCGTTCCACGGATGTCGCCGGATATCCTTCGGTCCCGAAGAGTTCGAGCGCGGCGGCCAGTAGCCGTTCCCGGCGCGCGGCCTTCCACTCCTCGACTGACCGCCCGGAATAACGGCGTACGGAGGGTTCCCTCATCACACCTCTTGTCGCTACCCCGTGCCAGATGCCGGACATCCTATCCACCCCTCGGCGCGGCCGTAACCGGGTTGCGTCACTCCGGTTCGGTGTAGCCCTTCACGCCGTCGATCAGCTCCCGGATGATGTCCAGGTGGCCGACGTGCCGCGCGGTCTCCTCGATCATGTGGCACAGCGCGAACCGCAGTGACGCGGCCTCCTCCGCGGGGCGGCCGCGCTCGACGACGTCGAGGGAGAGGTCGGCGATGGTGGCGTTCGAGCGACGGCACTCCTCGTCGTACTCGTCCAGCAACTGTGCGATCGGTACGTCGTCGACGAACATCTCCGCGTCGACGTGCCCGTCCTCGGTCCACGGCGTCTGGCCGGTGTCCGGGACGCCGGCGATCCCCATCTGGAACCAGGTGTACTCGACCCAGCGCAGGTGCGCGACGAGTCCGGCCGGTGTCATCAGCGGCGAGGTCGGCAGGACCTTGCGGTGGGCATCTTCCTCGCTGAGCCCGGTGCATTTCATCCGGACGAAGGACCGCTGCAGGTCGAGCCATCCGATCAACTGTGTGCGCTCGTCCGCAGTCAGCGGCGGCCGTTCTACTTGAGTCATATGTGCGCACCGTACCGCTGGACTTTGTGCACCGACCAACCATTTACGGCGGCCCGGAATGGTCGGTGAGGGCTCAAGGTCGGTTTGCGGGGTGGCACCGCTCGGCTGACCGGCCGCTAGCGGCGGTCGTCCCGGATGCGTTTTGCCTTGCCCAGGGAGCGTTCGAGGGCGTGGGGGGCGACGACCTCGACGGTGGCGGTGATGCCTACGCGGTCCTTGATGCGGCGGGACAGGGTTGCGGCGGCGGTGGTGCGGTCGGTGAGGTCGGGGGCCGCTTCCACCTGGACCGTCAGTTCGTCGAGGCGGTGCGGGCGGGTCAGGACGCAGAGGTAGTGCGGGGTGAGGCCTTCGACCAGGAGGATCTGTTCCTCGATCTGGGTGGGGAAGACGTTCACGCCGCGGACGATCATCATGTCGTCGGTACGGCCGGTGATCTTCTCCATCCGGCGCAGCCCGGGGCGCGCGGTGCCGGGGAGCAGGCGGGTGAGGTCGCGGGTGCGGTACCGCAGGACCGGGAAGGCCTCCTTGGTGAGCGTGGTGAAGACCAGTTCGCCCTCGGAGCCGTCCGGGAGCACCTCGCCGGTGACCGGGTCGATGATCTCCGGGTAGAAGTGGTCCTCCCAGATGTGCAGGCCGTCCTTGGTCTCGACGCATTCCTGCGCGACCCCCGGCCCCATCACCTCGGACAGGCCGTAGATGTCGACCGCGTGGATCCCGGTGCGCTCCTCGACCTCCTGGCGCATCTGCTCGGTCCACGGCTCGGCGCCGAAGATCCCGATCCGCAGCGACGTGTCGCGGGGATCGAGGCCGCGCTCGGTCATCTCGTCGACGATCGAGAGGAAGTACGACGGGGTGACCATGATGATCCGCGCCCCGAAGTCCCGGATCAGGTCGACCTGCCGCTCGGTCATCCCGCCGGACACCGGTACGACGGTGCAGCCGAGTCGCTCGGCGCCGTAGTGCGCGCCCAGCCCACCGGTGAACAGCCCGTACCCATAGGCGACGTGACAGACATCCCCCGCGCGTCCGCCGGCGGCGCGGATCGAGCGCGCCATCAGATCGGCCCAGTTGTCCAGGTCCCGCCGCGTGTACCCGACCACCGTCGGCCGCCCGGTCGTGCCCGACGACGCATGGACCCGGACCACCTCGGTCCGGGGCACCGCGAACATCCCGAACGGGTAGTTGTCCCGCAGGTCGTTCTTCGCGGTGAACGGCAGGCGGGACAGATCCTCCAAGGACTGCAGGTCACCGGGCTTGAAGCCGACCGAGTCCAACACCCCGCGATAGTGCGGGACGTTCTCGTACGCCCGCCGTACGGTTGCCTGCAGCAACGACAACTGGCGGGACCGCAGTTCGTCGACCGACAGTCGTTCGCCGGCGTCGCGCAACTCCATCGGGCAGGCATCACCCAGCATGACGACTCCTCAGGGACGGGCGAGCAGGGTCGCGATGCCCTGACCGACGCCGATGCACATGGTGGCCAGGGCGTACCGGGCGTCGCGGTGGCGAAGCTCCAGGGCCGCGGTGAGGGCGAGGCGGGCGCCGGACATCCCGAGCGGGTGGCCCAGGGCGATGGCGCCGCCGTTCGGATTGACGTGGTCGGCGTCGTCGGGAAGGCCGAGCTCCCGCAGTACGGCGAGCGACTGTGACGCGAAGGCCTCGTTCAGCTCGATCACCTCGACATCGGACAGCGCGACGCCGGTGCGGTCGAGCAGCTTCCGCGTCGCGGGCGCCGGCCCGATCCCCATGATCCGAGGCGGTACGCCGGCCGCCGCCGTCCCCACCACGCGGGCAATCGGCGTGACGCCGTGCTCCTCCACGGCCTCCCCGCTCATCACCAGCAAAGCCGCCGCCCCGTCGTTCACCCCCGAGGCGTTCCCGGCCGTCACAGTCCCAGGCGATCGGAAAGGAGTCTTCAGACCAGCCAAGGCTTCGAGCGACGTCTCCCGCGGATGCTCGTCGACATCGACAACAGTCACCGCACCTCGCTTCCCCGGCACGTCGACCGCGACGATCTCCTCGGCGAGCCGCCCGTTGGCCTGCGCCTTGGCGGCCCGCTGCTGCGACCGCAGCGCGAAGAGATCCTGATCCTCACGGCTGATCCCGAACTCGGCCGCGACGTTCTCGGCTGTCTCCGGCATCGAGTCGATCCCGTACTGCGCCTTGAGCGCCGGGTTCACGAAGCGCCACCCGATCGTGGTGTCGAACACCTCGGCCTGCCGCGAGAACGCGGTCGTCGCCTTCGGCATCACGAACGGCGCCCGCGACATCGACTCCACCCCGCCGGCCACCACGATGTCGTTGTCCCCGGCAATGATCGACCGGGCGGCGTACGCGACCGCGTCCAGGCCCGATCCGCAGAGCCGGTTGATCGTCGTGCCCGGGACCGAGTCCGGCAGCCCGGCGAGCAGCACCGCCATCCGCGCGACGTTGCGGTTGTCCTCGCCGGCCTGGTTCGCACAGCCGAGGATCACGTCGTCGATCAGCGCCGGGTCCAGCGCGGTCCGGTTCAGCAGCGACGAGATCGCGTGCGCCGCCAGGTCGTCGGCGCGGACCGCCGACAGCGCACCGCCGTACCGCCCGATCGGCGTCCGGACGCCGTCGACGAGAAAGGCCTCATGACTCATGTACTTCCTCCGAAAGGATCGTTCCGGACAGTTGGCGGCTGCGGCCGCGGAACTCGGCGATCACCTCGTCGCCGCGGGTGACGGTGATGTCGTAGATCCCGTTCCGGCCGAACGCGGTGCGCTCCCGGGCGTCGGCGACGAGCAGGTCGCCGCGGCGGGCCGGGGCCACGAACACGATGTCGCAGGCCTGCGCGACCGTCACCTGGTTGCGGGAGTTGCAGGCGAACGCGAACGCCGAGTCGGCCAGCGTGAACACGAATCCACCATGCGCGATCCCGTGCCCGTTGACCATGTCCTCGCGGACGGTCATCTCGAGCCGCGCGGTGCCCTCGCCGACCGCGGCCAGGCGCATCCCCAGCCCGGCGCTGGCCGTGTCCTCCGCCCACATCGCCGCGGCCACGCGCGCCGCCAAGTCGTCCATACGCTTGCCCAATCGAGAAGAGCCTTGTGACACCCTAGTCCGAATCGCGTCAACGACTGTAACATCGCAGCCATGACCACCGACCTGCTCTCTTCCCACCGCGACCGCCTGAACGGCGCGCTGAAGGCGATCCACGACCGCGGGTACCACTCCGCGTTCCCGGAGTCGCCCAGCCCCCGGGTGTACGGCGAGACCGCGGCGGCCGACGGCAAGGCGGCCTTCGAGGCCCACCTGGGGACGACGTACGCGCTCGACATCCCCGGCGCGCGCGGCACGGTCGTGACCGAGCAGTCGCCGTACGGCATCAGCATGGACGTCTCCTACCCCCGGATGGTCGAGGACGGCCTGGACGAGCTGCTGACCGCGGCGCAGCAGGGTCTCGCGGATTGGCGCCGGGCCGGGATCGACGGGCGGACCGGGGTCACGCTCGAGATCCTCGACCGGCTGCACAAGCGGGTGTTCGAGCTGGCCAACGCGGTGCAGCACACCAGTGGTCAGGCGTTCGTGATGGCGTTCCAGGCCGGCGGCGCGCACGCGCTGGACCGCGCGCTGGAGGCGGTCGCGTACGCGTACGAGGAGATGAGTCGCTACCCGGCCACCGCGACCTGGGAGAAGCCGGCCAAGGGCGACCCGATCCGGATGGAGAAGACGTTCACGGTCACCGGCCGCGGTGTCGCGCTGGTGATCGGCTGCAACACGTTCCCGACCTGGAACTCGTGGCCCGGCCTGTTCGCATCCCTCGTCACCGGCAACGCGGTCGTCGTGAAGCCGCATCCGCTGGCCGTGCTGCCGCTGGCGATCACCGTCGACGTGTGCCGCGAGGTGCTGGCCGAGGCCGGCTTCGACCCGAACCTGGTCACCCTGGCCGCCGAGCGGGCCGGTGACGGCCTGGCCAAGCCGCTGGCGACCCGGCCCGAAGTGAAGCTGATCGACTTCACCGGCGGCAGCGAGTTCGGCGAATGGCTGGAGCAGAACGCGACCCAGGCGACGGTGTTCACCGAGAAGGCCGGTGTGAACGCGGTCGTCATCGACTCCACCGACTCCTTCAAGGCGCTCTGCAACAACCTCGCCTTCACCCTGAGCCTGTACTCCGGCCAGATGTGCACCACCACCCAGAACCTGTTCGTCCCGGCCGGCGGGATCGAGACCGACGAGGGCCACAAGTCCTTCGAGGAGGTCGGCGCCGGGATCGCGACGGCGATCTCCAAGCTGCTCGGCGACGACGCCCGCGCGGTCGAGATCCTCGGCGGCATCGTGAACCAGGCCGTGATCAGCCGCCTCGAGCTCGCCGACGAGTACGGCGACGTCGTGCTGGCGTCCCGCGCGATCGAGCATCCGGCCTTCCCGGACGCGGTCGTCCGGACGCCGCTGCTCGTCGCGATCGACGCCAAGGACGCCGAGGTGTACGGGCGTGAGTGCTTCGGCCCGGTGTCCTTCCTGGTCAAGACCGCCGACACCGCGCAGTCGATCGACGTGTTCCGCTCGACCGTCACCGAGGACGGCGCGATGACGGCCGGGATCTACTCGACCGACGAGAAGGTGCTCGAGGAGGCCCGCGAGGCCGCGCTCGACGCCGGTGTCGCCCTCTCGGAGAACCTCACCGGCCAGGTCTTCGTGAACCAGTCGGCCGCCTTCAGCGACTTCCACGGCACTGGCGCGAACCCGGCCGCGAACGCGACCTACACCGACGGCGCCTACGTCGCGGGACGGTTCCGCGTCATTCAGTCACGCCGCCACGTTGGGTGAGCGCCTCCCGGGACTCGCGGTCAAGTTGCTGCTGAAGCGTCTTTGAGCTGACCCTGAGGCGGAAGGTATGACTGAACTGCCGTTCTGATCTCCATCCGCCGATCCGTCCAGGAGACCGCCGTGACCCAGAGCTTGACCGAGGTACTCGCCTACTACGACAGCTGGCTGGCGTTCAACCAGCACTACCAGCGGGTCCCCGGGGTCCAGGTCGCGGTGTACGCCGGAGACGCCGTCGCGTTCTCCAGCGCGTACGGTCTCGCCGACGTGGAGAACGACGTACCGCTGACCGAGCAGCACCTGTTCCGGATCGCGTCGCACTCCAAGACGTTCACCGGGACGGCCGTGCTGCAACTGGTCGAGCAGGGCCGGCTGCGGCTGGACGACAAGGCGGAGCAGCACGTCACCGAGATCGTTGGTACGCCGCTCGGCCAGCGGACGGTCCGGGAACTGCTCGCGCACGCGAGCGGTGTCACGCGCGACGGCCTGGACGCCGACTGGTGGCAGCTGTCCCGGAGCTTCCCGGACCGCGACCAGCTGCTCGACGTACTGCGGCAGGCGTCGTCGGCCGTGATCCCGGAGAACGACCGCTTCAAGTACTCCAACATCGGCTACGGCCTGCTCGGGCTCGTGATCGAGGCCGCGAGCGGTACGTCGTACAACTCCTATGTCCAGACCGCGATCGTCGACAAGCTCGGGCTGGCGGGCCTCGGCCCGGAGCTGGACCCGTCCCGGCTGGCCGAGTACGCGGCCGGATACAGCGCGCTGTCGTACGCCGACAAGCGCGTCCCGATCGAGCACGTCGACACCCGGGCGCTGGCCTCGGCGACCGGGTTCTTCGGCAACGCGCGGGACTTGGTGACCTACTTCTCCGCCCACCTGCCCGGCGACGACCGGCTGCTGTCGGACAAGTCGAAGCGCGAGATGCAGCACCCGCTGTGGACGACCGGTTCCGACGAGAAGGCGCGGTACGGCCTCGGTCTGTCGGTGACGAAGGTCGGCGAGCGGCAGGTGTTCGGTCACGGCGGCGGGTACCCGGGCCACATCACCAGGACCCTCGTCGACCCCGAGCAGCGGATCGTCGTGTCGGTGCTGACGAACGCGATCGACGGGCCCGCGGCGCAGCTGGCGGAGGGCCTCTTCCGGCTCCTCGACCTCGCCGACTCCGAGGACCGCGGCGACGCTGCCGACCTGCAGCGCTTCACCGGCCGCTTCGCGAACCTCTGGGGCGTCACCGACTTCGTGCTGATCGGCGGCCGGCTCTACGCGACCGATCCGTCCGGGGCGAACCCGGCCGACGACCCGCAGCCGCTCGAGGCCGACGGCGACGCACTCCGCGTCACCGGCGGCAACGGCTACGGCTCGTACGGCGAGTCCTACCGCTTCGAGTTCGACGAGAACGGCACGGTCCGAACCGTCCGCGGATCCAGCGGCCTCAGCCTGCACCCGATCGACCGGTTCGGCCTGGGAGAACGCGTTACCGTGGCTCCGTGACGATCCACGGTGACCACCCGTTCCTGCCGCCCGAGTCGGAGCGGAGTCCGGTACGGCGGTTGCGGGGGCGGCTGGCTTCGCCGGTCGGGCTGTGGACGACGGCGTACGACGGGAAGCGCGCTGGGCTCACCGTGTCGTCGATGCTGGTCGCGGACGGCGAGCCCGGGTACGTGATCGGGCTGCTCGACCCGGACTCCGACCTGTGGGAAACGTTGCGCGAGGCAAGGACCGCGGTGGTGTCGCTGCTCGGCGAACCGCACCGCCAACTGGCCGACGCCTTCGGGTTCGTGGCCCCGGCGCCGGGCGGGCCGTTCCGGCTGGCCGACTGGACGGACACCGCCTGGGGGCCCGCGCCGGTCGGCGTCACCACCTGGGCCGGCTGCACGCTGGTGAACCAGGACCCGCCCCAGGTGGGCTGGGGCCTGCAGGTGCAGCTCGAGATCGCCCACGTGGAGTTCGCCGCGGACGACGTACCCGCCCTGGTCCACCGCCGCGGACGGTACGTGACGATCTGACCCTGTTGACGACGGCTGGCTAATGGCGTTAGCCTATGGGCTATGGTCGTAAAAAGGTCGCTGACGCCTGCTGCCGTGGTCGAGGTGGCGCTGGGCGTCGTCGACGAGCACGGGCCGGAGGGCCTCACGCTCGCCGCCGTCGCGCAGGGCTGCGGGGTCGCCACGCCGTCGCTGTACAAGCACGTGGCGAGCCTCGGTGAGCTGAAGGCGCTCGTCGGAGTGCGGGTGCTGGAGGACATGACCGACCAGTTCACGGCCGCTGTCCTGGGCAGGGGTGGTGACGAGGCGGTCACCGCGCTGATGCACGCCTATCGCGCCTACGTCGCCGCGCATCCGAAGCGGTACGCCGCGATGCCGATGGACCCGCTGCACGATCCGGTGCAGGAGGCTGCGGGCACGAAGCTGGTCGGCGTCATGTACGCCACGCTGCGCGGCTACGGGCTCGAGGGCCCGGCCGCGGTCCATGCGACCCGGCGGCTGCGGGTGCTCGTCCACGGCTTTGCGTCCGTCGAGTCGGCAGGCGGCTTCGGCCTGCCCGAGGACCTCGACGAGACCTACGACCAAATCGTCCGGATGTATCTCGCCAGTCTGAGGAACGAATCATGAGGATCCCACTGTCCGTTGCAGGCGTTCTGTTCCTGCTCTACCCCGCCCTTCGCCCGTGGGAGGACGAGACGACCACGTCCGGCGCCGCGGCCGCGATGGGCTCCACCGCCTGGGTCGTCGCGCACCTGTGCGCGATGCTCGGGTTCATCCTGGTCGCGGTCGCGTTGCTGCAGCTCGACCGCACGGCGGCGATCGTGTTCTGGATCGGCGCCGGTCTGACGCTGCCGTACTACGGGGCGGAGGACTTCGGCCTGCACGCGATGGCCAACCAGCCGAACATCCTCGACCTGGCCGAGTCCGTGCGCTACAACCCCGTCGCCATGACGATGTTCGGCGTCGGACTGCTGACCATGGCGGCGGGCGCGATCGTGGTCGCGGTGCGTCTGAAGACGGTGCCGGCGATCCTGTTCGCGGTCGGGTTCGGGCTGTTCCTGCCGCAGTTCTTCGGACCGCCCGCCCTGCGGATCGGTCACGGTGTGCTCCTCGCCGCCGCCTGCGTCTGGCTGGCCTGGAGTGCCAAGCGGGTCGAGAAGGTCCCCGTTCCGGCCTGATCTACTGTGGGCTCCATGCGAGCTACGGTGATTCACGGAGCATTCGACGTACGGCTGGAAGATCGCCCGGATCCGAAGATCGACGGGCCGGGCGATGCCGTCGTCAAGGTCGTTGCCTCGTGCATCTGCGGGTCCGACCTGTGGCCCTACCGCGGGGAGAACCCGGTCAAGGAGCCGCGGCCGATCGGGCACGAGTTCGTCGGCATCGTCGAGGAGATCGGGTCCGAGGTCCGCACGGTCAAGCCGGGCGACTTCGTGGTGGCGCCGTTCGTGGTCAGCGACGGCACCTGTCCGCACTGCCTGGCCGGCTACCAGACCGCCTGCCAGAACCTGGTGGGCTACGGCAGCGCCAAGGCCGACGGCGGTCAGGGCGAGTACGTGAAGCTCCCGTACGCCGACGGCACGCTGGTCGCGACGCCCGAGGTGCCCGACAACTCGCTGGTTCCGTCGCTGCTGACGCTGTCCGACGTAATGGGCACCGGATGGCACGCGGCCCGGTCGGCGCGGGTGAAGGCCGGTGACACGGTCGTCGTCGTGGGCGACGGCGCGGTCGGGCTCTGCGGTGTCCTCGCGGCCTCGCGGATGGGCGCGGAGCGGGTCGTTGCCCTGTCGCGGCATGAGCCGCGCCAGAAGTTGGCGAGGGAATTCGGTGCCACGGACATCATTTCCGAGCGCGGCGACGCGGCCCGGGACGCCGTCCTCGAGCTGACGAAGGGCATCGGCGCCGACGCCGTCCTGGAGTGTGTCGGCACGAAGCAGTCGATGACGACCGCCTTCGACGTCGCGCGGGCCGGGGCCACGGTCGGTTTCGTCGGCGTACCGCACGGCGTCGAGGTGCCGATCGGGACGATGTTCGGTCGCAACGTCGGCCTGAACGGCGGCGCCGCGCCCTGCCGGGCGTACCTGCCGGACCTGATGGCCGACGTACTCGCCGGGGAGATCGACCCCGGCAAGGTGTTCGACTCCCAGATCCCGCTGAGCGACGTCGTCGACGGGTACGCCGCGATGCACGAGCGGCGCGCGATCAAGGTGCTGCTCCGACCCTGACCTTTTGCGCAACGCGGCTGCGCGCAGTACCCACGCGGGCCAGCGATGTGCGCGCTCTCACACTGTCAAGGTGCACGGGGTCACGGCTGCGCAACGCGCCTGCGCGGAACGTTGACACCCGGGCTGCCGCGTGACCACAGTTGGGCCGTCAAGGGGGCATCGTTGTCACAGGCGGCTCCATCAACTGATCGGAGAGTGAATCATGCGTGGTGGTCTGAGCAAGACCCTGGCGCTGGTGGGCGCGGCGGGTCTTCTCGCGGTGAGCGCCTGCGGGAACAGCGACAACAGCAGCGGTGATAGCAGCTCGTCGGCGAACAAGGACGTCACCGTCTTCACCTGGTGGGCCGACGGTGGTGAGAAGGCCGGTCTGGACGGCCTGGTCTCGGTGTTCAACACCGAGTGCAAGGACTACAAGTTCGTGAACTCGGCGGTGGCCGGTGGCGCCGGCGCGAACGCGAAGCAGGTGCTGGCGAACGATCTGCAGGCAGGCAAGCCGCCGTCGACGTTCCAGGCGCACGCCGGTGCGGAGCTGAAGGACTACATCAACGCCGGCCAGGTCGACGACGTCAGCCAGTTGTACAAGGACTTCGGGCTCGACAAGGCGTTCCCGCAGAACCTGCTCGACAACCTGACCGTGGACGGCAAGATCTACTCGATCCCGGCGAACATCCACCGGGCGAACGTGGTCTGGGCCAACCCGACGGTGCTGAAGAAGGCGAACATCGACGCCACCAAGGCCCCGGCCTCCGTGGACGCGTGGATCGCCGACCTGAACAAGCTGAAGGCCGCCGGCGTGAAGGCGCCGCTGGGCCTCTCGAAGGGTTTCGCCCAGGAGATGCTGGTCGAGGCCGTGCTGCTGGCCGAGCTTGGCCCGGAGAAGTTCACCGGGCTGTGGGACGGCAAGACCGACTGGGCCGGTGGCGACGTGACCGCGGCGCTGAACAAGTACAAGACGCTGCTCACCTTCAGCAACAGCGACCGCGAGGCGATCGACTGGGCGGACGCGCTGGGCTACGTGAACAAGGGTCAGGCCGGCTACACGCTGATGGGTGACTGGGTCGCCGCGCAGCAGCTCGCCGACAAGGTCCCGGACACGGCGTACACCTACTGGCCGGCACCGGGCACCGCCGGCAACTTCCAGTTCCTCGCCGACTCCTTCACCCTGCCGACCAACGGGCAGAACCCGGACGGCGCGAAGTGCTGGCTGAAGGTCACCGGCTCGGCCGACGGCCAGAAGGCGTTCAACACCAAGAAGGGCTCGATCCCGGCCCGCTCGGACGCCAACCCGGCGGACTACCCGAAGTACCAGCAGAGCGCGATGGCCGACTGGAAGCAGGACAAGATCGTGCCGTCCTGCGCCCACGGTGCGGCCTGCACGGCGGGACAGAACAACGACATCCTGTCCGCGCTCAGCCAGTTCAGCGGCAGCCCGGACGTCGCCAAGCTGCAGACGGCGCTCGGCAACGCGATGAAGACGAGCTGATGCGGAACGAGTTGCGGACCGGTTCCCGGGCGGTGAGCTGAGCATGCACGGAAGAATTCGCACCTGGGGTCCTGGAGCCCTGGTGCTACTGCCGACGGTGCTACTGCTCGGGTACTTCGTGTACGGGCTGATCGCGTGGACGTTCAACACCTCGCTGACCGATCGGCACACCGCGCGTCGAGGGGGCTCGGTCGACTACGTCGGGTTCGAGAACTACACGAACCTGTTTCACGAGGACCGGTTCCTCAACTCGCTGAAGAACCTCGGCGTGCTCACGGTGCTGTTCATCGTGGGCACGCTGGTCTTCGGTCTGATCTGGGCGCTGCTGCTGGAGAAGGGTGTCAGCGGCGAGGGAGTGTTCCGGTCGGTGTTCCTGTTCCCGATGGCGATCTCGATGATCGCCTCGGGTGTCGTCTGGGGCTGGTTGCTGAACCCGTCCCAGGGTGACGACGCCCGCGGCCTGAACCGGTTGTTCGAGATCCTCCAGCTGCATTTCCTGGAGAACGCCTGGTGGACCGCCGGGAGCAGATGGACGACGATGGCCGCCATCGCCCTGCCGGCGGTCTGGCAGCTGTCCGGGTACATCATGGCGCTGTTCCTGGCCGGGTTCCGGGGGATCCCGCCGGAGTTGCGCGAGGCGGCGCGGGTCGACGGCGCCTCGGAGTTCAAGCTCTACCGGCACGTGCTGTTCCCGCAGCTGTCGCCGATCGCCCTGTCGGCGCTGATCATCCTCGGGCACATGTCGCTGAAGCTGTTCGACCTGATCTACGCGATCACCGGGCCGAACCAGTTCCGTACCGAGGTGCCTTCGATCCTGATGTGGAACACCTTGCTGCGCGGCGACCAGGCCAAGGCGGCCGCGATCGCGATCGTGATGCTCGCGGTCGTCGCTGTCCTCGTCATCCCGTACGTCGCGTACACCGTCCGGCAGGAGAGCAACGAATGACCGCCGTCGATGCCGCCACCGGCACCACCGCGAGCGCGATCCGCCACAAGCCCCGGGCGGGCGCCGACGGGACGACCCGGCTGAGCCGGACGATCAAGTACGTCATCCTGCTGCTGTTCCTGCTTTTCGTGCTGATCCCGGTGTACGTCGTGGTGGTCGGCAGCTTCAAGACATCCGCCGACACCACGGCCGCCGCGCAGTGGAACCTGCCGGAGATCTGGACGCTGGAGCCGTGGCGCAAGTCCTGGGACGTGTTGCAGCCGTACATGGTCCGGTCGCTGTCCTTGGCGATCCCGGCCGCGATCATCTCGTCGATGATCGGGTCCGTGAACGGGTTCGTGCTGGCCCGCTGGCGGTTCCCGGGCGCGAACATCGTGTTCGCGTTCATCCTGTTCGGGATGTTCATCCCCTACCAGGCGGTGATGCTGCCGCTGCGGACGACGTTCACCGAGCTGGACATCACCCGGGGCATCCCGACGCTGATCATCGCGCACTGCATCTACGGCATCCCGATCTGCACGCTGATCTTCCGGAACTACTACGCCACCGTCGTGCCGAACGAGATCATCGAGTCGGCCCGGGTGGACGGCGCCGGGCTGCTCCAGACCTACGCCCGGATCATCCTGCCGATCTCGATCTCCGGGTTCGTGGTGACGCTGATCTGGCAGTTCACCTCGGTCTGGAACGACTTCCTGTTCGCGCTGTTCCTCACCACGCAGCAGAACGGCCCGGTGACGCTCGGCCTGGCCGCCCTGGCCGGCGGACAGAAGGTCGACTACGCGGCCAGTATGGCCGGCGCCCTGATCACGTCGTTCCCGACGCTGCTCGTCTACATCGTGCTCGGCCGCTGGTTCATCGGCGGCCTGATGGCCGGTGCCCTGAAGGGCTGACGCCGCGGTCACCCGCTGACCTGGAGGGTTGCCCACCGGAAATCTCGGTGGGCAACCCTCCGTCTGTGGGGGCAGCCAGTTATCCACAGGGCGCGCGGACGGGACTGCGGGGGAGTGGGACCGGGCGGTAATCTCACGGAGGTGACCAAGTCTCCGAGCGGACGGGACGGACGACGCAGCCATCTGCGGCTCGTCGGCGCCGAGCCCGGCGAGCCGCACGTGCCCCCGGCGGGTGTCGACGTCGACACCACGCCGAGCGTCGCCGTGCTGGAGACGCTGCTTGAAACGTTGACCCTCGACCTCGCCGCGGCGCCGAGCGCGCTGCACCCGGTGATCGCCGAGGCGTCGGTGGCGCGTTCGGCGGCGATGCTGGCCGATCAGCTGTGGCCGGCCGGGCGCCCGGACGAGATCGGTGAGGTGGAGCGGTTCTTCTGGGCCGACGCGGCCCGGGTGCTCGGCGAGCGCCGTGACCTCGAGTCGTTCGTCCTGCTCACCAGCCTCGCGCGGACGGTCGGCCCGGCCGGGCGGCTGCCGCTGCAACGAGCCCACGTCTCCCGGCTGCGGACCCAGGACGAAGTGCCCGAGTGGGTGACCCGGATCGCCGGTTTCCGGCTGACCAGCGCGATCGTGTCCGAGGACATCACCGGTGACGGGCTGAGCGTCGTGCTCGACTACGACGACGAGCAGCATCCGCACACCGTGGTGGTGTTCATCGACAACAATCTCGGCGCGATCATCAAGGACGTCTTCGTCGGCCCGCCGGTCGACCGCGTCCTGGAGGCGTACGAGCGCGGCGGCCGGGTGACGATCCGGACCGTCCGGGCACCGATCGCGGCCGGCATCATCCTGCAGGCGCTCGGCGAGACCCGCGACTTCGACGACCCGCCGGTCAGTGAGGACTTCGAGTTCTTCACCGGCCTGCTGGTGAACCGGCTGACGCAGATCCCGGAGCGCCCGGTCCGGCCGCCGGTGCGCCCGCTGCTGACGCCGCGGCAGCGTGACCAGCTGGTCGAGGACTTCCTCGACTCGCGGTTCGCCGTGGAGCTGCCGGACGACGCCGGGGACATCGCCCGGCTGTGGATCGACCACGCGGTCGACAGCACCGTCGGCGGCCCGCTGCGGGTCAGCGCCGTCCTGGTCGAGCTGTTCCTCGCGCACTGGCTGCCGCGCAAGGTGCTTGCTGACAGCACCTACTTCGACGCGGTGCCGGTGGTGGTGAAGGCCTGGCTCGAGTTCGCCGGCGACCGGACCCACCTACCCCTCGACGCGGTCGACGAGGCGGTCGACGCCGTCGACGTCTGGCAGCCCGCCCTGGAGGCCGCCGCGATGATCGACCCGGTCGGCTCGAAGCCGGGCGAGCGGGTCTTCCTCGACGACGCCACCAACGACCTGGAAGACGCTTACCGAGCGCTGGCCGGCCTGGGCTCCCCGCCCCAGCCCGACCTCCGCGGCCTGGACAACCACCAGGCCGCGACCCTCTCGGTCCTGGCGCCGCACGCCTGGCTGATGGCCGGCGAAACCCTCGGTACGTCGTATGCGCCGGACGCCTTCGACATCGCCGAGCGCCTGGTCCGCGACGCCCCCGACCTGCTGGCCAAGGCCCGCCTCTCCACCTGGCCCCGCGCCATCGTCTGGCTCCTCGCCCACCGCCACCGCCTGGTCGGCCCCGGCGAGACCCTGACCCCCTACACCCTCGCCACCGACCTGTCGTCCTCCCCCGCAACGCTCCGAAAGACCGCCAAACTCCTCACCGACACCCTGATCCTGCCGCGCTGACCCGCCCGTCGGGGCGGTTGAGCGGCGACGGACAATGGGGACATGCATGTGCGTGCGCCGGAGTTGCGGGGTCGTGGGTGGTTGAACACGGGTGGGCGGGAGCTGTCGCTCGCGGACTTCCGGGGGCGCTTTTTGCTGCTCGACTTTTGGACGTTCTGCTGCATCAACTGCCTGCATGTGCTCGACGAGTTGCGGCCGTTGGAGGAGAAGTACGGGGACGCGCTGGTGATCGTGGGCGTGCATTCGCCGAAGTTCGCGCACGAGGGGGAGGAGGCGGCGGTCCGGGCTGCCGTCGAGCGGTACGAGGTCGGCCATCCGGTGCTGGACGACCCGGAGTTGATCACCTGGCAGAACTACACCGCGCGAGCCTGGCCGACCCTCGTGCTGGTGGATCCGAACGGGTACATCGTCGCGCAGTACTCCGGTGAAGGGCACGCGCACGCCCTGGACGCGCTGCTGGCCGAGTTGGTCGTCGAGCACGAGCAGGCCGGCACGCTCACCCGCGGCCAGTCGCCGTACGTCGCGCCGACGCCCGAGCCGACCGAGCTCCGGTTCCCGGCGAAGGTCGTTGCGCTGGACAACGGGTTCCTGGTGGCGGACGCCGGGAACCACAGCATCGTCGAGCTCGCCGCCGACGCCACCACCGTCGTACGGCGGATCGGAACGGGGCACCGCGGCTTCGCGGACGGCGCGGCCGGCGAGGCGAGCTTCTCCGAGCCGAACGGGCTCGTGGTGCTCCCGCCGGAGGTGGCCGGTGAGGTCGGGTACGACGTGGTGGTCGCGGACACCGTCAACCACGCGCTGCGCGGGGTGTCGCTCGCCGACGGTCAGGTGCGCACGCTGGTCGGCACCGGTAAGCAGTGGATGGACGGCGACGGGACCGATGTACTGAGCTCGCCGTGGGACGTCGCCTGGTGGGGCGGCAAGGTGTGGATCGCGATGGCCGGCGTGCACCAGCTGTGGACGTTCGATCCGTTCACCGGGGTGACCGCGGTCGCGGCGGGTACTACCAACGAAGGGCTGAAGGACGGTCCGCTCGACGAGGCGTGGTTCGCGCAGACCAGCGGGCTCGCGGCGGACGGCGATCGGCTGTGGCTGGCCGATTCCGAGATCTCCGCGCTGCGCTGGATCGACACCGACGTCCACACCGCGGTCGGCACCGGCCTGTTCGACTTCGGACTGCGCGACGGCAAGGCGAGCGAGGCCCTGCTGCAGCATCCGCTCGGCGTGACCGTGCTGCCGGACGGGTCGGTGGCGATCGCGGACACGTACAACGGCGCCGTACGTCGCTATGACCCGCGGACCGAGACCGTCGAGACCATGGCGACAGGCCTCGCCGAGCCGAGCGGTGCTGTTGTCGTGGGCAACGAACTGCTGGTCGTCGAGTCGGCGGCGCATCGCCTGACCCGCGTGCCCCTGGGCGCTTCGGCCACTGCGGACGAGTTCAGCACGCGCACGCAGCGCCCGCCGATGGATGTGGCCGCCGGAGAGGTCACGCTCGATGTCGTCTTCAACCCACCGCCCGGCCAGAAGCTCGACGACCGCTACGGCCCGTCGACGCGGCTGCTGGTGTCCTCCACGCCCGACAACCTGCTGCGCGAAGGCGCCGGCGACACCACCGACCTCGTGCGGCGCCTCGTCATCGACCCGCACGCCGGGTCCGGGGTCCTCCACGTGGCTGTCCAGGCGGCTTCCTGCGACGACTCCGCCGAGGTGGAGTTCCCCGCCTGCCACATGCACCGGCAGGACTGGGGCGTGCCGATTCGCGTCACCCCCGACGGCCCGACCAGAATCGAACTGGTTCTTTCCGGCGCGAGCGCGTGAGACTGCGTTTGGTAGCGGGTACCGTCGAAGGAGTAAGGGCTACTCGCTGGGAGGCTCTCTGATGAGCATCGGTGTGGGGATCTTCTTGATGGTGGTCGGCGCCGTGTTCGCGTTCGCCGTCCGCGACACCTGGGACGCCGTGAACCTGCAGGTCGTCGGCTACATCCTGCTGCTCGCCGGTCTGGCCGGCATCCTGCTGTCCTTCTACATCACCAACCGCCGCCGCCGCGTAGAAACCAACGCCATCGACCCCGCGGTCGAAGAGGAATACCGCGTCGTCGAGGAACACCACCGCGACATCACGGAGTAACCACCCTCGCTGAAGCGCGAGCAGGCGTGGAGCTTTGTCAGCCGGCGCGGAGTTCGATGTCGCCTGAGGTGGTGGTGGCGGTGAGAGTGTGGGAGGCGGTGGAGTTGTTGCCCAGGTTGTTCTCGACGTCGCCGTGCTTGGATTCGGCGGTGACGTTGTAGTCGCCACTGGGAGCGCTGATCTCGATGTCGCCGCTGGTGCCTTTGGCGTGCACGTCGGTGGATTCGGTGAGGGTCAGTTCGATGTCGCCGGATGTGGTCTCGACGTTCACCGCGCCGCCCTTCAAGCCGGACGCCTCGATGTCGCCGGAGTTGGCCTTGACGTCGAGTTTGCCGGTCAGGTCCCGGACCGAGACGTCGCCGGACGTCACGTCGAGGTTGACGTCGCCCTGGACGTCGCTCACCTCGACCTTGCCGGAGCGGGATTTCGCGTCGACTCCGGCCACGCCGGCGATCTGGATGTCGCCGCTGCCGTTCTCGCCGGTGACCTTGGTGCCGCGCGGCACGGTCACCTCGAAGTCGGCGGTGCACTGCCAGCCGCAGTCGCCGTCGAGCTTCAGGACGCCGTCCTTCACGGAGTACGCGTCGCCGTGCTTGAAGAACCAGAACTTGCGCTGCTCCTGCACCGACGTCGTGTCGTCGTCGGAGACCTTGATCGTGACGTCGGCACTGCCCGCGGCGAGCTGGACGGTGGAGATCTTGTCGTCGATCCGGTGCGTGTCGTCGGAGTCCCGGTCCCCGAACTGCCAGAACGCCAGCCCGGCCGCCGCTACCAGCAGGATCACTCCGAGCTGTTTGTTCTCCGCCATCGTCCGCCTCTTCTCGAGCCCACCCACGTTGTCGCAACGACAGTAGGCTCCGGCGTCCGGCTCCAGGATCCGGCAGATCCCCCGACGCGTCCCTGAACCACCATCAGGGAAGCCCTCTCACCGATGCAGCTCGCCGCGCGAGACGGCCCCGGCCAGGTCGTCCCCGGTGGTGCCGAAGAAGGTCCGGGCCCAGAGCGAGTCGTCGTGCCAGTACGGCCCGTCCTTACCGGGCAGCGACGCCGGCGCCGAGTGGCGCTTCAACGCCTGCCGGCACTCGGCGCACAGCGGCAGCGTGAGCGTCGTCCCGTCGGACTCCACCTTGGTCGGTCGACCGGACGCCCGGCCGTGCAGCGGGTTGAAGGCACACAGGTCCGGTACAGCGTCCACGCGCCGGCCGGCCGCGGCCGCGACCGCAGCGTCGTATTCACGTCGCGCCTTGTCCAGCAGCACCATGGCACCGACGAGGTCGACGAGGTCGGGCGACGAGTCGAGGACCCGCGCCGCGGCGGCGTGCCCGTCGAGCGCGGCCTGCTGGTGCGCCAGTCCGGCGCCTTCGGTCGTCGGCAGCGCTGCCAGCTCCGAACCGAGCGCGGTGAGCTCCGCGTCCGTCTCCCGAGTCAGCCGCCGACGCCGCTCGGCCGCCACCGTCGCGGCGACGTGCGGCGGGATGTGGAACGTCTTCTGCCGCCCCGGCCCCGAACCCCGGGTCCGCCCGATCACGAGACCGAGCCCGATCAGTACGACGAGGCCGCCGACGATCGACACGGCGACGATCCAGCCGTGGCCACCCGGCTCGCCGTAGCCGCGGCGCGACGGCGTACTGCTGCCCGGCCGCTGCGAGGTCTTCGGAATCCCCGGCTGGGCGAGCAGTTCGTACATCCGCGCCAGCACCTCGGTCGGCCCCGCGTCGTATCCCTCGTCGTCGAGTGCACGCTTCCGCGCCGCCTGCAGCTTCTCCTCGCTGACCTGCGACACGTCCCGCACCTCGTACCACGGGAACCGGCTGCCGCCGTCGACCACGACGTACAGCCCCGGCTGCCGCAGCGCGTCCATCACGAGGGTGAGCACGGTGCTCTCCTCGCCCTGGAACTCGTCGCTCGGCGTCAGCGGCAGCACCATCGTGTACACCGGGTACCCGAGTGCCTTCGCCTTCGCCCGCACGTCCGCCTGCAGGTTGGCGGGCAGCGCGGTCTTGTACGCCGGGTCGATGTACAGCGGGTCCTTGCGCAGCGCGGTCGCGATCTCCCGCGCCCGCTCCGCGGGGGTCCCGGTCGGGCCGGCCTCGGCCGGAGCCGCGACCAGCAGGGTCAGTGCCGCCGCCACAATCGTCAGCAGGAACCGGGTTCTCACGCGCGTCCTTCCCGTCGTCGCGGGCGGGACAGCGCCGCCACGATCAGTACGATTCCACCGAGGATGCCGCCGCCCATCAGGCCGAGGACGACGCCGCCGAGGCCGTTGCCGATCGCCTTGCCGACGGTGAACTTCTCTTTCGGGTACGTCCGTTCCGGTTCGGGCGGCAGCGGCGCGGTCCGGGCCGGCTTCGGCGTGCTGTACTTCGACGCACGCACCCCGTCGAGGTACTCCGAGAGCTGTTTGCTCAGCGACTCGTCCCGCTCCGCGTAGGTCCAGCTCGGCGCGTACACGCCGAGCTGGTGCGCGGCGCCGTACGACCGGTCGCCGTCCATCAGGACGTACAGCCCCGGCTTGCCGTTCGCGGCCGCCATCCGGCCGGCCAGCATCGGGATGTCGCCCTGCTCCGGGAACCACTCGCCGAACGGTACGACGGCCACGTACACCGGCACCTTCGCGCCCGAGATCACCTGCAGCGTCTCGGCGCGGTCGGCGACCGAGCTGTAGTCCGGGTCGACGTACAACGGTTGCGTCGCCCAGGCCGCGACCGCGGCGGTGATCCGCGGATCCGCCGGCGTGGCCGCTGACGCGGTCCCGGTCAGCAGCCACACAGTTGCCACCAGCAACAGGAGGAGCCGCCTCATCGGACCTCGTCCTTCCGGGCCGTGATCCGCTCGGCCAGGTCGTCGGACAGTGCGCCGAAGCCGGTCGCGACCATCGGGCTGTCCTCCGGGTCGAGCGTCCAGTACGGCACCTGCTTGCGGTCGTGCCCGAGCAGTCCCGACCTGGCCGGCACCTGCAGGCCGCGCGGCGTCTTCCTCCGCCGTACGGCGCTCGCGCACGGCTGGCACGCGGGCACCTCGACCTCGTCCGACCAGTCGACCTTCGCCGTCCCGGGGGCGTGCGTCGGGTCGAAGAAGCACGGCGGCTCGAGGGCCGCACCGGACGCGATCCGCTCGGCCTGCCGGGCCAGCACGAGCGCACCGGCCGCGGCCAGGACGTCGTCGGTCGTGTCCGCGCGCAGCGCCCGGGCCGCGTCGAGCCGGCGGTACGCGTCGTCGCGTCGGTCCAGTTGCTGCGTCGTCTTGTTGCGGCGTCGGTCCAGCCGTGCGAGGGCCCGCTCGGCCTGCGTGATCTTCCCGTCCGCCCGCAGCTCCACCCGGTGGGTGTCGACCGCCGGCGCGTCGGTCGGCCGGCCCTCGTAGGTGCGCTTCGATCCGCCGCGGCGCCGCAGCCCGATCACCAGTGTCAGCACCAACCCGAGCAGCCCGCCGACGCCGAGCCCGACGTACACGGCTCGGTCCGACTTGTCGGTCACCGAGAGGCCGCGGTGCGGGCGCTCCGGCTCCAGATCGCCCGCCGGGACCGCGGGAAGCGCGCGGCCGTCGAACGCCGTCGACGCCTGCTGGATGGTGCGGACGATCTGCGGCGCCGGACGGTCCGAGACGATGTCGAGGCGCCGCTTGTCGTCGCCCCGGACGCTGGTCAGGTCCCGTCCGCGGAGCCCGGCCTGCCGGTACAGCTCGGCGTTCGTCGACCAGTAGTTGCCGTCCACGACCGCCACCACATACAGCCCAGGGGCTCCGACCCGCGCGTGCAGCAGGGTCGGCAGGTCGTACCGGATTTTCTGCAGGGCCGGCGTCCGCGGCGTGATCGCGACGTACACGGGAACGGCGGCGGTGCGCATCGCGGTCCGGATCCGGTCCACCTCGGTCGCCGGGATCGCGGCCCGCAGCCGCTCATCGACGAACAGGTGATCGGTGCGCCACGCGGCGGCGATCCGGTCGGACGGCTCCGGGGTCTCCGCAGCGGCCGGGAGGGCCGGGAGGAACGCGAGTGCCGCGAGCAGGGCGGTGAGGAATCGGACGGGCATCGCGGACAGCGTACGACGACCAGGGCTGAACACATTCACACGGACGCAAGGCGACATCGGCTGGTTCCACCCCGGAGGAGTTGGCGCGACCCTGGCCCGGACAGGGGAGACCGAGCCAGGGTCACGGTGTTTCAGGGCAGAAACGTTGCTACACCGGCACGCTCCGCAACAGGGCAGATCGTGGGGCAACCTGGGGCAGATCAGCCGATTTCATGCCCCGGCCCCGCCGCGGGTGCTTGCCGACGGCCCCGAACCTCCGGCTCGACCCGCGCAAGTGGCCGAGCCGGAGGAGTACGGGTCAGAACGCGGACTCGGGCAGGTCCATCACGTCGAGGTCGGTGAGCTCGGCCTTGACCCGCTCGGCGCGCACCGACGGCATCGTCGACCGCACGAACCACTGGGCCGCGGCCAGCTTGCCCGCGTAGAAGTCCTGGTCGGCGGGGGACAGTTCGCCGCCCAGCTTCTCCAGCGCGACCTCGGCCTGGCGGAGCATCAGCCACGAGCAGACCACGTCGCCGAGGACGAACAGCAGCCGGGAGGTGTTCAGCCCGACCTTGTAGACGTTCCGCGGGTCGCCGTTCTCGGCCTGCGGGTTGGCGGCCATCAGGGCCTGCCCCATGATGCCCAGGATCTTCTGGGTGTCCTCGAGACCCTGCGCGAGCAGTCCGCGCTCCTCTTTCAGCCGGCCGTTGCCCGCCTCGGAGGCGACGAACGCCTGCACCTGCTCGGCCAGGTGGCCGAGCGCCTTGCCCTGGTCCTTGATGATCTTGCGGAAGAACAGGTCCTGGCCCTGGATCGCGGTCGTGCCCTCGTAGAGGGTGTCGATCTTCGCGTCCCGCACGTACTGCTCGATCGGGTAGTCCTGCAGGAAGCCGGAGCCGCCGAACGTCTGCAGCGACTCGGTGCCGAGCAGCGTCCAGGACTTCTCCGAGCCGTAGCCCTTGACGAGCGGCAGCAGCAGGTCGTTGACCCGCTCGGCCAGGTCGTCGTGCTCGCCGGCGTACCGCGCCTGCTCGGCCCGGTCCTGGTACGTCGCGGTGAACAGCACGAGCGCCCGCAGCGCCTCGGCGTACGCCTTCTGCGTCATCAGCGAACGCCGTACGTCGGGGTGGTGGGTGATCGTGACCCGCGGCGCGTCCTTGGCCGGCTGCGTCAGGTCGGCGCCCTGCACCCGCTCCTTCGCGTACTCCAGCGCGTTCAGGTAGCCGGTGGACAGCGTCGCGATCGCCTTGGTGCCGACCATCATCCGCGCGTACTCGATCACCTGGAACATCTGCGCGATGCCGTCGTGCACCTCGCCGAGCAGCCAGCCCTTCGCCGGCATGCCGTCGCCGAAGGTGACCTCGCAGGTCGTGGACACCTTGATGCCCATCTTCTTCTCGACGTTCGTGACGAAGGCGCCGTTGCGCTCGCCGGTCAGCTCACCGGTCTCGAGGTCGAAGTGGTGCTTCGGGACCACGAACAGGCTGAGGCCCTTCGTGCCCGGGCCGCCGACGCCCTCGATGCCCTGCGGACGGGCGAGGACCAGGTGGACGATGTTCTCGGTCATGTCGTGCTCGCCCGAGGTGATGAAGCGCTTCACGCCCTCGATGTGCCACGAGCCGTCGTCCTGCAGCGTGGCCTTGGTCCGGCCGGCGCCGACGTCGGAACCGGCGTCCGGCTCGGTCAGCACCATGGTGGCGCCCCAGCCGCGCTCGATGATGTGGTGCGCGATCAACTTGTCGCGCTCGGTGCCGTTGCGCCACAGCACGTGCGCGAAGTTCGGCCCGGCGGCGTACATGTGGACCGGCGGGTTGGCGCCCAGCACCAGCTCGGCGGCGGCCCAGCGCAGCGACGGCGGGGTCGGCTGGCCGCCCAGCTCGGCCGGCAGCTCGAGCTTGAACCACTCGGCGTCCATGTAGGCGTAGTAGCTCTTCTTGAACGCCTCCGGCATCCGGACCTCGTGGGCCTCGGGGTCGAAGACCGGCGGATTCCGGTCGGCCTCCGCGAAGGACTCGGCCAGCTCGTGCTTGGCGAGCCGGTCCACCTCCGCGAGCACCTCGCGGGCGGTGTCGACGTCCATCTCGGCGTACGGGCCCTGACCGAGCACGTCGCCCCGGCCCAGGACCTCGAGCAGGTTGAACTCGATGTCCCGCAGATTCGACTTGTAGTGGCTCACGGAGACTCCCCACTGGATTTACTCGTCAGTAACTTGAGTATATACCCGCCGGTAACGAGCTCCAAGAGAGATTGACTGTGAGCTATGAAGCTGATTTACGAGACGCACGCGACCACGGTCGACAACGAGAGCGGGATCGCGACCGGCTGGCTGCCGGGTGAGCTGTCCGCGGCCGGGCGGCAGCAGGCGCGGGAGCTCGGTGAGCGGCGGCGGGGTGTCGACGCAGTGTTCAGCTCGGACCTGCGACGGGCCGTGGAAACGGTGGAACTGGCCGGGCTCGGCGTGCGTCACTTCCTGGACTGGCGGTTGCGGGAGTGCAACTACGGCGCACTGAACGGTGCTCCGCGGGAAGCGCTCGAGCCGAGGGTCGAGCGTGTCGCTACGCCGTTTCCGGACGGACAGTCCTACGGCGACGTGCTCGAGCTGACACGGTCGTTCGTTGCCGACCTCAAGCGTTGGTACGACGACCGGGTGGTGCTCGTGGTCGCGCACTCGGCGAACCGCTGGTCCCTCGAGCATCTGTTCGGCAGTCGGGCGCCGTTGGAGCAGTTGGTTGCCGACGGCGTCAATTGGCAGCCGGGCTGGGTTTACGAGGTGTAGACCCTTCGGAAATCTACGATGTCGTGTCAGCGAACACGACGTGGGAGGCGGGCATAGTGAAGAAGCCTTGGGGCAACAACAGCGCGCGGGACGACCTTGCCGGGGACGTTGCGGAGACGAAGCAGCGGCAGTGGGGGAAGGTCGTGGACCGGCTCCAGACGGACGGCAAGACCGCGGCGGCCGAGGCCGTCAAGAAGGGCGGCGGCCGGGGCGATTCGCCGGAGGTGCTGCAGAGTCGCATCGACTCCGCCGCGAAGGGCCGCAAGGGCCGCGGCCGCGGCGAGTGACTGAACGGGATGGCCGGCCGTGTGGCCGGCCATCCCGTTTGTTTCTACGGTGTGTAGACCGTCGCGCTGCCGTACAGCTTCTGGGTGAAGGCGGTCATGTAGGACGCGGTGTTGGACTCGGTCAGGTTGTACGTGAGGAAGACGCCGTACCCCTCGTTGACGGTGCGCTGGGCCAGTGACGCCGCCGTACTCGAGCTGGTCGCCGTGTAGGAGACCGCCGCGGGGGAGAGCCGGGCCTTGTCGGTCGGGCCGCTCGGCACCGACCAGGTGCCGTAGTACGGGTTCCAGGCGTAGTCGAAGGTGTTCGCGATGCTCTGGCCGTTGTAGGTCAGGCGGTCGGCCGCCGGTCCGATGTCGTAGAGCGTGATGAGCTTGTTCGGGAGCTTCGCGCGGAGCGCCTGGACCAGGTAGACGAACGAGAAGTCGTTCGGCTGGCCGGTGCCGTTGTTGCCGTACTCGGCGTACTCGTCGTCGAAGTCGATGCCGTCCAGGCCGTACTGGTTGACGGCGTCGGCGAGCTGCTGCGCGAACGCGTCGGCGGAGGCCTGGTCGGGGAAGTTCGCGAACCCGGCGCCCTGATGGTTGCCGAGGATCGAGAGCAGGACCTTGATGCCCTTCTGCTGCAGCGGGCGGACCTGCGTGGCGACGTTGTTCAGCACGTTCGTCACCTGGTCGTTGAAGTGCAGGTACGCGCTGGTGCCGTCGTAGTTGATGTTCGCGGCGAAGATCACCGCGACGTCGATCACCTGCGCGCCGCTGTTGGCCAGCGTGTACTTGGCGGCGTTCAGCATGCTGTGGTCGTTGACCTCGATGTACGCGACGGTGACCGGGCCGGTCTTGGCCCGGGGGCGGCGCTTCGCGGCGGCCGCTGTGGCCTCCGTGGGCAGTGCGGCGCCGGTGGCGGCCGCGGCGGTCCCGGCGGCCAGGGCTGACAACAGGGTCCTTCGCTTCATGAGCTGATCGACTCCTCGTCACACAGATGGGCGGGCGCCGAACCGGTGAGATAAACCGGTTTAGCGGATGCCAAATCATCGATCCCGCGCGGACGTTGTGTCAAGGGTCTGTCACCTGGGGTCGCGCGTTGGTCAGTGATAGACGAAGATGTTGGTGGCGGGTGGGAGAAAGTTACGAAAGAGGGATCCGATGAGTGTCGCTGCCGAGATCCGGACCCGGCGGTCGCTGGTGGCCGGGACGGTCGGGAACTTCGTCGAGTGGTACGAGTTCGGTGCGTACGGATTCTTCGCCACCGTGATCGCCGCGAACTTCTTCAGCAGTACGGCGACCAGTGACGCCGAGAGCTTGATCAAGACGTACGCGTCGTTCGCGCTGGCGTTCTTCTTCCGGCCGATCGGGGCCGCCGTGTTCGGCCGGGTCGGCGACCGGATCGGCCGGCGTCCGACGCTGATCGTCGTACTCCTGCTGATGACGCTGTCGACCACGTTGATCGGCCTGCTGCCCACCTACGCGACCGTCGGGGCGGCCGCGCCGTGGCTGCTGACGCTCGTACGCGCGTTGCAGGGCCTGTCGGCGGGCGGTGAGTTCGGTGGCGCGGTGTCGATCATGACCGAGTTCGCGCCCCGGACGAAGCGCGGCCTGTACGGCGCCTGGCAGTCGTTCACCGTCGCGCTCGGCCTGCTCGCGGGCGCCGGGCTCGCGGCGATCCTCGCCACCACGTTGAGCAAGGAGGCGTTGTCGGACTGGGGCTGGCGGGTGCCGTTCCTGCTGGCGCTGCCGCTCGGTCTCGTGGCGCTGTGGTTGCGGCTCAAGCTCGACGAGACGCCGAGCTTCGCGCGCGTCCAGGAGCAGCCGCGACCGGCGTCGTCCGGCGAGGTGGCGAAGGCGATCGCGCTCGGCATCGGCCGGCTGATGGGCTGGTCCGCGGCGGGCTACACGTTCCTCGTGGTGATGCCGTCGTACCTGCAGGCGACGCTGCACGCGACCTTCCAGCAGGCGCTGGTCGCGACGGTGCTCGCGAACACCGGTTTCGCGCTCTCGATCATCCCGGCCGGGTGGCTGAGCGACCGGATCGGGCGGCGGCCGGTGATGGTGGCCGGCGCGGCGCTGGTCGTCGTACTGGCGTTTCCCCTGATGAACCTGCTGCAGGACAAGGAGTCGGGCAATGCCGCGAAGGGGATCGCGGTGTTCGTGGCGGGCCTCGTCGTCGGCCTGATGGCGGGACCGGGGCCGGCGATGCTGGCGGAGATGTTCCCGACCCGGGCGCGCTACACCGGACTCGGCCTGGCGTACTCGCTGTCGAACGCGGTCTTCTCGGGCTCGGCCGGCCTGATCATCACCGAGTTGATCAAGCGGACCAAGAACGTCGACATCCCGGCCTGGTACGTGGTGGTCACCTGTGCGGTGAGTGTGATCGCATTGCTCACGTTGCGCGGGGACGACCACCGACGGGAGTTGCGGGACTGACATGCGAGTGATCGGGCTGATGTCGGGGACGTCGTACGACGCGATCGACGCCGCTGCCGCGGACCTGCGGCTGAAGGGGGACGAACTGGTCCTGACGCCGCTGGGGATGCTCAGCCAGCCGTATCCGGACGAGCTGCGCGCCGCCGTCGCCGCCGCGCTGCCGCCGGCGTCGACGTCGATGGAGGACGTCTGCCGGCTGGACACCGGGATCGGGCAGGCGTTCGCGGCAGTCGCGCGACAGGCGGTCGAGCAGCTGTGCGGCGGATCCGCGGACCTGGTCGTCTCGCACGGGCAGACGATGTTCCACTGGGTCGACGGCGGGGCGGTGCGCGGGACGTTGCAGCTCGGGCAGCCGGCGTGGATCGCGGAGGCGACCGGCCTCCCCGTGGTGTCGGACCTGCGCGCGCGGGACGTCGCGGCGGGCGGACAGGGCGCGCCGCTGGTCAGCATCATCGACGTGCTGTGGCTGCGCGGGCGTCCCGGCGTACCGGTGGCGCTGAATCTCGGCGGGATCGCCAACATCACCGTCGTGCACGGCGAACCGGTCGCGTTCGACACCGGCCCCGCGAACGCGCTGATCGACGCGGTCGTGACCGAGCTGACCGGGCAGCCGTTCGACGCGGACGGGGTGATGGCGGCGCGTGGGCAGGTCCACGAGGAGCTGCTCGCGCGGCTGCTCGCCGATCCGTACTACGCGCGGCCGGCGCCGAAGTCGACGGGCAAGGAGCTGTTCAACCTCGCGTACGTGGCGCGGGCGATGGAGGGGCTGCCGGTGATCCCGGCGGAGGATCTCGTCGCCACGGTCACCACACTGACGGCACGGACCGTGGCCGACGCGGTCCGGCGGTACGGCGGGACCGAGGTGGTGGCATCCGGTGGCGGGATCCGGAACCCGGTGCTGATGCATCTGCTCGCCGACGAGCTGGACGTTCCGGTCCGGACCACCGACGAGCTGGGCATGCCGTCGGCGGCGAAGGAGGCGTACGCGTTCGCCGTACTCGGGTTCCTGACCGTGCACGGCCTGGGCGGAACGGTCCCGAGCTGCACCGGCGCCCGGCACTCCAGCATCCTCGGCTCGGTCACTCCCGGGCCGAGCGGACTGCCGGTGATTTCGGCCGCGGCACGACCTCCTGTGCGGTTGCTGGTCGAATGACCGCACACTAGATCTGTGACGAGGTTGTTCGTGGTGACCGGGGCGCCCGGGTCAGGGAAGTCCACGGTCGTGCCGGAGCTGGTCCGGCTGAGTCCGGGGAACCTGGTTGTGATGGACATGGACGAGCTGCTGGACGACAACGGCCGGCTGCTCGGGATCGACATCGCGAGCCCGACCGCGGCGCCGATCTGGCCTGCCTACAACGGGCTGTGGCTGCGGATCACCGAGTTGATCCGGCGCTCCGGGATTCCCGTGCTGCTGCTGACGCCGGCGCTGCCGACGGAGCTGCCCGAGGGGCGCTGGCTGCACCTCGACTGCCCGGACGCCATCCGCCGCAAACGCCTCGCACTGCGCGGCTGGGCCGAGGACCAGATCGCCGACGCCCTCGCCGACGCCGCCGAGCTCCGCACCCGGGTGCCGCGCTCCGTGCGCGGCGACATCTCGCCCGAGCGGGTGGCCCGCGGCATCTACGACTGGATCCGCGGCGAACGCTTCGGCAAGACGCTCAGCCTGTGGGGCCGGCTCCGGACTTGACCTTCGAGTTGGTGCAGGGGTGAGGGTCGGGCCCATGAGGCTGACGATCAGTGAGTTCGCGCGGCTCGTAGGGCTGGCGCCGAGTGCGCTGCGGTTCTACGACGACTGCGGTCTGCTCCCACCCGCCGAGGTCGACGCGACGAACGGCTACCGGTACTACGACAGGTCGCAGGCCGAACGCGCCCGCCTGCTCCGCGACCTCCGCGAGATCGACCTGCCGCTCCCCGATGTCCGGCTCGCCCTGGACGCCGCGCCGGCGGACGTCGCCGAGCTGGTCCGCGCCCACCTCCGTACCGTGGAGGCCAGGTCCACCGCGACCCGCGAAGCTGCCGCCCGCCTCCTCACCCAGCTCCTGGCGGAGCGGACGACCGCCGTACTGGGCGGCCCTGAGCTGGCCAGCGCCATCCGCCAGGTAGCGTCCGCGGCGGCCGCCACCGACGAGTACGCCGGCCTGGACTGTGTGCAGATCCAGCTCGCCCCCGAGGAAGTCACGTTCGTGGCGACGGACCGGTATCGGCTGGCGGTGCGGACCGTTCGGCCGGTGGAGTTCGGCGGGACGGCGGCTCGAGTGCTGGTGCGTGCGGACGAGTTGGCTGCGGTCAGTCGGTGGGCCGCGGCGGGGGACGCCGTGCGGGTGGAGGTGAACGGCGGGCTGGTGCTCGTGCGGGGCGACGAGTCGCGCTCGTTGACCGCGGTGGAGGCGGAGTATCCGGCGTACGAGCAGATCCTGGACGGGCTGACGCCGCCGGTGTGCCGCGTCGTGGTGGATCGGGCCGCGCTGCTGGCGGCGCTCGCCGGCCGGGATGTCGTCACCGTCGACCTCGACCAGGAGAGCCTGCGGATCGGCGACGAGGTGAAGCTCGAGGCGATCGGGTCCGGGGCGGTGCGGGTGGGGTTCACCGCGAGCCTGCTGGCGGCGGCCCTCGAGGCGAGTGTCGGGCCGGATGTCCTGCTCGAGATCTGCGAGCCGGCCCGACCGGTCGTCGTACGGTCGGCCGACCAAGGCACGTTCACCACCCTCGTCATGCCTGTCCGGCTGGACGGGTGAACCGGCCGTACTACGGCTGGCTGGCAGGTTCCACTCTCTCGGTCCTCGGTGACGCGGCGCTGTTCTTCGCGCTCGGATGGGCCGCGACGGGGATCGGCGCGCACGTCGCCGCCCTGGTGTTGACCGGGTTCACCCTGCCGCGCGCCGTGTTCCTCCTGCTCGGCGGTGTCCTCGGCGACCGGATCGGCCCGCGCCGGCTCCTGCTCGCCTGCACCGCGATCGTCGGTACCTGCTGCGTTCTGCTCGCCGTCTTGGTCGAGATGCGAGGGGTCTCGGCCGGGCTGCTGGTGACGACGGCGGTCGTGGTCGGCACCGTGGACGCGTTCGCGTTACCGGCGGCCGGTGTCCTGCCGCGGCTCTTCGTCTCCGACGATCAGTTGCCCCGGGCAATGGCTTTGCGGACGTCGGCCACGCAGCTCGTCACGCTCGCCGGCGGACCGCTCAGCGGCCTGCTCGTCGCGACGATCGGGCTGGTCGGGGCGTTACTGCTCGACGGGCTGACCTTCGCCGTCCAGTTCGCCGTACTTCTCGCGCTCAGGCCGCCGTACGACGTGACGCCGCGGCGCGATCACCCATCGGTGGTCCGCGATGCCGTCGACGGACTCCGGGTGGCCGTCGGCGATCCCGTGCTGCGGACGATCCTCGCGGTCGTCGCCCTGGTCGCGGCCTTCGTTCTGCCGGTCACCTCCTTGTGCGTCCCACTGCTCGCCCGTTCGCACGGGTGGGCGGCCGGTCAGGCGGGTCTCGTCGTGGCGGCGAACGTCGCGGGTGGACTAGGCGTGACGATCCTGGTCGGACGCTTCGGGACCTTCGACCGCGCCGAGCTGACCGGCGGTCTCGGTTGCCTGATCGCCGCGCTCGGGATCGCAGGTCTCGCTCTCGCGTCTTCCGTCCCGGCCGCGGTCGGCGCGGCCCTCATTCAAGGCGTAGGCATCGGCCTCTTCACGTCACATCTCGCGCCGCTGTTCGTCCGCAGCACACCGGCGTCGCACCTGACCCGACTCCAGTCCCTGCTCTCCCTGGCCCAGACCGTGCCCTTGATCGGCTCAACGAATCTCCTCGCGACGCTCCCAGTTCGTCACGCGCTGGCACTCGCCGCTGCTACGACCGCCCTGGCCGGCGTGGGCCTGCTGCGCGGCTACCGCGTGAACTCGATCTCGAAGGTTGGGTAGTCCGGCTGCGGGCACGGTTGCCCGCGGTGTCCCAGCCGCTCGTAGAACGGTGCCGAACGCTCGTGATGCGCTTGCCACTCCAGATGCCGCACCCGGGTCGACGCCCACTGAGCCACTGCTTCCATCAAGGCCCGCCCGACTCCGGCACGCCGCCGCTCCGGCAGGACGTACAAGTCGTGCAGCCGCCCGTGGTGCCGCCGTCCCGCCCGCAGGTGCGTGCCGTAGTCCTGCACGACGGCGTACCCGATCAGCCCGCCATCGTCGTACCCCAACGCCACCCAGCGCGGATCACCCACCAGCTCCTCGAAGTACCCCCGACTCGTCTCCTCGTCGAACTCCGTCCCGAAACCCCGCACCAACGGCCACAACTGGCCCCAGTCGTCCGTCCCCAGCTCTCGCACGCCCATCCATCCACCTTCCCAGCCGCTGCCTCCGTCGGCATCCGCATTGTCGGCATCCGCATTTCCGGGCGATCTGTGGTGATGTAAGACGTCGCGTCTTACACTGATTGCATGGCTGACACGATCACGATCCGCACGGACGCCGAGACGGAGCATGCGCTGGCGATCCTGACCCACGACGGCAGTTCGCGGTCGGTGGTGATCAGGCAGGCTGTGCTTGAAGCAGCCTTGCGCCGCGAACGTGCGGCGGAGTTGCGCCGCGCCGTCCTGCGGATGCCGCTCGGTGATCCCGACGGAATCGATGTCGCGGCCGAGCTCTCGCAGGACCGGGACGCCGAGCGGTGATCTACCTCGACTCGGCCGCCATCGTGAAGTTGGTGCACGCCGAGGCCGAATCGCAAGCCCTGCGCAACTGGCTGGATGAGCGGGCCGAGGTCGGTTGGACCAGTTCTGTGCTCGCGGAGATCGAGTCCTCCCGGGCTCTGGCGCGGTATGTCCCGCAGGCGGTGCCGAGACTGCATCTGGTTCTCGATCTGATCGACTTGATCGACTTGGACGCGGGTATCCGGATCTTGGCGCAGACTGTGCGGCCGGCGGCGGTCAGAAGTCTGGATGCCATCCACCTTGCCACCGCGCTGCGCGCACAGCCGCTCACCTCGTTCGTCACCTACGACAAACGCCTGGCGGATGCGGCGCGGACGGCCGGCCTGGCGGTCGATGCCCCAGCCTGACGACTTGCTATTGACAACATGCTGTCGTGATGACAGTATGTTGTCTATGAAGACGGCGTATGTAGCGGTGTACGAGACGTTGGCGGACTGGGAGATCGGGCACCTGGTCGTGGAGTTGCGGACCGGGCGGTTCACCGGGGTGCCTTGGACCGTGGTGACGGTGGGAGAGTCGCTCGAGCCGGTGGTGACGATGGGTGGGCTGCGGGTCGTGCCGGATGTGACGATCGCGGACGTGGTGCCGGACGCGGGCGATCTGCTGGTGCTCGCGGGGTCGGGGCAGTGGGATGTCGGTGGTGGCGAGGCGTTCACGAAGCTCGCGGGGCAGTTCCTCGACGCCGGCGTACCGGTTGCGGCGATCTGCGGCGCGACGGCCGGGCTCGCCCGGGCGGGGCTGCTCGACGAGCGGAAGCACACGAGCGCGGCCAAGGAGTACCTGCAGGCGACCGGTTACCAGGGCACGGACCGGTACGTCGACGCGCGGGCGGTCGCCGACGGCAACGTGATCACGGCGGGGCCGGACTCGCCGGTGCAGTTCGCGCGGGCCGTGCTGGAGCAGCTCGGGCTCGCGGACGAGCGGAAGCGGGAGGCGTACGAAGGTGTGTTCCACCGCGCCGACCCGGCCGCGTACGCGACGCTGGTCGGATGACCGAGGACACGCGATCGACCGCGCCGGTTGGGGAGACGGATACGGCCGGCGTCCCGCCTCGGGCCGAGTGGCCCGAGGTCGGGAAGCGGTCGGAAGGTGGGGTGGTGCTGACGGATGTCGTGCTGGCCACCTTCCGGCTGAACGCGCGGCTGATGGAGGCCGCGCAAGGCCTGGCCGCGAACGGCGGGATCACCGCGGCCTGGTGGCAGGTGCTCGGCGGCGTCCTCGACCAGCCGCGGTCGGTCGCCGACGCCGGCCGGCTGATGGGTGTCAGCAGGCAGGGCGTGCAGCGGATCGCCGACCTTCTGGTCGAACGCGGCCTCGCCGAGTACCGTCCGAACCCCGCGCATCGCCGCGCAAAACTGCTCGCCTGTACCGAGGCCGGCTACTGGGCGATCCGGCAGATCTCGGTCGCCCAGGGCCCCTGGACCTCCGAGATCGCCCGAGCGGTCGACCTCGAAGACCTCCGGACGACGCTCGCGACGATGGAGGCCCTGATCACCAGGCTGGAAGAAGCCTGATCGCGAGACTCCGCCCGAAGAGGTGCCGGGTGGTGAAGGTCAGCCTGGTCCCGGTGACCGTGCGCGTCACCTGAACTCCCGCGACCGGCGCGGCGGGCTTCAGATACTGCCCCTGCAGCTTGATCGTGATCGTGTCGCGCTGCGTCGTCGGATCGGAGACGGCGACCTCCACGCCGGACGCCTGACGGCGGATGAGCAGCGAGGCCGGGCCGTCGATGCTGAGCCCGGGAAGGTTGTGGATGCCGGGGCCGAAGGCGTTGGCGGCGGTGAGTTGCAGGCCCAGGTGGTGGACCGCCTGGAGCCTGGGGGTGTTGGCGAGCAGGGTCAAGCGGCCGTGCTGGTAGGACTTCATCGCGGATTCTGTTGCGTTGGGCACCAATGCGTAGGCGAGCGTGCGCTTGGAGTCCGCTGGTTGGGCGGCGGTGAGGGCAAAGACCTGCTTGGTGACTGCGGTGTCCGGGTTGGACGTCCGTACCACCCGGCGGCTCCGCGTGACTGCCTGCAGATCCACCGACAGTTCGGCCGGCTGCAGAAAGTGATAGCCCACTGAGGCCGAGCCGTTGGTGTAGCGGAGCCAGCGGGGCGTGACAGCGCCGGTGCCTGTCCACGGCGTGCCGTCGTGGCGTGCGCCGGTGATCGTCACGGGCGCGGTGGGCGCGGCGATGCGGGTGTCGAGGGTCGTGGTGACCGGGCGGGTCTCGTCGCCGACACCGGCCGCGAGGACGACGATCTCGTCGTCGAGCAGGAACCACGACTTGGTGGCCGACGCGTTCCGGTACGTGACGAAGCCGTCCGGCAGCGTCTCGCGCGACGCATACGCGAAATCGTCGGACTGCATCCATCCGGCCGCGCCGTACGCGTCGAGCGTCGCGCCGCCGGAGTACGCGTTGGTCCCGACCGGGAAGTAGACGTAGGTGTTCTGCGACTCCGACGAGGCCGTGAAGCCCGCGGCGGCGTTGTCGTAGTACGCCGTCCCATACAACTCCGGGATCGACTTCCGCGTCTCGACCGGCGCCGTCACGCCACCCAGCGCGTACGGCGACACGGTGGTGAAGTAGTCGATGCCGAACGCCTGCGTCTGGTCCTGACCGGCGAGGTACAGGTAGTGCGCGCCGTCGCCCTGGAACCAGGGCATCAGGTTCTCGCCGCTCATGTACTCGTACTTGCTGATCCGCGACGAGTTCCGCGCCAGCGCGAACGCGTACCCCGGCCGCCGGTGCACGGTGCGGTCCATCGCGTTGAACGCCGTACTCAGCTCCGCCGGGTTGAGATCGGCCGGCACGATCGACGCGTCCGCCTTGAGGTCCGCGAACCGCGCGATGCTGACCGGCGACGCGAAGCTGTTCACGTTGATCGTCGGCCGCGCGGTGAACTTCGCGAACGCCTTCAGCCGGGCGGAATCCGCCGCGGTCGCGTAGTCCGCGAGGTCGACGATCGCCTCCACGATCACCGCGACGTCGTCGTACCCGGTCCCGGTCCGGGAGACCGCGCGGCCCTTGACGATCTCCATCATCCAGCCCTCGAAGATCAGCGGCGCGAACCCGTGCTCGACCCAGCCCTGCACCACGCCGACCAGGTCGTCGCTCTGCGCGTACTCCGTGCCGGCGAGCACCTTGATGGTCTGCACCACCCTGCTGAGCAGGCCTTTTCCGTACGAGCCGGTGTAGGCGACCGAGGCGTGCTGGATGAACGAGCCGTCGGCGTAGTACCCGTCGGTGACGCCGTGCTGCAAGTTGTACGGGTCGACGGTCGCGAACACCGTGAACTGGTCCTGCAGCGCCTTCCGGATCCGCGCGTCGTCGTTCAGCAGGGCGCCCTGGAGGACGCGGTTCGCGGTGATGTCGACGAGGTTGGCGCCGGTGTGGAAGCGCGAGTCGAGGTCGACGTCGCCGACCTTCCCGTTGCGCAGGTACGCGTCCATCGACGCGACGTACCGCGTGACCAGGTCCGCCGGGGCGTCGATCAGCGCGAGCGTCTTCGACACGTACGTCGAGATGCCGATCTCCCAGGTGAACCAGTTGCCGTAGTACCCCTTCGACTGGTCGCCGTAGTAGGTGTCGTGCAGCCAGACCAGCTTGTCGGCGATCCGTGCGCGGAGCTGCTCGTTGCCCTGCAGGTCCGACGCGGGTCCGGGGCGCCGGTACGCGAGGGCCATCTCGTACAGGTGCTGGTACGACGCGCTCAGGTTCGGATCGCTGGTGCCGAGCGGGAGGCCGGCGAACAGCTCGCCCGCGCCGGCGCGGTCCAGCGCGGACAGCCAGGTACGAGCGGTGCCGTCCATCGCGGTCAGCTTCGCGGCGACCTCGGGACGCGCGTTCGACGCCGGCGTTCCGGCGTAGATCGCGATCGCGTTGGCCAGCAACTGGCTGGGGTCGGCGGTCATCGCACCCCTGGTGGCATGGGCGGCCGGAGCCGGGTTGACCGCGGTCAGCAGGGCGGTCGCGGGGACGAAGGACAGCAGGCGGCGGCGGGTGAGATCCACTGGTACTCCCGGACGGATGGGAAAACCTAACCACCGCAGTCAACCAGCCGGAACTATTCTTCAGCAACCGCTTACCGCTGAGTTGTCAGGAACCGGGTCCGCCGTGCGATCGTTCCCTCGTGACCTCAGACCCGCCTCCCGCCGGCCCTGATCCTGGCCCTGGCCCGATGGACCCTGGCCGGGAAGGCTCCGGCTCGTCCGACCCGGCCCCGGCTGCCTCGGTCGCGCCCGACAGCCGGGTGGCCTCGGTCCTGCGCTTCACCACCGAGTTGATTGCCTGGGTCGGCGCGCCCTGGGCGCTCGCCCCGCACTCCGTCCCGCTGGCGATCGGCTCGGTCGTGGTGCTGATCGGCTTGCCGACGATCTTCCAGACACCTGGTGACAAGCCGCACGTCGTCGTACCGGTGCCCGGTGCCGTCACCGTTCTGCTGGTCCTGCTGCAACTGGTCGCTGCCGTGGTGGCTGCGTGGTTCGCTTGGCCGACAGGCGTCGCGATCGTCGTCAGCCTGCTCGCGGCTGCGTGTGTGGTGACGGAGCAGCCACGGTGGCGGTGGCTGCTCTCGCCTCAGGCGCCGCCGGCGCCGACCAGTTGAGGGTCGATCGACAGGACCTGTACGGCGTCGCCGCTCGACTTGACCGGGATGACGAGCGCGACCTGGTGCAGGTAGTCCTGGTGCAAGGTCTGCGTGTACTTGACCATGCTGCTGAACGCGGTGGCCTCGCCGCTGGTCCAGTACGCGTTCGAACCCGGCTCTACGCGTTGCAGGTACTGCTCGGTCAGCGACAGGAACACCAGCGCGTCGCCGGACGCGGTGATGAACGTGAGGGGCTTTCCTGACGGCGCGAACGTGTCGGTGACGCTCGCGATGTACGGCTCGGCGGTGTCCGCGGCCTTTGACTTCCCGCGCAGGTCGAGCGTTTGGGTCAGGGCCGGCGACGGCGTGAACAGCTTCGACTGCGGCGCGTTCTTGCCGCCGCTGAGGTACGCCGCGAGGTCCTTCGCCACCGTCTCGGGCTGTCGCTGTAGTTGCTCGAGGTCGGCGGCTTGCGGGGTGCGCATCCCGTCGACGGCCGGCAGCTCGACCGCCTTCGGCGGGTAGACCGAGTGCGTCAGCAGCCACGGGCTGCCGGCGCTCTGGCGCTGCCAGACGCCGAGCTGACGGTTGCCGGGCGCGTTCGAGACGCCCGAGCTGACCACGAACCGCATCGGGTACGACGTGAACTGCGGCGCGCCGACCTCCGGGTCGGTGTAGCTGAACGGCTTCGACACCTCCTTGCCCGCGGCGTCGAGCTTCCGGCCGATCAGGAAACCCGCCTGGGTCTGCGCGAGTGTCGGGTTGCCCTCGATCGTCGCGGCCAGCTTGGCGTCCCGGGTCCGGTTCGCCTGGTTGTTGAGCTGGCTGTACCGCTGGACCACGGCCTGGGCATCGGCGAGCGTGACGGCCGGGCGGGAGTCCGCCGCGGTCAGCGTGTTCTTCGGCGGGACGAGGCTGCAGCTCGTCGCCGTCAGCAACAGCGCCCCGCTGGCCAGCAGCGCCGCCGTCCGCCGGACCGCCTCGTCGCTCTTCACGAACTCCGGCGAGACCGCCAGCGGAACAGTCTCCGGCGCGACGTCTTCCGCCGGCTCCTCGTGCGGCGGCTGTGCGGGCGCCTCGTGCCGCTGCGCGGCACCCGCCCCGATCAGCACCGGCGCCTTCGCCCGCGCAACCGCCGCCGCCGACATGAACACCGGCGCCACAGGCACAGCCGGCCGAACCCGAGCCCCCCGAACAGGCACAGCCCGCCCAGCCCCACCCGCCCCCCGCCCCAGCCCCACACCAGCCACCGACCCAGCCGCCACAGCAGCAGGTCCCGCACCGGCAGTCGCCGCAGCAGCAGTCCCCGCAGGAGCAGTCGCCGACCCCGCCGTCCCCGCAGCAGCAGGTGCCGCGCCGATCGTTGCCGCTCCGCGCGTTGCCGCCGCCCCAGCCGTTGCCGCGCCGATCGTTGCCGCCCCTGCCATTGCCGTGCCGGCCGCCGCAGCCGTCGCCGGGCTGGCCGACGCCGCCGCAGCTGATGCCGCGCTGGAAGTTGCCCCAGTAGCCGCTGCCGAGCCAGCCGTTGCGCAGCCGGCCGCTGCCGTGCCGACCGCCGCCGCAGCTGTCGCCGGGCTGGCCGACGCCGGCTCAGCTGATGCCGCGCCGGCAGTAGCCGCGACAGCCCGGGCCGCGGCAGCCCTGGCCGCGGCAGCCGTTGCCGTCCCGGCCGTTGCCGCGCCGGCCGGTCCCGCCTCGGTAGCTGCGGTTACGGCCGCCGCCGTCGCCTGCGCCGCCGTCGCGGCTGCTGCGGTCTGGGAAGCTGACTTGATGGCTGCCTTGACCGCTGCCGGCTCGGCCGGGGTTGGGGTTGGCGCGAACGGGCTGACGCGGTCGGGTGCGAACGGCGAGACGCGGTACGCGGGTGTGTTCTCCCGCGCGACCGGAGCCGTCGACACCAGCACCGGGATCCGGTCGTTCTTGATCACCGGGAGCTCGGTCGTGTCCGCGACCACCACCCGCCGGCGGCGCAGCATCAGCGTCAACCCGAGCGCCAGCACCAGAACACCCGCACCGAGCACCAGCAGGCAGATGCCGAACAGCCGATGCACCTCGATCCCGAACGTGACCTGCCCGCCGACCGCCGGCGTACCGTCCGCGTTCATCACGACGACGTCGTACAGCCCGTCCTGGATCGGCCAGCTGACCGACTGTGACCCGGCCACGGACTGCGCGACCCACCAGTCGAGCTCGCCGGGCGGCGTCAGCTTCGCGGACGCACCGCGCAGCTCCTGCGTGCCGAACATGCCCGGCGGGTCGAAGCGGACCAGCTGGGTGTGCGCGGCTCCCGAGAGGTAGTCGCGGACGTCCAGGTCGCGTCCGACGCCGACGAACAACGGTTTGTCGCCCGACGCGCTCACGTGCAGCGTCGGACCGTGCCGGTCGAGCAGGGCCGGGGCGGTGACGACCGCGAGGCCCCGGCTGGTGAGCTCACGGCCGGGCGTCGAGATCGTGTTGTCCGGGCCGACCAGCCAGAACGCCGCGACTGCTCCGGCGACGGCGGCCATCAGGCCGGACAGTGACAGCAGTAGACCCAGGGTGATGCGGGCGATGCGCATGAATGAGGCTCCCGTTGGTACGACGAGCCCGGCCACGGACGGATGGGCCGGACGGCGGGATCGCGGGTCCGGACCCCTCGTCCTGCGCCGAAAAGCGGTATCCGGAAGCTCACCCGTTGTCACTGACTAACTGATCCAACAAGGATCTGTTACGATTTCGTGTATTAGCGAATGGCGGTTCACAAACTCGGAGGCGGTGACATGGCCCGGCCGCGGCTGGTGAGCGACGACGCGATCCTGGACGCCACCCGCCAGGTCCTGGCCGAGCTCGGGCCGGTGAAACTGACGCTCGCGGCCGTCGGTGCGCGCGTCGGTCTGGCGCCGCCGACGCTGATGCAGCGCTTCGGGTCCAAGCGGGGTCTGCTGCTCGCGTCCGCCGCGCGGTCGCCGCTGATGGTCAAGCTCGCGGCCGAGGAGGCCGCCGCCCGGAACACCTCGCCACTCGCCACGCTGCGGGACTTCGCGCTGTCGGCCGTCGCGCACATCAAGCACCGCGAGGAGCTCGGCAACGGTCTCGGCTTCGTCCAGCTCGACGTCGCGGACCCGGAGTTCCGGCAGCACGCGCTGGCGCACTCCGCCGCGATCGTCGACAGCTGCGACACGTTCTACCGGTCCGCGGTGGAGGTCGGTGAGCTCCGAGCGGACACCGACGTCCCGGCGCTGGCCCGGCACACGCTTGTCTGTTTCAACGGCGCGCTCCAGGTCTGGGCGGTGAACGGCTGGGGCTCGCTGACCGAGTTCCTGACCGAGCAGCTCGACCTGATGATCGGCCCTTATCTCAGGAGTGACGATGTTTCTGCGCGTTCTGGTCTTCTACCTGGTCACGATGGTCTTCAGCGGGATCCTGAACGCGCTGCAGACAGCGACCGGGCCGAGTCCTGAGCTGATCCAGCTGGTCCAGTTCGCGCCGGCTCTCGGCGTCGGCGTGATGTTCCTGCTGTTCCGCCGTACCACCCGGGTCGACGCGCGCTTCACGCCGGCGACGGTCGCGGCCGGGCGGAGTGCGCTCGTGGTCGGCATCGTGATCGCGGCGATGCTCGTGTCCGTCCTGGTGCACGTGGTCGCGGGGCGGGCGTGGCGGGCGGACAGCCTGCCGTTCCCGTTCTGGGTGCTGGTGCTCACGATGATCGTCGGCGCGGCCGGTGAGGAGCTGGGGTGGCGGGCGTACCTGCAGCCCTACCTGCAGACCCGGTTCTCGGTCCTGCGTTCCTCGCTCGTCGTCGGCGTGCTGTGGGGCTTGTGGCACATCGGCGGATTCGCGCACGGGCTCGTGTACATGGGGCTGTTCGTCGTGATGGCGACCGCGCTGTCGGTGGTGCTCGGCGCGGTCCTCCGGGAGGCGCGCCGGACCAATCTCGTCGTCGCCACCGCGGCGCACGCCGCCGTCAACCTCTCGCTGATCCTGTTGTTCGGCGAGGAGGACGGCGACGTGTTCCCGATGGCGGTGCTGGCCGCGGTGTGGACGGTCGCCGCGGTGGTGGTCAGCTCAGTGCAGGTACGACGCGCCGTTGAAGTCGAGGACCGCGCCGCTGGCCCAGTTCGCGTCGGCTGAGGCGAGCCAGTAGATCGCGTTCCCGACCTCCTCGGCGGTGGCGACCCGGTTGAACGGGCTCTGCGCCCGGATCGCGTCCCCGCCGGGACCCGCGAGGAAGCTCTCGGTCATGTCGGTCGCGATGAATCCGGGCGCGATTGACGTCACGGTGATGTCATGCGGCGCCAGCGATGCCGCCAACGACTGCCCGAGCGAGTGCAGCCCGGCCTTCGAGGCGCCGTACGCCGGCACGTCGGGCTCGCCGCGGTACGCGCCCCGGGAGCCGACGTTGACGATCGCGCCCCGCCGTACGCCGTCCGCGGGATCCTGGTCGAGCATCTGCCGCGCCACGCACCAGGTCACGTGCGCCGCGCCCTCGAGGTTGACCGCGAGGGTACGGCGCCAGGTCGCGACCCACTCGTCGTACGACGTGTCCGCCAGCGGGTGACCGACCCGCCGGGAGCCCGCAACCGGCTCGTCGACGAACATCGCGGCGTTGTTCACCAGCACGTCGATGCGACCGAGCGCGGCGGCCGATTCCGCAACCAGTGAAGGGATTGCGGACGCGTCGCCGAGGTCCGCGGCGATCACCGCGTGCCCCTCGCCGGGCAGTCCGGCGCGAAGCTCCTCGGCGCGGTCGACCGCGCCCCGGCAGTGCAGCACGACCCGGTCGCCGGCCGCCGCGAACGCCCGGGCGGCGGCCGCGCCGACACCCCTGGACGCACCGGTGATCAGTACTCCTCTGGACACGTTTCCTCCTGTCGGTGACTGCACCACATTGTGCCCTTGCCGCCACCATGACATCAGCAGGGGTTGACAGTGACGTCACCATGACGTCATGCTTGCTGTCATGGAACTTGACCACTACCTCGAGTCGGTCCGGCGGAGCGTCGAGAACGCCACCGCCCTGGCCGACGAGCAAACCCGCTCCGTGGCCCAACGCCTCGGGGCCACGCTGGATGACGCGGGCCGCCTGGCCCTCATCTCAGCCCTGTCCGACGCCGCCGGGGAGATCAGCCGTGAGCTGTCCCCGGGCTCGGTCGAGCTCCGGATGGCCGGCGGCCGCCCGGAGTTCGTGGTCACGCCGGCGCCCAGCCAGCTGACCGGTCCGGACGAGACCGACGAAGACATCGACGACGAGCCCGAGGTCGCGGACGACGAGCAGTTCGTCCCCGACGCCGACGAGCCGACCGCGCGGATCACGCTGCGGCTGCCGATGTCGATCAAGAACAAGGTGGACGAGGCCGCGGCCGCCGAGGGCATCTCCTCGAACGCGTGGCTGATGCGCACCGTGATGACCGAGCTGAGCGAGCGCCGCCGCGGTCCACGCCCGCCCCGGCCGCCGCGCCCGCCGCGCGGACCGGTGTTCGGCCCGGAGGGCCCGCTGGGTCCGAACGGACCGCTCGGCCCCGACGGCGTCTTCGGCCCGAACGGCGTGTTCGGTCCGAACGGCCCGTTCGGCGAGGAAGGCGTCTTCGGCCCGGACCGGGGCCGCTGGGAGCGCGACCGGCGCCGTGACGACCGGGACCGCCGCCGCGAGGACAAGGACCGGCGGCGCGAGGACAAGGAACGCCGCCGTGGCGGACACGGGCCGGGCCAGCGACTGACGGGATGGGCGGAATGAACGGCTTCAGCCAGCAACTCACCGACGACGAGAACGACCGGATCGGACGGATCCGGATCGAGATCGGCTCCGGCCTGGTGGAGATCTCCGGCAACGGCGACACCAAGGGCACCACGGTGACGGTGGACGTCGACAGCGGGCCGGAGGAGGACGTGACCGTCGAGGTCGTCGACGGCGAACTGATCGTCGAAGGCCCGCGCAACGTCCGGCGGGGCCCCGAGATCCAGGTCCGGATCGCCACCTCGGAGGTGCTCGACGCCCGGGTCAGGACCGGCTCCGGCGACATCACCGCCGACGTGCCGCTCGGCTCGGCGCGGCTCGCGACCGGCTCCGGCGACGTCCGCCTGACCCGGGTCGAGAAGGAGCTCGGCGTCAACACCGGCAGCGGTGACGTCAAGGTCGGGAACGCCGTCGGCGCGGTTCGCGCCGGCACCGGCTCCGGCTCGATCGACATCGAGGAGGCCGGTGACGCGCTCGGCCTGAGCACCGGCTCCGGTGACGTCACGATCGGCGACGCCGCCGGTCCCACCTCCGTCAAGGTCGGCTCGGGGGACATCACCATCGAGCGGATCCGCGACCACTCGGTCGCCACCTCCGGTTCCGGTGACGTCAAGGTCGAGATCGCCGACGGACCGAGCGTCCAGGCCGAGACGGCCCGCGGCGACGTACAGATCGGCGTCCCGAACGGACTGCCGACGTACCTGGACCTGAAGACCGTCACCGGGCGGATCCGGTGCGACCTCGAGCCCGGCCAGAAGCCGGCCGAGGGGGAGCGCGCCCTGATGCTGCGCGCCCGCACCGTCTCCGGCGACATCACCGTCGTCAAGGTCTGACCCACCACCGCACGAGGTCCCGCCACTGGGGGCGGGACCTGGGCGAAGCATTGCCGAAAACCACCACACAGCACGGGGACAACGCGAGGGGAGCACCATCATGATCAGCGAACACCAGGAAGTCGCCCGCTACCGCGTCGCCGAGCAGTTGCGGGTCGCCGAGGCCCGGGCACGGCTGCAGGAGGACAGGACCCGGACCAGCCCGCGGGAAGGTCTGGCGGGGGTGCTGCGCAAGCTGGCCGACCGGCTGGAGCCGGCCTCACGCCGCCTGACCGAGCCGGCCACCCGGCCGCTGACCGAGCCACAGCCCCGCCACCGCGGGACCGGGCTCTCGATCGTCCGATGAACGGCGTGCCGCCGGCGGCCGGGACCGTCTACGCCGTACTGGAACGCCTCGGCCTTCTCGGAGCGCCGCGCCGCGCATAGTACTTGCAGGTTGCTGCAACGCCTGTGGATAACTGCCCGGACGGACCCGCGGCCACTGCTAGCGTTCAGGCGATCATTCTCGGCGACCTGGGAGAGAAACCAACGATGTTGCGTCCGATGGTGGCAACCACCGCTGTCACCGCTGCTCTGATCCTGCTGACCGGCTGCGGCGGCGACGACAAGAAGTCCGACTCGGGCTCCGAGAACAACGGCGGCACCTCCACCTCCTCGCCCACGCCGTCCGCCCCGGCCTTCCCGACGTTCGACCCGCCGATGGCCTTCACAGCCTCCGCGGCGTACCCGGTGCCCGACTGGGAGGGACGGGCCATGTTCGACGAGGCGATGCCCGGCATGGTCGGCCAGGTCGCCCTGGTCGCCAACTACCGGGGTGTTACCGGCCGCGACGTCGTCGACCCGAGCACGGCCTGGGAGGTCAAGTCGACCGCCGCCGACACCACCACGGTCAACGACGCGTCCAAGCCGATGGCGGTGAAGGTCGACGGCAAGGACGTCGCGGTGATGGCCTACGCGGAAGCCGACAAGGGCAATGGCACCCAGAAGCCGCAGGGCTTGGTGCTGGTCCAGTGGATCGACGTCGCGACCGGCCAGAAGCTCGCGGAGGTGTCCACGCCGGTGAGCACGGTGGACGGAAGCTTCGGTAATCCGGAGCTGAAGAACGTGCAGTACGACCCGGAGACCGGCCAGGTCGCCATCGGAGTGAGCGCCAGCGACAGACTGATCGTGAAGACGCGCTTCGCGACGGTCTACGCGGACCCCGCGACGAAGAAGTCCACTGTCGTGCCGGGCGTCCTGCCGGGCGCCGTCCACGGCGGCGTGCTCGCGGGTGCCAAGGCCGAGAGCAAGGAGAACGCGAATGACGCCGGCGTCGTGCTGGTCGACGGCGCGAGCGGCAAGGTGACGAAGCAGATCCCGCTGAAGCAGGGCGATGTGGAGCCGCTCACCGGTGGTGCCAAGCACGCGTTCTTCTACGGCACGCTGTACTCGAGCAACACCATGAAGGATGTCGGCTCGCTCTACTCGGTCGATCTGTCGACCGGCACCGTGGTGAAGTCGGTGCCAGGGCTACCGGAAGGTGGTGGCTACGACTGCACCTGGGACCACGCGAGCTCGATCGTCTGCAGGGACAGTGCGCCCAGCGGCCAGCACGAGATCTTCGGACTCGACGACAGCACCGGCAAGAAGACCTGGGGCTGGACCACCGAGTCCGGAGAGCGTGTCGTGCCCCGCGTGACCGCGGCGTACCACGGCGTCGTGTACGTGCAGACCGAGAAGCAGGCGGTACTGATGGACGCCAAGACTGGCGAGGACCTGCCGGGCGCGTCCCCGTCAGGCACCCCGAGCGGCAGCCCGTCGGCCGGCGAGACTCCTTCGAGCAGCGACTCCCCTTCGGACAGCAACTCCTCGACGGCCAGTGCCACGCCGTCTGACCAGAAGTCCGCCGGCGGGAGTGACATGAGCCTCTACGACGGCAAGCTGGGATCGCCGGGCGCGGTGTCGCCGTACGGTGGCGTTTATACACAGCTGCCGCAGGGCGGCGGCTTCGGCTCCAGCGACTTGCGGGCGGTCCTCGTCTACCTGAAGCCGAGCGCCTGACCTACCTGAAACGAAGGGCCCCGGGGATTCCGGGGCCCCTTTTCGTTGGTCAGACGTCGGTGCGGTGGAAGTTCTGGAACGAGCGGGACGGCGTCGGGCCGCGCTGGCCCTGGTAGCGGGAGCCGTACTTGGCGGAGCCGTACGGGTGCTCGGCGGGGGAGGACAGCCGGAAGAAACAGAGCTGGCCGATCTTCATCCCGGGCCAGAGCTTGATCGGCAGCGTGGCGACGTTCGAGAGCTCGAGCGTGACGTGGCCGGAGAAGCCGGGGTCGATGAAGCCGGCCGTCGAGTGGGTCAGCAGGCCGAGCCGGCCCAGCGACGACTTGCCCTCGAGGCGGGCGGCGACGTCGTCGGGGAGCGTCACGAGCTCGTACGTCGATCCCAGGACGAACTCACCGGGATGCAGGATGAACGGCTCGTCCCCCTCGGGCTCGACGAGCCGGGTCAGGTCGGGCTGTTCCTCGGACGGGTCGATATGCGGGTACTTGTGGTTCTCGAAGACCCGGAAGAACCGGTCCAGCCGTACGTCGACACTCGACGGCTGCACCATCGCAGCTTCGAACGGGTCCAGCTGGACCCGCTTCGCGTCGAGCTCGGCCAAGATGTCGCGGTCGGAGAGCAGCACGGTCGCACGTTAGCAGCGTGCCGCTCGTCCGTGCAGCACCGGAGGCCGCGGCCGCGGTGCTTCCCCGTGCCTGGTGGTGAGTCGTCCGGAGCCCTCAGCTCCCCGGCGGGAGCACACCACCAGACCGTGGGCCTGAGGCAACTATCGTCAGTTGGCCAGCTTGTTGAACTTCGACACCTGGGTGGCGAAGGTCTTGACCTGCGCCGGGGACCAGTCCTTGAGCAGGTCCTCGATCACCTTGTGCCGCTTCTTCCGGGCCGCCGTCAGCTTGCGCTTGCCGGCCGCGGTCAGGGTCAGCAGGGTCGCACGCGCGTCCGACTTGTCGGCGGCCCGCTTCAGCAGGCCCTCCTCCTCGAGTCGCGCGCAGGCCCGGCTGACCGGTCCCTTGTCCACCTCGAGCGCTGCCACCAGGTCGGCCATCCGCACCGGCGCCAGCTCCTCCACGTGGTTCAGCAACGCGTACTGCGCCGGCTCCAGGTCCGGATGCGCCTCGACGGACAGCGTCCGCTGCAGACCGCGCAGCCGCCGTGCCAACGTGACGAGTTCCTTCTCCAGGTTGTCCACCGCGTCAGTAGTGTCTGTTGCCACCGTTCACCCCTTCATTCCAGTTGCCCCGCAACCATGTCGCCCGGTCCAGGACCGCATCCTCACGTTGCGTTGAATGTTGCCCCCGGCAACGCGTTCTAATCTGCCAGAAGATGACGACCCTGCCCAGTCCTGAACGTGCCCTTTGTGAAAAACTGCCCAAGAACCTCCGGTGCAAACCGTCCGTAACCCCCTTTTCGATGCATTCGGCACCAAGTTCGGCCCCGGGCGGCTGACACCGCAGCAACCGGGCCCGCCGGCACTGGCAACGGGGTGGCCGGCGGGCGGCCCCCCGGGATGCCGACCGGGGCCGATCTACGACCCGGCGCGCGGACCCCACGTGGTTGCCGGCCCGCGGATCGGCTATGCTCGTCTCCGCTACCGGGAGACCGGCCGCGCGGGTGTAGTTCAATGGCAGAACATCAGCTTCCCAAGCTGACAGTGCGGGTTCGATTCCCGTCACCCGCTCCATAGCTCAGCCCCGGGTCAGCGGCATGTTGCCGACCGGGGCTGAGTCATGTCAGCGGCGTGAAACCGGCCGCGTGCCCGTTACGTGCCCGATGCGACCGGCAACGCGCCGTCTTCGTCATCTCCGTCCTGGTCGGTGCCGTCGGCCCGCAGTCCGTCGAGGTGTTCTGACATCGCTTGGGCGAGGAACCGCTGCCGACTGTCGCGAGTGTGGATGTACCGGACGGCAGCTCGGGTGCTGGCATGACCCATCCGCTGCATCAGGTCGGCCAAAGTTGCGCCCGCTTCGGCAGCCCAGTTGTTGCCGGTGTGGCGCAGGTCGTGGAAGTGGATCGTGCCGGGCAGCTCGGCCGCCGTCACGGCCTTCCGCCAGGCTCGCTGGAAGTTCGACCGGCGCAGCAGTGCTCCCTTCGGCCCAGTAAAGACGTGTGACTCCGCGCCAGGCTTGACGTAGATCTCGAAGTGAAACCGAAGGTCCTCCATCACCAGCTCCGGAAGGTGAATGTCCCGCATACCAGCGTCCGACTTTGGCGGACCGATCCTGAGTTCACCGGTCGGGAGTTCGACGGCAGCCCGCCGTACCTTGACGACCCCACGGGACAAGCTCACATCCCGCCTTTGCAGCCCGGCCAACTCGCCCCATCGCAGACTGCCCATCGCTGCGAGCAAAACAAGCGCTCGATAGCGAGGCGCAATCCCGCTTGCGATCCGGTAGACCTCGGCAAGCGTCAGGGTCGGCCGCTCGGGGCTCTTCTCGGTTGCAGCGCCTTTGATGTAGCAGGGGTTGAATTCGATCATTCGGTCCTCCACAGCCGTCGTCAGAATCGACCGCAGCAGCCGGTACGCCTTTGCGGTGGTGACAGGTCCCAGGCCGCTGTCCAGGAGTGATTTCCGCCAGGTCCGGAGCATCGGCGCGGTGAGCGAGTTCAGCGGCTCGGTTCCGAGCGCCGGCGCAATGTGGTTGCGCAGCAGTCCGTTGTAGAGAACGAGCGTCTTGGGCCTGCGGGTAGTTGGCGGCGTCGATGCAGTCGATGCAGCGGCCGTCAGAAGTGGGGATGCAGTAGTCGGTGACGGCCCGGCAGAGCTGGCAGGTGCGGCGTGCCTGCATGGCCTTGTCCAGTGCGTTGAGCTGAGCCGGGGACGGCACCCGCGACGGGCGAGCGAGGTCGAGCCGGTACAGCCACGCCCAGCGTTTGCCGTTGCGCCAGACCAGCAGCGCGTACGGCTCCTGCCCGCCCGGGCACATCCGCATGGCGCGGAGCTGGCGACGGGTGGCCAGTCCTGCGGGTGCCCACCGGAACCGGAACACCGGGGTGCCGTAGTAGTCCCAGCCGAGGGCCTGTTTGCCGTTCCACAGCTCGATCCAGCGCGAGGCGGCCGGGTGCAGGCTGGCGCGCTCGATCACCTGCCGGGTCACTTGCGATCACCCTTGCCTGCCTTGCTGGTCGCGTTGTCCCCGGCACCGTGCAGAGCGCGGTAGTGGTTGATGACGTGGCGTCCGAGTCGCAGTCGCATGCCGGAGCCTCGGCACTTCCCGCAGGGCCGGAACGCCTTGCCGAGCGGGGACTTGAGCTTGCCCTCGCCCTTGCAGCGGCGGCACTTGCCGAACGGCCAGATCAGGCAGACAGCAGGTAGATGCCGACGACGGCGGTCACGATGAGTGCCACCGTGGCGGCCTGAGTGATGGTGTGGATGGTCGCGGCCAGGTCGAGCGAGGCGCTACCCTGCCCGCTACCGTAGGTAGCGGCGGTGAGGGTAGAGGTAGCGGCGGGGGACAGCATGGAAAGCCTCCAGGAGCCGGTTTTTGGGCGTGCGGAGCCGTGGCCGCGACCCGCTACCTGCGGATATACGGCCTGGTCAGGTTGGAGATTGGAGGTAGCGGGACGGGTAGCGTTGCCGCTACCGGTAGCGCTCGGCGCGCTACCCCGACCCGTCCCACCACCCAGCTAGAGTTGATTACTCTCTGTTGCCTGCGGCTGAGCTGCCGGTCGGGTTGTCGCGGCGCTCGATCGCTGTGCGGATGTCGGCGGCGCGGGCACCCTTGCGGTTCACGCCGTCGCGCTTCACGTCCCGGCTCGGCACGTGCAGCGCTCGGGCCTGAGCCGAGATCGCCTCCGGGGTCGTGCCGTCGTACTGCTCGGGCATCTGCTCTGCGAGCCGTCCGGCGATCGCCTCCCAGTGCGCGGCGGTGTCGGCACCGAGCACGGTCAGGATGTCGGCCAGCACGTCGCGGCTGTTGCGCTCGATCTGCTCCCCGGCCGCCTCACCGGTCAGCAGGCCCTGAGCCTCGCGGTGCTTGCGGGCGGCGGTCAGGATCTTGTCGGCGTCCTTGGCGTCGGCCAGGTAGGTGCGCACGGTCGGCGGGTGGTCGTCTGCGCCGTACAGGTAGCCGACACCCCGGAACTTGTCCCCCAGCGGCAGCGTGGACGCGTCGTAGCCCTCCTGGTAGGCGTCGCCACCGAGCAGGGCCATGGACACGTCGCGGTTACCGCAGCGCAGCGCGAACCGCAGCGTGTGGTTGTCCCGGAACCGGTTGAACAGCCGCTGCACGTCACCCGCGCCGACGCCGGACGGCTTCTGCGAGCAGGAGATCAGCCACACACCCGCGCTCGGGCCGACAGCCTGGATCAGCGACAGCTTGCGGGCGATCTGCTTGTTGACCTCCTGGTCCTCGGTCTCGAAGTACTTCTGGAATTCCTCCATCACCAGCACCCACACCCGCAGCTCCGGGTAGCGCGGGTCACGGGCCAGTTCGGGGGTGAGCTTGCCGTCCGGGCACACGTCGACCGGCAGCTCGGTGAGCAGTGAGTTGACCTTGTCGATGTGGGCGATGATCTCGTCCAGGCTGGCGAGCAGGTGCCCGATCGGGTCGGGGTCGTTGGGGTTGGGGACCTCACCGAAGATGATGCGGTGGGCAACCTTCTTGAAGCCCAGCCAGTCCGGCTCGTCGCCGGCGGCGGCCATCGGGGCTGTCGAAGGGTAGCCCCGCTCCGGGGTCGTGCCCGATTCGTGCCCGATCGGATGGCACGCAGCACGCAACTGCGGTCAACCACGGTCAATTGGAACCCGCGACCCGGCCCGGCGACACCGGGCGTGGGTAGGCCGACGATGACAATCCTGTTCCCAAGCTGGCACGCGGGTTCGATTCCCGTCATCCGCTCCGGCGACGACTGCCCAGGTCACGCACGACACGGCCCGCGGCTGGCCGCGTATCGGGTCGAGGCGGACCCTGTCCAGCCGTAAGTTGACCCGCAGGTAGGCGTCACCTCACGGCGTGCACGTGATATTTACGCACTGGGCCGGATCTGCGTTACCGGCGGCGCGGTTTCCTCCGCCGTCGATGGTGCCGGCGACGGTGTTGATGCCCAGATTGCCGTTGTGCATGGCGCGGTTGCCAGTGAGGGTGGACGTCTCCAAGCCGGTCGATGGACCAAGCAGCTGGATCCCGTCCGAAGCGGCGTTGACGACGGTGTTATCCAGAATCAGGGTGTTGAGCACGCGGCCGCCCGCCTCCGGGCCGATGGCGATCCCGATGCCGGAGCCGATGACCCTGTTGCCAACAATCCGGTTGTCCGTGGCGGGACTGTGTCCCTCATCCTGGAAGTCATCCAGCTCGATCCCATAGCGCGGCGAGTCGATCAGGGTGTTTCTGGCCACGAGGATGTCGTTGCCGTAGATCTGGACGCCGATCCCGCACCCCTCGCACCTATCGGGAATGCTGTGGGAGATCTCGTTGTCGGTAATCTGCAAGCCGTCCGAGCTCTCGACGATGACCCCCGACCCGACAGACGTCATGGTGTTGCGCGTGACAACGGTCGCGTCCGCGAAGTTGTTCTCGACCCCCGCGCCCGCCTGCGTGAAGTAACTGTCGGTGATGGAGTTACCGACCGAGCCATCAAAGACGCCCAGTGCCGCATCGGCGATGCCAACGAAGGAGTTGTGGCTCAGGGCGTTGTTGCTTGAGCGCACGAGGATGATGGCCTTGCCGGCGATGTCCCGGAAGCGGACATTCGAGATGGCGCCGCGCGAGGAGTCGACGCCCAGCACACCAATGTCGAACTGCTCGATGGCCCCGTGAGTCACAGTGACGCCGGTGTGGCCCTCGCTCAGCACGCCGAGATTGTCCCCCACACCGCCCAGAGTGTGACCACCCAAGTCGATAGTCACATTGTCGGCGCCTACCTCGAGAGCGACATCCGGACAGCCGACCAGATCAGCCTTGAGCGTGATATCCGATGTCACCACCTCACCACAGCTCACCCCCGGCGCGACCGCACCTGAGGGGGACGCCCAGGCGACACTCATTGCCGTGGCCAGGACCAGGCTTGAAACGGTTAGGCTAAAGCGGTGGGCTGCCAAGTTCATGCTCATGTGAACCTCCCCCAAACTCGGCACGACGCGCCGATGACCAGGCGGGGCGACACCAAACGGCGCCCACTCCCACCCCGAGAGTCGGGCTACCCAAAACTGGCTCGCCAGCCGTGGTAGAACGACTCGATCATCCCACCGGCCCTTAGACGGCACAATCCGCCAGATGTCCTACTGCGCTTCGCCTCATGGCTGCCCACTGCCAGGGCTGAGCAGCCCAGGTGCCCCACCCCTTGGGACTCTGCGATCATCGATCCACCTCGTGCAGTCGCTATCGGCGTGTGACGAACGCGCCCGGATCGCCCATCGGGCCTCGTGCCCGATGCGTGCCCGACCGACCGGTCCATCGCGCGAACCGGCGGTCATCCGCGGTCAATTCGGCCCTCATTTCCCGGCAGCTCCGCCAAGCGCGGAACGAATGTGACTGACAGTTCTGTTCCCAAGCTGACAGTGCGGGTTCGATTCCCGTCACCCGCTCCACCGTGAGGACATGACAAGAGCCCGGGTCAAGGGGTAGTTCCCTGACCTGGGCTTTCGTCTTGTCCCGGCTGATCGTTCGCTACAGCCCGAGGATCTTCTCGACGACCGGCCAGGTGATCGCGGCCTCCGCGTTCTGGCCGGCGATGTTGTGATGGATCCAATCGGGCGCGAAATCTTCGAGCTTGTCCTGGTAGGCGGCGCGGGCGCCGCCATCGGTGTTGCACTGCCGGTACTTGGCGCACACTCGCGCCTGTTCGGCCTCGTACGCCTCGATGATGGCGGTGAGCGTCTTGAAGTGCGAGGGCATCAGCTCGCCCGCGACGTTGTAGAAGTCGCAGATGCCGGAACCGGTGACGGCGTACTGCGCATTCGGGTCGCGGGCAACGATCGCCCGCGTGAGCGCGGGGCTGGGAGTTCCCATCCGGCCCAGGATGAGGATCCGCGAGTCGGGCGACTTCTCGGTGATGGTATCCAGGGCGTCACGGACGTCCTGACCGAACTCGGGGATATGTTGCTTGTCGGTGCCGTCACACCGGATGTCGTTGCCGATGATCGAGATGATCACCAGGGCGGGTGCAGACACCTGCCGCAGCGCCGCATTCGCCTCGCCGTCCAATGCCGATGCGGTGGCGCCGTCGATCGCCGTGTTCGCGACGTGGCCCTTGTCCTCCGGTCGCACCTTCACCAGGCGCAGATAGATGCTGTTCACCTTCGGGTTCGTGCCCGTCGCCCAGGAATACTGAAGCCCGGCCTGCGGCGGCTCGGCCGTTCCGTGGCCAGTCAGGGCTGAATGCCCGATGGCTATCAGTCCGACCGGCTCAGCCGCAGTGCTGGAGGGCGTAGTCGACTTCGCCGGTGCCCCGCACCCCGCGAGCGTCAGCAGCACGGCGACAACGACGGCGCATCGGCGCATCCTGCTCCGCCGCCCCATGCCAGGCACCCAAGCCATCCCGCCCCCTAGGTCGCCGCGCCCAACAGCGAGCCTCTACACCAGATTCCGCCTTCGACGAAAGCCAAGTCAACGGGCCAAGAAACGTCGCCGAACCCGTTGCATCAAACGGCTGACCCACTCTCGAACCGCGCGGCGCTGTGAAGGGGTCAGATGATGGTGGTCTGGATCTTTGTGCTGGCCTGGCTGCCGATGAACGGGTTGTTCACGGCCCACAGCACGCCGGCGGAGTACTCCGGTACGTCGAAGTCGCACATCACCCAGCCGCCGTCGGCGCCTCGGGTGTTGAAGCATTCGCGGTACCAGCCGGACGGCGACGCGTCCTCCTTGATGGTGCCGGCGGCGGACTGGCCGTTCGCCACGGTGTCCTTCACCCAGACCTTGTCGCCGTAGGCCTTGAAGCACGCCTTGGCCCCGGTCGTCGACACGCACCAGACGTCCACGTCGTTCGGCGGCGCACCGCTCGGGGTTCCGGTCGTGGCCGATGCGGCGGTCGTCGTCGCCACCGTGGTCGCGGCCGTGACGACTACTACCGCCGCGGCGCCGCCGAGCAGCCTACGGGTGAGCTTGCGCATGAGTCTCCAAAAATCAGAGGTGGAATGTTCCTGGAACCGCGACATTCAAACATGCGCATGACCAAGACAGGTCATCGACAGTTCAAACAGTTGATTCAAGCAACGATCAGCTGCCGTAGACCTCCAGTTCGACGATGCGGGAGTAGGTGTGGTCGTTGCCGTCGAGGCAGAGGATGCGGACAGCGTCCGCCTGGACGGGGGTGAAGGTCGACGTGACGTGGCCGGCGGCGTTGCCTCGGACCTGGGCCACGGTCTGCCAGGCGCCGGCAACGCGGGCCTGCACGTCCCAGTCGCGCAGGCCGTTCAAACGGGCCGGGTACTTCGCCGAGTCGAGCGTGTACAGCTCCACCCGGTTGACGGTCGCGGACGCGGACAGCGCCACGTCGTACGTGTCGGGGAAGGCGGCGCGGGTGCCGTCGTTCCAACCGGTCAGCGTGTCCCAGTGTTCGGAGTCCTTGTCGCCGTCGACGGCGCCGCAGAGGGTGAAGTTGCCGTGCGTGGAGGACGCGGTCGCCTGTTCGCCGAGCGCGAGGTTGTCGCCCGGACCCTTCGGCGGCAGCGGGTCGACCGTCACCGGAACGCTCACCCGCGACCGGTCGACCTCCACGTCGATCGTGTAGTTTCCGGGCGCGGTGTCGCGCGGGACGCGGACCTCGACCGGCGCGGAGACCGGCTGGTCGGGGTCGACCGCGGGCAGCCAGGACGAGAACAGCGTGCGGGACAGCTGCAGCGGACCGGCCGGCTCGAGCGTCAGGTCGGCGTACCGGTCCTGGGGCCCGTTGTTGGTCATCGTCAGGTTCAGCAAACCCGGGAAGCAGGGCAGGCCGACCACGTTCAGCGTCTCCGGCGCGACGCCGATCGCCACGTCGGAAGTTGCTGAAGGCATCGAGCTGGAGCCGAGCAGGGCGGCCGCGACCAGCGCGCCGGCGGCGACGACGGTCTGTCGGGGGATCCTCATTGCTGTACCTCCGCGATGCCGGGGCGGCCGTCCTCGACGAGGAGTTTGGCGCGCGTGCTCACGATGCCGCCCTGGACGGACACCTTGTCGACGACGCGGTAGTCGGAGATCCACCGCTGCGGTGTGACGCTGCAGCTCACGTAGCCGCGCTGGAAGTTGCCGAACTTCAGGTGCGGGTTCTCCCGCAGCAACGTTGCGCCGCCGGCGTCGAGGTCCTCACCGTCCATCCCGGACGTGATCGACGTACCGACGAACTCGGCGCCGACCGTCGCCGACGCCGGATCGTCGAAGTCGAGCTTCAGGTCCGAGGCCACGCTGCGGTGCAGGTCGCCGGCGATCGAGACCAGGTTGCGGACCTTCCGCTGGACCGCGCCGCCGAGGATCCGGTTCCGGGACGCCTCGTACCCGTCCCAGGTGTCCATCGGGACCAGGACGCCGGGCCCGTCCTTCGTGTCCAGCCGGGCGATCGCGGTCTGGTGCGCCAGCACGTTCCACCGGGTCTGCGACGCGGCCCAGCCGTCGAGCAGCCACTTCTCCTGCGCGTCGCCGGTGATCGTGCGCGCCGGGTCCTTCGTCTCCGGCCCAGGTGCCTTCGTGCCGTCGCCGTACGCCTGGTCGGACCGGTACTGGCGGGTGTCGAGCACGCTGAACTCGGCGAGCCGCCCGTACCTGATCCGCCGGTACAGCTGCATGTCCGGACCCTTGGGCAGTTGCGCGAGCCGCAGCGGCATGTGTTCCCAGTACGCGCGGAACGCGTTGGCGCGGCGGACCCGGAACTGCGCCGGCGGCGCGCTCGGATGTGCCTCGTCGGCCCAGTTGTCGACCACCTCGTGATCGTCGAGCGTCACGATCCACGGCGCGTTCGCGTGCGCGCTCTGCAGGTCGGGATCCAGCTTGTACGCCGCGAACCGCTGCCGGTACTCGTCCAGCGTCACGGTCTGCTGGGTGATGTACGGCTCGTTCGAGTGCGGGCGGATGCCGCGGTCGATGCCGAACTCGTAGATGTAGTCGCCGAGGAAGAACACCACGTCGTGGTCGCGCCGGGCCATGTCGGCGTACGCCGTGTACCAGCCCTCCCACCAAGCCTGGCAGGACGCGAAGGCCAGCGACAGTTCAGGAACGACAGCGTCGTACGCCGGTGCCGTTTTGGTCCGGCCGACCGGGCTGAGCTGCCCGTTCACGCGGAAGCGGTACCAGTAGTGGCGCCACGGCTGCAGGCCACGGACGTCGACGTGCACCGAATGGCTCGACTCGGGCCCGGTCCGGGCCGTGCCCGAGCGGACGATCCGGTGGAACCGCTCGTCCGCCGCGACCTGCCACTGCACCTCGACCGGCCGCCGATCCATCCCGCCGAACGGCGCGAGCGGATCGGGGGCCAGCCGGGTCCAGATCACCACCGCGTCCGGCAACGGATCGCCGGACGCGACACCGAGCGTGAACGGATCCCGCCGGTCCGGCCGGCCCGTCCACCCTGCGACAGCCGTCCTGATCTCCGGAAGACTGCCGCCCAGCGCGAGCGCCGCCGCTGCTCCGCTGGCGGTGAGGAAGTTGCGTCGTGTAGTCGGCATCGGCACCCACCCACCCGATCATCCCGAGGTGATCACATCCGTAACGGGAGATTACGAGAAGTTCACACAACGGGGTGGGAAAATGACCGATTCCGGCCGTTACTGCGAAACGATCTTGCTCGCCGGCGGTGCGCTGATGTCCACCGGCTTGTTGTAGCTGGTCATGTCCATCACCATCTCCACCGGGCCCATCTCGAAGCTCATGCGGCGGATCAGGTGCGCCTTGTCCATGAACATCGAGTAGGTCAGCGTCGACGGGACGCCCTCGGGCACCTTCTTGCCCTGCGCGGCGAGCGCCTTCGCGGTGTTGACAGTCACGTCGTACCGGTCGAGCTTCTGTCCCAGCACCGTCTGGACGCCGACGTACTTGACGTTGACCATGCTGGAGCTGAAGGACTTGTAGATCTTGGTCGGGTCGCCGCCTTCGACCAGTTCGGAGAGCTGGCTGTTCAGGCCGGACTTGAACTTCACGAACTTCCCGGCCGGCGTCAGCCCGGGCATCGACACGTACGCGGTGCCCTTGACCACGATGACCTTGCCGGTCTTGCCCTCGAGGGCCGCGCCGCTCATCTCCATGGACATCGCGACCGGATTGGTCGTCTGGTAGCCGTCCATGGTCATCGCAGGTGTGCCGTTGACGGTCATCGTGCCGGTGGTGTGCCACGACTTCTGCTTGGCGATCGCCGTCGTCATCGCCGGGACGAACGTCACGCGGTTGAGGCGGGCGACCGTCGCGGGCTTGGCGGTGGTGGCGGCCGGCTTCGGCGTCGCCGTCGTCGACGCCGGTGTGGATGGCTTGTAGCCGGTGGCGGCTGGTTCGTTGTTGCCGCAGGCGGCGAGGCCGAGGGTCAGCGGCACAGCGGCCGCGGTGGCGATGGCGGCACGGAACTTCATGATGCGGTTTCCTCCCAGGGGATGCAAACGGTGGATCATATGGTCTGGACCACCTGGGAAGGAAGTGATTTGCAGCTAGTTGCAGGTCAGCTTTCCGAACGCTTTACAGAGGCGAGCAGCAGCTGCGCGACATCCTGGACCTCGACCGCCTCGCGGGCCGAGCCGTCGGCCTGCTTCGCGGTGAGGCCGTCGGACAGCATCACCCGGCAGAACGGGCAGCCGGTGGCGATCTTGTCGGCGCCGGTCTCGACCGCCTCGGTCGTGCGGTTCAGGTTGATGCGGGTGCCGAGCTTCTCCTCCATCCACATCCGCGCGCCGCCCGCGCCGCAGCAGAACGACTTCGTCCGGTTCCGCGGCATCTCGGCGTACTCCGCACCCGGGATGATGTCGAGCAGCTCGCGCGGGGCGTCGTACACCTGGTTGTGGCGGCCGAGGTAGCACGGGTCGTGGTACGTGATCTTCTGGCCGTTGAGTGAGCTGTCGGCCGGCGCGACCGGCGTCAGCTTGCCGTCGCGGACCAGCCGGTTCAGCAGCTGCGTGTGGTGGATGACGTCGAGCTCGACGCCGAGCTGGGAGTACTCGTTCTTCAAGGTGTTGAAGCAGTGCGCACAGGTGGAGACGACCTTGCGGACCTTGGTCTCCTTGAAGACCTCGGCGTTCTGCATCGCCAGCTGCTGGAAGACGAACTCGTTGCCGGACCGCCGCGCCGGGTCACCGGTGCAGGTCTCGCCGTCGCCCAGCACGGCGAACGAGACGCCGGCGATGTTCAGCAGCTCGGCGACCGCCTGCGTGGTCTTCTTCGCGCGGTCCTCGAACGCGCCCGCGCAACCGACCCAGAACAGGTAGTCGACCTCGTCCAGCGACTCGACGTCGGCACCGACCTGCTTGACCTCGAACGGCAGGTCCTTGGCCCAGTCCATCCGGCCGGACGGGTTCATGTTCCACGGGTTGCCCTTGTTCTCCAGGCCCTTGAACAGCCCGTTGAGCTCGGACGGGAACGACGACTCGATCAGCACCTGGTACCGGCGCATGTCCATGATCGCGTCGACGTGCTCGATGTCGACCGGGCACTGCTGGACGCACGCACCGCACGATGTGCAGGCCCACAGCGCCTCCTCGTCGATGACCGCGACGTCCGCGGGCCCGACCAGCGGCTTGTCCTGCTCGGCGAGCACCAGCTCCGGCAGCGACTTCCGCTCCTCGTCCGAGGACGCCAGCAGGTACGGCGCCTTGGCGTACGCGTGCTCGCGCAGGTTCATCATGACGAGCTTCGGCGACAGCGGCTTGTCGGTGTTCCAGGCCGGGCACTGCGACTGGCACCGGCCGCACTCGGTGCAGGTGGTGAAGTCGAGCAGGCCCTTCCAGGTGAAGTCCTCGACCTTGCCGACGCCGAGCGCCGCGTCCTCGTCGAGCTCGTCGATGTTCTCGAAGTCGATCGGGGCGCCGTTGACCATGATCGGCTGCAGCGCGCCCAGCGCCGTACCGCCGTCGGGCTTGCGCTTGAACCAGATGTTCGGCCAAGCGGTGAACCGGTGCCAGGCGACACCCATCGTGGCGTTCAGCGAGATCGTGATCATCCAGGCGAACGAGATCAGGATCTTGATCATCGCGACCAGGTAGATCGCGTTCTCCAGGCCCTGCTCGCTCAGTCCGCCGAAGAGGCCGCTGCCGATGAAGTACGTCATCGGGAAGTGGAACTTCGAGGCGCCGCTCAGCTCGTACTCCAGGCCGCGGAGCAGCAGGATGCAGACCAGCACGCCGAGGATCGTGTACTCGACGTAATACGCCTGCCACGACGTCGAACCGTAGAACCGGGAGTAGCGACCCTCGGCGCCCTTCGGCAGATGCCGCAGGCGGATCAGGATCAGCCCGACGATCGACACCAGACCCGTCCAGGTGAGCGCCTCGCTGACCCACTCGAACACGAACCAGTGCCCGATGATCGGCAGTGCCCAGTGCGGGTCGAAGAGCTGGCCGAACGCTGTCACCAGGGTGAGGAACAGCCCGATGAACCCGAACGCGACGAACCAGTGCATCACCCCGATGTGGCTCCACTGCAGCATCCGGGTGTGGCCGAGGGTTTCCTTGGCCAGGGTGACGGTCCGCTTGCCCGGCTCGTCGGTCCGGCCGGCGGGCTGACCGAGCTTGATGACGGACACCATGTGCCCGATCGTCTTGCCGAACAGCGCGACGGCGACCAGGGTCACCGCGAGCGAGACGACGATGGCGAGGATCTGCATACCAGCGATGTTATTGGTTGGTTACTCGTCAGTCATGTCTGTGTAGGGCTCGTCACGCCACCAATTGGGCTGTCACCAAACCGACACACAGCGTTACAGAAGACTTCTTGCCCTCATCATAGGCCAATTTGTAAGTTTCCAACTACTGCAACCGCAGTACCTGTCAATCGCTTTCGGTGGGAGAGAACGATGCGTCTTCGTCGGGGAATCGCTGCTGGAGTGCTGGTCGCGACCGGTCTGGTGGTGCCTGCCGGTACGGCGGCCGCGGCCAAGTGCGACACGAACACCGTCAACTGGTACACCCGCGGCGGTCACGAGGTGTACGTCGGGACGAACCTGTACAGCGACTGGATGGAGGCGCCGGGCCGGATCACCTACCAGAAGACCGCGACGTCGGAGTCGAACTCGTCCTGGTCCGGGGATCTCGGGGTGAGCATCCCGCTGGTGATCGCGGAGATCCAGAACAAGTACTCCAAGACCGTGGGCAAGTCCCATTCGGTGACCGACAGCTGGTCGTACACGGCGGAGGTACCGGCCGGGAAGGTCCGCCGGCTGCACCAGCTCAAGCAGTCCTGGCGGGTGCAGGTCGTGCGCTGGAAGTACACAACCAGCGACTGCAAGAAGACGAAGGAGATCAGCAACCGGACCGCCACGTTCCCGACCAAGAACCGCGACTACATGTGGATCCTCGTCGGCCGCGAGTGAGGGCGGACCTCAGTCACTCACCAACCGGTGGCGTCCGGGCGGGCTCACGCTCACCCGGACACCACCGAGGGCTGTCGGCGGAGGTTGGTGAGTGGTGGGTGTCCGCTCAATCGACGAGACGCGCCAGTCGGGCCGTGACCGCCGGGCGGCGTGGGTCGTCCGCGGGCAGCTCGCTGTCGAGGGTCTCGAACACCTCGAGGTCCTCGGCGCCGGTCGGTGTCTGGGCGAAACGCCACAGGAGTTCGGGGTCGGCGGTGTCGAGGACGGCGCGGCGGAGCGTGGCGTCGAGTTCGTCGCGCTCGGAGCGCAGCGCCGGAGCCTCGGACCGGGCGAGCAGCGGGCCGGCGTACGACGCGAGGGCCTTGTGGAGGTCACCGTTGCGGAGCGCGGTGTGCACCTCGGTGACGTCGCCGCTGACATCCGCGGCGATGCGGTACGGCTTGGTGTCCAGGACTCCGCCGCCGAGGAGATTCCGCAGCCGGTGCATCTCGGCGCGGACCGTGGTCGGGTTGCCCTCGTCGCCGTAGAGCTGGAGCATCAGCTGCTCGGCGGTCAGCCCGGTCGGCTGCAGTAACAACAGTGCGAGGACTTCGGCGCGCCGCAACGTGAGCGCGATCTCGCGGCCGCCGACGACCGCGATCGGCTGACCCGAGCCGAGCAGCTTCAATCGCAAGGACGGTCGCGCACGGCGTACCGGCGTACCGGGCATGCGCAACAGGTAGCCCTCGTCGAGTCGCTCGACCAGGCCCTCGCGCCCGTCGCCGAGATCGATCCGGTCGGCGCCTTCCGGTACGACGAGGCGATCGGGCAACCATTCGAGCGGCTGGACGGCGAGGACGCGGCCGGTCCGGGTCAGCAGTGCGCCGGGCGCGTCGCCGAGAGCCGTCAGATGCCGCATGTTGCGCGCCCGCAGCATCTCGTCGGCCGCGGCCATCCGGACCTTCAACTGGCCCTCGGCGAGCTGGGCAGCCGCGGTCACCAGCGCGACCATCGCGGGGTGCACCGTACGCAGCGGACCGGAGACGTCGACCGCGCCGAGCAGTCTGCCGGTGTCGGGATCGTGAACCGGCGCGGCCGCACACGTCCATTCGTGGATCCGGCGGACCAGGTGCTCGGCCGAGTGGATCTGGACCGGCTCGCCGACCGCGAGCGCCGTCCCCATCCCGTTGGTGCCGATCTGGTCCTCCGACCACACCGCGCCCTCCGACAGTGCGATCCGGTCGGCCGTCCGTTTGACGTCGGAGGCGCCCTCGCGCCACAGGATCATCCCCTGGGCGTCGGTGACGATCATGATGTGCGACGCCTCGTCGGCGATCGTCGTCAGCGTCTGCCGCAACACCGGCAGCACGGCGCGCAGCGGATGATCGGCGCGCAGCTCGGCGACGGTGCCCTCGTCGAGGACCATCGGCGGCGCGTCGAGCTCGGGGTCGACGGCTGCGGCCAGTGAGCGTTCCCAGGACGCAGCGACCAGTGGACGCGGGTCGGCCGGGGCCCGGCCGCCGCCGAGCACCTCGTCGTACAGCCCGCTCAGCCGGCGGGCCTGCTCCGGTGCGTCCATCCAGCCTCACTCCGCGGTGCAACGTCCGTGCAACGTGCCGGTGCCTAGTGTCCCGTCCAACGTCGGTTCCGAAGGAGGACCCATGACGATCTTCGCAGCTCCTGGGCAGGATGGCAGCCCGGTCACGTACAAATCGCGCTACGAGCACTACATCGGCGGCGAATGGGTGCCGCCGGTCAAAGGCCGGTACTTCGAGAACCCGACGCCGGTCACGGGACAGAACTTCACCGAGATCGCCCGCGGTACGGCGGAGGACGTCGAGGCCGCGCTGGACGCCGCGCACGGCGCCGCGCCGGGCTGGGGCCGGACGTCGCCGGCCGAGCGGGCGAACATCCTGAACAAGATCGCCGACCGGATCGAGGCCAACCTCGAACTGCTCGCGGTCGCCGAGAGCTGGGACAACGGCAAGGCCGTCCGCGAGACGCTGGCCGCCGACCTGCCGCTGGCGATCGACCACTTCCGGTACTTCGCCGGCGCGCTCCGGGCCCAGGAGGGCTCGGTGTCGGTGATCGACGACGACACGATCGCCTACCACTTCCACGAGCCGCTCGGCGTCGTCGCGCAGATCATCCCGTGGAACTTCCCGATCCTGATGGCGGTCTGGAAGCTGGCGCCCGCGCTGGCGGCCGGCAACGCCGTCGTCCTGAAGCCGGCCGAGCAGACCCCGGCCTCCATCCACGTACTGATGGAGCTGATCCACGACCTGCTGCCGCCGGGTGTGGTGAACATCGTCAACGGGTTCGGCGTCGAGGCCGGCAAACCGCTTGCCTCAAGCAACAGAGTCGCCAAGGTCGCGTTCACTGGTGAGACCACGACCGGCCGGCTGATCATGCAGTACGCGTCCGAGAACATCATCCCGGTGACGCTCGAGCTCGGCGGCAAGAGCCCGAACGTGTTCTTCGCCGACGTCGCGTCCACCCGGGACGACTTCTACGACAAGGCGCTCGAGGGCTTCACGATGTTCGCGCTGAACCAGGGCGAGGTCTGCACCTGCCCGTCGCGGGCGCTGATCCAGTCGTCGATCTACGACTCGTTCCTGACCGACGCTGTCGGGCGCACCCAGGCGATCAAGCTCGGCAACCCGCTCGACACCGACACGATGATGGGCGCGCAGGCGAGCAACGACCAGTACGAGAAGATCCTCGCCTACATCGGGATCGGCAAGGAAGAGGGTGCCCGGGTGCTCACCGGCGGCGGTCCCGCGGAGCTCGGCGGGGACCTGGCCGGCGGGTACTACATCCAGCCGACGGTCTTCGAGGGCGACAACAAGATGCGGATCTTCCAGGAGGAGATCTTCGGCCCGGTCGTCGCGGTGACCAAGTTCGACGACTACGCCGACGCGATGAAGATCGCCAACGACACGCTGTACGGCCTGGGGGCGGGGGTCTGGTCGCGCGACATCAACACGGCGTACCGGGCCGGCCGGGAGATCCAGGCCGGGCGGGTCTGGACGAACAACTATCACGCGTACCCGGCGCACGCGGCGTTCGGCGGGTACAAGAACTCCGGCATCGGCCGCGAGAACCACAAGATGATGCTCGACCACTACCAGCAGACCAAGAACCTGCTGGTCAGTTACAGCCCTTCGAAGCTCGGGTTCTTCTGAGCCCGTGGTGGCGAAGGTACTGCTCACCGACGAGGCGGCGCAGTGGTTGCGCCGCCTGACCGGGATGCACGGTCCGCTGATGTTCCACCAGTCCGGTGGCTGCTGCGACGGCAGTGCGCCGATGTGCTACCCGGACGGGGAATTTCGTACGGGGTCGGCGGACGTGCATCTCGGTGACCTGGTCGTCGACGGCGTGCAGAAGCCGATCGGCTTCTGGATGTCCGCTAACCAGTACGAGTACTGGAAGCACACCCAGCTCACCGTCGACGTGGTGAAAGGCCGCGGCAGCGGCTTCTCGGTGGAGGCCCCCGAAGGCATCCGCTTCCTGATCCGCTCCCGCCTCTTCACCGACCAAGAGTCCGCAGAACTAGGACTCCTCTGAACGAGTGCCGACCGTCCGGTGGCGTTGCCGGACGGCCGGCACTCCCTACGTCTTGGGTACGGCGGCGAGTGCGATCTGCCGGATGCGCGCCAGGATCTCCTGCGGCGTCTGGCGCAGGTTGATCGGAGCGGCGACGACCTCGACCTCCGTGTTCTTGATCCGCCGCCGGATGTCGTTGCCGCCACCGGCGTAGATCAGCCAGGCGACCGGAACCTGGAGGGACGTGCAGTAGGCGAGCATCTGGTAGTGGTCGGCGTTGGCGTCCCTTCCCGTGCCCGACGCGAGTTTGTACTTAGCGTCGAAGACGACGTCCGGGATGCCGGCCTCGTCCCGATGGACGGCATCCACCTTCATGAACACATCGCCATGGGGGCCTCCGGTCCGCCCCGTGGCCCAGTCCCCGTCGCCGGTCAGATAGGCGCCCAGTTGGCTCTCCAGGTGTCCGGGGCAGTTGGCCAAGGCCTCCCTGAGAGCAACCGTCACGAAGTCCTCGAAGACCTCCCACATCACGACAACGAACGCGGACATCTCGACGCCCTCCGCCGACACCCGAGTGGAACTGTGGCGCAGCAGAACCTCGGCCAGTCCCAAGGCGGGCTGGTATCGATCGTTGAGGCGCGAGGGTTGCCAAGCCGGAGCGGGCGTGCCCGGCAGCAGCCGGGTCACACCGGCGAACCTCGCAGCGAGGTGGAGCAGCCTGCGTCGGGTCTCGGGCTGCAGGCGGGGTACGCCGAGCATCAGGTGGATCGCGGCGAGCAGGATCTGGTTCTCGGCGATGTCCGGGCTGAACTCGTCGTACCTCACCTCGATCGGTACGACCGAGCCGGGCCGGCGGCGTAGTTGGTCCTCGAAGGCAATCCGTCCGCGGACCGTCAGCAGCGCTTCCTGCTCGGTGCGGTAACCCTGCAGGAGCCCCATCGTCAACGCTCGCTCGACGGACGCGACGAGCGACTGTGCCATCGCCGGCCACAGATCGCCGTACGTCTCGGCCGTTACTGTCTCGGGCCGGAAGCCCGGGTTCCTGGCGTAGCCCAGGAGGAACAGCAGGTGCGCCACCCCGAGTCTCTGCTTCGGGATCACCTCGATCTGGAGATCGTCGAAGCGCACGGCGCCGACTCGCCCGTTGGGCAGCAGGCGGTAGATCCCGGTGCCGGCAGGGCGGATGTCGACCAGCCCTGATCGGCCGAGTGGGGCCGCCTGGTCGGGACCCAGCCGGACCTCGATGCCCTCGGCATCGAGCTCGTCGAGCCTTTCGTACCGGAAGCTCATCAGGTGTCCGCGTCGTCCGGACTCGGGCCTGCCGCGGTCCGTTGCTCGATCCGTGTCCGCAGCGTCGCAAGGCCGAACTCCTGATCGATCGTCTCCGGGGACTTGGTGCCGTAGAAGTGTTCATGGAGCAGCGGCAGGATGTCGTAGCGCCAGACGAGTTCCAGCGCACCCGGAGCATCCAGCCCTTCCCGCATCAGGTACGACGGACCGATATGCAGGTCGTGACCGGGTTGTCCCATGGCCGAATTGAGCTCCGCGAGGAGCTCGACGCGGTCGTCGGTCAGCTGCTCACGTTTCGCGAACTCGGCGAGCACCCCACGCACAGGCTCCCGTCGCGGGTGCATCTCGTAGAAGGGGAACCGGCGCCGGATCGCCGCGTCGACGAGGGAGATCGAGCGGTCCGCGGTGTTCATCGTGCCGATGATGAACAGGTTGTCGGGAAGGCTGAACGGTTTATCCGGCCGGTACTGGAGCCGCACGGTCTCCTCGCGGTACTCCAGCAGGAAGTAGAGCTCGCCGAACACCTTGGCCAGGTTCGCGCGGTTGAGTTCGTCGACGATGAGTACGTAGGCATTGTCCCGGTTCTCTGCCTTCGCCGCCTCGGCTGCCAACAGCTTGAGGGGGCCGTCCTGGAGGGCGAAGTGCGGTTTGCCGTCGACCTCGACAGGACGGAAGCCCTCGAAGAAATCTTCGTACGCGTAGGAAGGGTGGAATTGCACGAGTCGGACTCTGCTGGGATCCTGCGCGCCCGCAAGCCTCTCGGCGAGCCTTTTCGCGACGTAGGTCTTGCCGGTGCCGGGCGGTCCATAGACGACCAGTTGCCGGCGCCGGTTCAACAGGTCGACCAACTCCTGGAGAGGGGCGACGGGCATGTACAGCTCGTCGGCGAGGTCCTTCGACACGGCCGGCAGCATGACCCGTTGCGGTGGCTTCCCGACGGCCGGTGTGGCGGCTTCGTCGTCCAGCAGGGCGGTCAGGAGATCGAGCACCGCCGTCAGATCGACGACGTGGCCCTCTTGTTCCAGGGCGGCACCGAGTTTGGGCGGGAGGCCCCCCAACGGTGTCCGCGCCGACCAGAGAACCGGCCGGGTCAGCGCGGACGGGGACGGGCCGTCGTCGGGTGACGGCTCGTCGACTGTGCCGAGGATGAGTTGCTCGTCGGTCAGGGCAACCACTAGGTCTTGTGGCTGTAGGCCTTCGAGGAACGTGTGATAGGCGACGGCGAGCTCTTCGCGTTGGGAGGGCGCCAGGTGTGCGTAGCCATCGCTCACGAGGCGCGAAACCGCCTTGGCAGTCATGTCGGAGGCCAGGGAGAGCCCGGCCTCGTCACGGAGATCGACACAGCTGTCCTCGACCCACCTGGTGACGTCGGCAGGCGCGTCCGAGCGGATGAGCCAAGCCCGCGGTCCGGAAGGCGAACCAGGCCGCCAGCGGTTGATGTAAGGCGGGTCGTACCACGAGTGGAAGTTCTTGTTCTTCCGTTCGTGCAGCGTTCGGAGCGCCACCAGATCGCGGGTGATCTCGTCGTCGTGGTCGCCGCTCGGCTCCCCGATGTCGGCGATCAGGCCGTTCCGGATCCGCCGCCGATGATCCGCGCTGACGATCGACGGGAAGAGGCCGGGCCACGCCAGGTACTCGATGGCGTAGCGAATGGAGGGCGAGTCGTCGGGAACGCCGGTCGTGATCTCGCGGAAGGCGAACGGGTCCCGCAGCGCCTCGTCGACGACTTCCGCGGGTTGCTCGAGCCAGTGGAGCACGAAGCGGGAGAGCCACTGCAGGTGCTCCGGGGCCTTGACGTGGTAACCCTGCCCGCCGGCGAAGGCGTGGCCGTCGTCCAGCGCGGCCACCTGTGGCTCGGGCAGACCGGGTGCGCCTGACATCGAGGCGAGGATGGTCCCGATGCGGTCGATCTTGGTCGAAGCGTTCATGTCGTGCAGCGGCGCGTCCCTGACGTAGAGGAGTTCGGCTGCGAGACAGAGCACCTCGTCGCGTGCCCCCTCGAGCTGCTGGACCAGCCGTTCGAAGAAGCGCAGACCGCTCTCGCCGGTCGTGAAGCGGTAGGCCAGATCCTGCGCAGCCTCGACGGACCAGCTCCGTACCCCGGTGACGAGAGCCGACCTCTCCCCGCGCAGCCCGGCGGACAACACTTCCCAGGCCCCACTCTCCATAATGGGACTGACCCCGGTGCCACGCTCGACCCGCACGTCGCCAGTGGCGCCCGTACGCCAGTGCTGCAGCTCGGCGCTCCTCATGGGCGGCCAAGTGTCCGGTGGCGCCCACTTCAGGACAACCCAACCGAGGCCTTGAGCGTCCAGCCGGTCCCGGAGCTGTGGACGCTCGTCGCCCCACCTCTCGAGCAGGCCGTCGCAGAGCGACAGCAGGGCCGAATAGCGCTCGCCAGGCGACGAGCCGGGACGGTCGCCTACCCTTGCGGCCCAGCCCGTTCCAAGGGCCGGTCGGTACGGCGGGTACGCGGTCGGGTCGACCCCGAGCAGCAGGCAGGATGCGAAGACCGTTCGATCGCCCGGACTCACGTACTCACTCCAGCTGCCGAGCTCCTCCGCGAAGGCGTCGACGGCATCGACCACGCCGGCCGAGTGGAGTTGCCCGAAGGCTGCCCGAACCTCATCGGGGTGGTCCTGGATGCGGTTGCGCAGCCACGTCTGAGCGAATGGATCGACGAAATTCCCTGCTGCGGCCGCGTGCCGGAGCCGCTCTGCCCAGTCAGGGCTCCCGGCTGTACAGGCCGCGCCCGCCGCGGCCCACTTCTCCGCCGCCTTCAGCTTGTAGTCGCGCTCCTCTGTGTCCAGGTCGATGTCCTCGACGAGCTCGCGGGCCCACCGCAGAAACGGCTCCCAGCCGGCACCTTGCGCCGCACCTTCGCGTTTGGATGCGTAGTAGCGCCGGCTGACCTGGAGCCAGAGTTCGTCCGCTGACAGTTCGTGGAGTGCCTCCGCCCCGCTGTCGGTCAGCGCATAGGCCTGGTTTTCGTCGCGGGTGAGCCAACCGCCGAAAGTGGACCACGACATCGCGGCGTTGGCAGCAGTCCGCCAGCGGACCTGGCCGCTGGCGTTCGCACTCAACTCCCGTTCGGTGAAGTCGATACGCTCGGCGACCCGCGACAGTACATCCGCGCTGCGCATCGGCCCTGCGCCCGACGCCAGGACCTGGTAAACGGTGCGGGTCAGGAGCCCGCGGCGTACCCCGTCGTTTTCACCCGCGTCGACGTCGCTCATTCCCCGACCATAACGGCGATCGAGCGCTTCCTCACCCATCCCCGAGTACGGCGCGGTAGATCGCCGAGCTGTCGCGGTTCTTCGTGCTGTCCTTCAGTTGCAGGATCCGCAAACGCTGCTCGTCGGCAGCGTCCCGGACGCGCAGCGCGTCAGCCACATGCGGGCGCTCGACCACGTGGAGCCAGAAGGTCAGGTCGATCTTCCAAGTTTCGGTGTGCAGGACTGCATAGAACCGTTCGTCGGTGAGGGCCGGGGTCGGGCGGCGGTCGGCGCGCTCGTCGCGGAAGTCGACTGCGCGCAGTGGCACCCGACGGTCCAGGGTGATCAGGCCGTTCAGGATGGTTGCGGCGTTCGCGTCGGGGGCGTCGAACATGACGTCGAGGTCGCGCTCGACCATCAGGCCGGAGAGGGCGCTGCCGATCAGGACCGGCTGCCAGGGGAAGGCGGTGCCGAGGTCCAGGGCCCGGTAGAGGGCCTGAGCCTCGGCCTGCAGCGTTTCGGCACGGTCGACGAGGGACATGCCTCGACGGTAGGGGTCAGGTTGTCGGGATCACCAAGGGTTTTCCGGGCACGATCGGGGCGTCGATCGGGTAGGCGGCGCTGTCGACCGTGATGGTTCGCAGGTCGAGGTGGCCGGCTTGGCAGGTGACGGTGAGAGCGCCTGAGGTGTAGGTGGCGGTCGCCCAGCCGGTGTTGGTGACGAACGGGGTGCTCCAGGACTCCGTCGTGCGGGCCAGGTCGAGTGGGGCGAAGGTGATGGTCTTGGTGATCGCGTTGTAGCGGTAGCCGGTGAGGGCTTCCAGGACGGACCAGCCGGCCGCGTTGCGGATGTAGTGGTCGCCGCATTCGATGGGGTTGAACGGGTTGCGGCGGGTGCCGTCGTATCTGGCCCAGAGGCCCTGCAGGATGGACATGCCCTCGTCGGTGAGGCCTTCGTAGAGGCAATGCGCGGCGACGTGGTACTCCGAGCCGGTCCAGACCTCGTCGCAGTACCGCGTGGGTACGTCGGGGCGACCGCCGTGCGGCCAGGTGCACATCAGGAGGCCGGTGTCGTCGCCGTCGGCGAAGACGCGGTACGGGTGGTCGAAGTCGTGGAACCCGGTCCGCAGGTTGTGCCGGACGACGTTGCGCAGCGCCGTACGGACGTGGTCCTCCGGGAGCAGGTGGCCGAGGTCGAGTTGGTGTGCCCACCACTGACCGATCAGCTGGTCCGCCAGGCAGCCGTCGCCCCACTGGAAGTCGCGAGTCTCGTCCGGGTCCAGGATCTGCCGGTAGTACTCGCCGGTGAACAGCAGCTCGTCGTACGCCGTGCTGCCCGCGTCGAACAGGCTGCGGTACTCCTTGGCGTCCTCGCCGAGCAGCACCGCCATCTCCTCAGCAGCACGCAGCGCGGCCAGCCACAGCGTGCCCATGAACGAGTTGACGCCACACAGGTCGATGTCGTGCGTGCTGGGCTGGATGCCGCGCAGTACGCCGTCCTGCAGCCACTTGCCGTGGATGTGGTCGAGCAGGCGTACGACGTTGGGCCAGCGACTGCGCAGCCAGCCCAGACCGGCTCCTTGGCGCACCTCACGGTATGTCTTGAGTACGGCGCCGAGCATGCCGTCCAGTGCTGGCTCCTCCGGGCCGCCGATCACCACGTCCCACAGCTGCTTCATGTAGAGCGGTGCGCGGACCCGGTGCGGGATGTAGCCCTCCGGCGCCTGCATGACGTCGTACTCCGTGTCACGCATGTTCTGCTCGAGCGACGGGAAGAGGCGGGAGAGCGTCTGCTCGTAGTTCCAGACATGTGTGCAGTTGAGTGGGCAGGAGCCGCCGTACCGGCCGCCCCACATTGCCGTGGACGCACCGAGCACACCTTCGAAGCCCAGTACGTCGCCGGCCGCGGTCTGGAACACGGTTGGACTCCGTACGTCGGCCACGAGCGCAGCGAGCCGCGGGCCGGTCTCGCCGGGCAGGCTGCTCGACTCGAACGCCTCGGTCCACGCTGTGGTCTGCGCGTGCAGCTCGGACCAGTTGGCGATGAAGGAGTCGGCCGCGGCGACGGCGTCCGGCGTACGACGGGTGTACGCGTTGCCCAGCCAGAAGCGACTGTGGCCGTACTCCGGGTGCGGGCCGAACTGGTTGAAGTCGACATATCGGTTCGGGAAGTGCCACGCGATCAGGAACCGGACCTGCGTGGTCTCGCCCGGCTGGAGGTTGAACGGGACGGCCAGCCCGCCGTTCCAGGTGCTCCCTGGCGCACTGGCACCGGCCGCCGGCGTCACCGGCCCGTTGAGAAAGGCAACCAGCTCCTCGGCCCGAGCCCACTGCGCACACACCAGTCCCGGGCTGTCAGTGGCAAGCACCAGTTGCCCTGATCCGGGGTGGTCGACGGGCAGCGTGGCGTTCTCGAGCACCAGGTAGGTCCAGTTGGCTGCGTGCCGGACGCGGTTCGTGTTACCGCCGTACCCGCTGTTCGCTACCCCGTCGATGGGTGTGACGCCGTCCCAGCCGACCGAGTTCTGCAGCGCGCCGGCCAGCTTGCCGTGGATGGCGATCTCGCCCGGGTTGTGCAGCGTGAACGTGAACCCGACGACGGGCTGCGAGCTGGCCGCGGCGTCGGACGGCACCAGCGGGTTGAAGACGTCCAGGTCGAGCTCGATCGGCAGGTCCGTCTCGTAGTCCACATGTGCCTGTGGATACGTTGCGGTGACCTTGGTCGGGCCGATCGGCTGGATCACCTCCTGCAGTCGGCGCTCCACAGTCGGGACTATGTCGTCGGTGACCAGCGGGGTGTCGGTGGGCTCGGACGGTGGACCTTGGAGGAGGCGGATTGCATCCAGCGGAGGTTCCACGCGGGACAGGCGGAGTGCGAAGAAGCTGTCCGGCACGTGGCCCTCGTGGTTGCCGATGTTGTGCAGCTGCCACTGCCGCAGCGCACCGTTGCCGGCCAACGCGACGGTGCCGGTGCCGAGACCTCCCAGCGGGAGCGCGAAGTGTCGAAGGTTGTCACCGGTGTAATGCATGTTTCTCCGTCCATGTACCGGCGGAGGCGAACAACGCCACCGGACCGGGGGCGAGCAGTAACAGTGAAGCGGTCACGGAGGTGCCGAGGAGCAAGGCGACAAAGGTCAGTGCGAGTACGCCGAGGGGCACCAGCGGGGCTCGTGCTACCAGGTGCAGCGCCGTGAGCCAGAGCGCTTTACCGCGCAGCCCTGTGGTCACACGCAGGCTGAAGGCGTGACAGGAGCCGAGCAGGGCGAGCACAGTCGCGCAACCGCTGACAGCCAGTGGGATCGCGAAGACCGCGCCGGAACTGAGCTGCCAGTTGAGCAGCGCCAGCGCGGCGATGACGGCCGGCACACAGGCGACCTCAAGGCCGGCCAAGGCGTGATGCTTGAGGTTCTGGAGTAGGAGCAGGACGCCCCCGCGATCGTCCCGGACGATGGAGTCGGTCGTCGCGGTCACGGCTGCCCACGCCGGTCCGACCAGCAGAGCGCCGAGCAGAAGGCTGATCGGGGACAGGCCGGGGCTGACGAGGACGACGAGGCCGGAGGACAGGCAGACCACGACTCCTGCGGCAACCAGGACCGGGAGCTCGTGCCACAGAGCCTTGAATGCCCGAGGCAGGAAGGTCATGCGCGCAGGCCCGTCGACGCGATCGACGCGATGAAGGAACGCTGGAAGATCAGGAACAGCACGAGGATCGGCAGGACGACCAGGGTGATGGCGGCGAACAGTACGACGGCTGGGCCGCCGCCGACCGCGCCCTGCAGCGAGACCAGGCCGACCGGAAGGGTCATCTTCTCCGGGGACGACAGGAAGATGTACGGCCAGAAGAAGTTGTTCCACGACGCCTCGAACACGAAGATCCCGAGCGCGGTGAGCCCGGGCCGCGCCAGCGGCAGGATGACGCGGAACAGGATCCAGAAGTGCCCGGCGCCGTCCATGATCGCCGCCTCGTCCAGCTCGCGCGGGATCGACGCGATGTACTGGCGCAGGAAGAAGATCCCGAACACGTTCACCAGCGCCGGCAACCAGATCGCCACCGTCGTGTCCACGAGATGCAGCCAGCGCATCATGATGAAGATCGGTACGACGGTGAGCTGCACCGGCACCACCAGCGCCGCCAGCAGCACCGAGAAGATCTGGTCCCGCCCGGGGAACCGCAGCCGGTTGAACGCGTACGCCGCCAGCGCGCTGGTCAGCAACGCACCGGCGGTCGTGAGGACCGCGATCTGCAGGCTGTTCCACGCCATCTGCGCGAACGGGATCAGGTCCGGAACCTGCTCGAAGTTCTGCAGCGTCGGCGGCCGCGGAATCCACCGCGGCGGCAACTGGAACGCGTCGATCGGCTCCGACAACGCGTTCACGACCAGCCACACCAGCGGCGCGATCATCACCACGCCGCCGAGCACCAGCATGAGGTCGAGCAGCTTCCCCTTCACTGGTGCACCCACCGGCGCGACAGGCGGAACTGCAGGCCGGTGACGGCCATGATCACCACGAACAGCACGAGCGACAGCGCCGCGGCGTACCCGACCTCGAAGGACTGGAAGCCCTTCTCGTAGGTGTATTGCACGATGCTGCGGGTCGCGCCGTCCGGGCCGCCCTGGGTCATGATCACCATCGGGTCGAAGATCTGGAATGCGCCGATGAAGGTGATCACGGTGGCGAAGAAGATCGTCGGCGACATCACCGGCAGCGTCACGCCCCAGAACCGCCACCACGCGTTCGCGCCGTCCACCCGGGCCGCCTCGTGCAGTTGCGCCGGCACGGTCTGCAGGCCGGCCAGCAGGATGATGAACGTGTACCCGATCGTGTGCCACCAGTCGACGGCGATCAGCGTCGGCAGCGCCCACGTCGGCGAGGCCAGCCAGTTCGTCGTCGACGAGAGGTAGTAGTTCGCCAGCCCGAAGGCCGGATCCAGGACGTACTTCCAGATCAGTGCGACCGCGGCCCACGACACCAGGAACGGGAAGAAGTACGCCGTTCGCACGAAGTACTTCGTCCCCCGCGTCATCGTCCGGTGGACGCCGAGCGCGAGCAGCATCCCGAACCCGATGTGGGTGACCACCGACGCGAGCGCGAAGACGAACGTGTTGAGCACCGCGCGGACGGTCGCCGAGTCGGTCACCAGTTGTCGGAAGTTGTCCAGGCCGGCGAACTCCGGCGTACTCAGCAGGTCCCAGTGGAACAGGCTGAGGCCGAACGCGGCGACCAGGGGGAGTGCGACGAAGACCACGAACAACAGGACTGCCGGGCTGATGAACAGGTAGCCCGGCAGCCAGTCGCGACGTTGGGGTTTCAGACCAATCCCTCCAGCGTCGTCTGCGCCTTTCCGAGCGCGTCGGCCGGCGCGGCGTTGCCGGTCAGGACCTGCTTCCAGCCGTCCTCGATCGCCCGCTGGATCGCGGCGCCCTTGTCCGGCGACGGGATCGGAGTCGCGTAGCTGAGCGCCTGGTACAGGTACTCGGTCCCCTTCGGCGCGTCGGTGAGGAACGACTGGCTGTTCGCGATCGACTTGCGCGCCGGGACGATGGTGCCGCCGAGCTGGGCGAACGTCGACGACCCTTCCTTGGAGATCAGGAACTTGATGAACGTCCAGGCGTCGTCCTTCTTCTTCGACGCCTTCAGGATCGGGTAGCCGTTCCAGCCGACCGGCGACCCCTGCCCGACCTTCGTGGGCCACGGCACGATGCCCATCTTCGCGGTCGCCTTCAGGTTCCGGATACTGATGATCGGCCAGCGGCCGCCGCCGAACATCGCCAGCTTGCCCTGCGCCGCCGCGGTGGTCGCGTCGAACGTGCCGCCGGGCGCCGGCGACAGCTTGTCCGCCACCAGCTTCCGGTTGAACTCCGCCGCCTCGATCACCTTCGGGTCGTCGTACGTCGGCGTCGACCAGTCCTCGCTGAAGCTGCTGGTGCCGTTCGTGAGCAGCCACGGCATGATCGCCGCGAAGTACTCCGGCCCGGCGGCGTACCCGAACGCGCCGGTCTTCGCCTTGATCTGCTCGCACGCGTGCCGGAAGTCGTCCCAGGTCCACTGCGCGGTCGGCTCCGGTACGCCGGCCTTCGCGAACAGCTCCTTCGAGTACCACATGCACATCGTGTTGAACTCGCCCGGCAGGTAGTACGTCTTGCCGTCGGTGGAGGCGTACTTCTTGTCCCATTCGATCAGGTTCGGGTCCATGTCGCCGTAGTACTCGTCGATCGTCGACTGGTCCTTCTTGATGTAGTCGTCGAGCGGCGCGAGCAGGCCCTTGGACGCGAACAGCCGCTGGCCCTCGGTGGCGATCTGGATGACGTCCGGCACCTGGCCGCCGGCGATCCGGGTGGAGAGCTTGTTGAAGAAGTCGCCCCAGTTCGACAGCGGGATGCCCTCGGCCTTGAGCTTGATCTCCGGGTGCTGCTCGGTGAACTTCGCGAACAGCTTGTTCCAGGTCGCCTGCTGCTCGGCCGTGCCCATGTAGACGAACGACAGCTCCTTGGTGGACGAGCCGCCGCCCCCGCTGCTGCCGCCTCCGCAGGCGGCCAGCGAGGCGGCGAGCGCCGTACCTCCGGTGGCTTGGAGGAACCGTCGCCGACTGAGCGGGGGGTGATCCATGAGCGGACCTCTCTCGCGGGAAATCGATTTCTCCGGAGCATAGTCCTGCGGGGTGAAACGGTGTCAAGGGTCGGGCGCCGGGAAACTCACGGGGAAACCTTCACTACGGCGCGAACGGTCGCGGGGCCCACGATCAAGCGCGAAAACGGTGTCCGCCGGGGCGGGTGTCATGGATCCGCCCATGACATTTGTCAGCGGTCCGATCGCTGGTATCCGTGCGCCCGGCAGGCGCACGATGCGATTACCCCCACATCACGCCGGCCTCCGCCCACCGGCCGAACGGGACCACGACGCGGAGGCCTGCCGAAACTCGAGGAGTCCAGTTGAGGCAAGGGATTCTCGTGTCCGCCCTGAGCGCCGGCGCACTGGCCGTCGTAGGACTGACCGCAACGGGAGCCGCAGCGGCCCCCACCCCGTACACCGCCGGGAAGCACGCCGCGAAGGTCTGCTCGGCGACCACAGCCGCGCACACCGCAGTCTGCGACGCGATCAAGCTGGTGAACGACAAGGGCGTCGCGCCCGCGTCCACCACACCGCCGTCGACCGGCCTGACGCCGAGCGGCCTCCGGGACGCGTACAAGCTGAACGGCCTGAGCGCCGGCGGCCGGACGGTCGCCATCGTCGACGCGTACGGCTACCCGAACCTGGAGCGCGACCTCGGTGTCTACCGGTCGCAGTTCGGGCTGTCGGCGTGTACGACGGCCAACGGCTGCCTACGGATCATCAACCAGACCGGCGGGACGTCGCTGCCGCGGTTCAACGCCGGCTGGGCCGGTGAGCAGGCGCTCGACGTCGACGCGGTCTCGGCCGCGGCGCCGGACGCCAAGATCGTCGTCGTCCAGGCCAATTCGGCGAGCTTCGCCGACCTCGGCACCGCGGTCGTGACGGCGTCCAAGCAGCCGGGTGTGGTTGCCATCTCCAACAGCTACGGCGGCGGCGACGCGTCCGACGCGACGTACGGCAGCTACTACAACCACCCGGGCATCGCGGTCACCGCGTCGACCGGCGACAACGGCTACCAGGGCGGCAGCTACCCGGCGTCCTCGTCGTACACCACGGCCGTCGGCGGTACGTCGTTGGTTGCCGCCAGCAACTCTCGCGGCTGGAGCGAGTCCGTGTGGAGCGGCGCCGGGTCGGGCTGCTCGTCATACAACACCGCACTCAGCGCCGCGTCGTCGTTCGACACCGGCTGCTCGAAGCGCGCCATGGCCGACGTGTCCGCGGCGGCCGACCCGTCGAAGGGCGGGATGGCGATCTACTACCCGACCAGCAAGACGGCGTCGACGTGGGCGCAGTTCGGCGGGACGAGTGAGGCCGCGCCGATCATCGCGGCGGTCTACGCGCTGTCCGGCAACACGGCCGGGTACGCGAACGCCTTGCCGTACGCCCACCCGGGCTCGCTGTTCGACGTGACCAGCGGCAGCAACGGCTCGTGCCCGACGACCCAGTGGTGCAACGCCCGCACCGGCTGGGACGGCCCGACCGGCCTCGGTACGCCGAACGGCGCCGGAGCCTTCTGACGAACACTGTTGGTGGTCGGGTCGTGGCTACGTGCAACGGCCCGATCACTAACGGTACTGTTCCGAGCACGAAGGACAACCCTCGACTCCACGACAATCCGGTGATTTCCCTTCCCCGGAACCCCCCTCGGAATTAGGGTCAGCCCCCGGGACGGGTCGTGGATGGCGACCCGCAGACACGAACTCCATGGAGATTTGCTGTGACAACATCACGCAGAGGGCGGGGGCTCCTGGCAGTCTCCGCCGTCTCCGCCGCCGCCACTGTGCTGGCGATGACCGCCGCTGGGGCAGACGCCGCACAGACGGCCGGTGCCGAGGGCAAGAAGCCCGCGCAGACCGAGAAGCAGGACGCCGGCAAGGAGCGGAAGGGCAACTACGACGCCCGGACGCCGAACGCCCGCACCACCTATGCCCGTTCCGCCAAGGTCGAGGGCAAGGAGACCGCGGCCGCGAAGAAGTTCCGCGACTCGCTCGGCACCCAGGGTGTCGTCGAGGTCGACCCGAACACCGGCACCCCGGCGCAGGTCACCAAGCTGAACGGCTTCCTCACCGGTAAGAGCGCCAAGAAGGCCACGGACGTTGCCCTCGGCTACGTGAAGGCCCACCCGGAGGTCTTCAAGCTTTCCGACGCCGACCTCGGCACGCTGAAGCTGCGCAAGGATTACGTCGACGACCTCGGCACCCACCACATCTTCTGGACCCAGGTGGTCGACGGCGTCGAGGTGTTCGGCAACGGCCTCAAGGCCAACGTCACCAAGACCGGCCAGCTGATCTCCGTGATGGGCTCGCCGGTCTCCGGCCTGACCACCGCCGCGCAGTCCCGGTCCGCCGCAGCCACGCCGAAGGTCTCGGCCGAGGGCGCGCGCAGCGCCGCGGTCAAGGACGTCGGCGGCAGCGCGAAGTCCGCGACCGCGAGCACGTCCGGTGTCAGCACGAAGTTCAGCAACGGCGACACCGCCAAGCGGGTGTGGTTCCACACCGCCGACGGTCTGCGCAAGGGCTGGCTGACCTACACCAACTCCGGCGGCACCAAGATCTACAGCCACGTCGTCGACGCCCAGACCGGCGCCACGCTGTACCGCAAGGACCTGGTCAGCGAGGGCAACGGCGACGCGCTGGTCCAGGACAACTACCCGGGCGCGCCCAAGGGCGGCACCCAGCGGGTCGAGAACCTGATCTACAACAAGTGGCTGCCCAAGAACGCGAAGACCCTCCTCGACGGTACGTCGGTCGCGGCCTGGGCGGACGTCAACGACGACAACCAGCCGAACGGCGGCGAGACGGTCAAGGTGCCCGGCACCAAGACCGGCGCCGAGTACAAGCTGACCCCGTTCCAGAGCGCGTCCTCGTTCTGCTCCACGTCGTACATCTGCACCTGGGACCCGGCGAAGCCGGACTCCTGGAAGACGAACATGAACCAGGACGTCACGAACGCGTTCTACCTGGCCAGCAACTTCCACGACTGGCTGGCGAAGGCGCCGATCAGCTTCACCCCGGCGGCCGGCTCGTTCGACGCCGCGGGCGGCGACCCGGTCCTGCTGAACGCGCTGGACGGCGCGGCCACCGCCGCGAACGGCGGCCCCGACGCCAACCACATCGACAACGCGAACATGTCGACCCCGCCGGACGGCACCCCGCCGACCATGCAGATGTACCTGTGGCACCAGCCGGGCGCGACCGACGAGCAGGACCCGTGGGTCCCGTCCAGCGGCGCGAACGACGCCAGCATCCTGTACCACGAGTACACCCACGGTCTGTCGAACCGCCTGGTCGTCGACGCCACCGGCAACTCCACGCTGAACAGCATCCAGGCCGGCTCGATGGGCGAGGCGTGGAGCGACTTCTACGCGATGGACTACCTGGTCTCGCACGGCCTGGAGAAGGACACCACCGCTGCGGGCGAGGTCCTCGAGGGCAAGTACGTCTCGCACGGCGAGCTGTTCCGTACCCAGGCGATCGACTGCCGGGTGAAGGCGGTCAGCCCGAACTGCGTCCAGCCCGACGGTTCGAAGGGCGGCTACACCTACGCCGACTTCCCGACCATCGGCGGCACGCCCGAGGTCCACGCCTCCGGCGAGGTCTGGGCACAGACCCTGTGGGACCTGCGCGAGCGCTTCGGCCGTAGCTACGCGATGAGCATCATCACCCGCGCGATGGAGCTGTCGCCGAACGACCCGACGATGCTCGACATGCGCAACGCGGTCGTCCAGGCCGACCTGGTCGCCAGCGGCGGCAAGAACGCCGACGTCATCTGGACCGTGTTCGCCAACCGCGGCATGGGCTGGTACGCCGGTGTCGTCGACGGCGGCGACGCCTTCCCGGCCGAGGACTTCCACAAGCCGCCGACAGGCGCCACCACGACGCTCAGCGGCACGGTGACCGACAAGGACACCGGCGCTCCGGTGGCCGGCGCGCTCGTCTACGTCGGCGGTCACTCGTCCGGCTACGCCGGCGACTACGCAGGCACCACGGATGCTGCCGGCAACTACAGCATCAGCAACGTGGCACCCGGCACGTACCCGAAGATCGTCGTGTCCGCACCGGGCTACGAGCTGATCGTCCAGTCCGTCAAGGTCTCCGCGGGCAGCAAGGCGAACTTCGCGCCGCGCCGCAACTGGGCGGCCGCGTCCGGCGGCGGTTCGGTCGTCGACTTCAACGGACCGGACTTCAGCTCCTTCAACTGCGGCCCGGGCGGTGCGATCGACAACGCGCAGGGCACTGGCTGGGGCAGCACCACCGGTGACGACAACGGCACCCCGACCAACCAGATGGTGCCGAAGTACGTCGACATCAAGCTGCCGGCGACGGTGACCGTCAGCGCGTTCAACGTCGACCCGTCCAACACCTGTGGCGACCCGGGCAGCGCCTCGACCGGTCAGTACCGGATCCAGACCTCGGCCGACGGCACCACCTGGGCCACCGCGGCCGAGGGCACCTTCGACGCCACCAACCGCGGCAAGTACAACCTGGTCACGCCGACCGGCAACACGACCGGCGTCCAGTACGTCCGCTTCTGGATGCTCAGCCCGCAGGTCCCGGACTTCCAGAACAACTGCCCCGCCGGCGCCTTCGGCGGCTGCCAGTTCACCGACATGACCGAACTCCAGGTCTTCGGCACCAAGTAACCCGCAACACCCCTCCCGGAAGGCCGGCCGAGCACCCGCTCGACCGGCCTTCCGGCTGTCGCGAGGGTGAACGCTGCAGGCAATCAGCCCACGCGTGCTCCAAGCCGCCCACATCATCGCTGCGCTTCTCAGCGCACCTGCTTCTCAGCGCACCTGCTTCTCAGCGCACCTGCTTCTCAGCGCACCTGCTTCTCAGCGCACCTGCTCCGCGGCCGCCTGCTCCGTCTCCGTGCTCTGCGCACGTGCTCTGCGCACGTGCTCCGCGCACACGTGCTCCGCGCACACCCACCCACCTCCGCTTGGCGCGGTGCATCTGCTCCCGGCCGGCGCCAGAGAGTTTCGGGCTATCACCGGAGTGCCGCCGGCGATCTGCAAGCTGGCGCTCGCGAGCGCCTGTCGGCGACCAACCGTCAAGTGGCGTGGCCGAACCCCGCATCCTGCGTGCACCTACCCAACTCGGCCGCCGGCCCGGTCACTTCCTGTGGCGCCGAACTGTGCGGGCTACTCACCGTCGCGCGTTCGCCGCCGCCTCGGTGTACCGATGCTCCGGGTACCCGGCTGAGGTCGAGCGCCCTGATCTGCCGACCGATGAGCAGTTGCAGGCGCCGGCATACTCGCTGGGGCGAGGGATGGCCTTCGTCGTGAAGCCGGCGGCGGCCCGGCGCCCCGGCCGCGCGGAGTGGCGTGACCAGAGGGACCGGGACCCCGATTAGGTTCTGAACCCGGAATGCCAGTAGTGTTCTTCCTGTTGGAGCGAAGCGGGACGCGAAAGCGGCCGGTCGCTCCGGCAAACTCCCTGAAGGTCTCGGAAGCCGAAACACGCCTCGGCGGGTTTCGGACGCTGAGTCGCGCAGGGGGGCTGGGTCGAAAAGAGCCGATTTGACCGGCTCGGGTCGAAACAGTAAAGTTTGGCGGGTTGCCCCGGAGCTTCGAACGAGAGTGCGAAGCGCGGTGTGCGTCCGATTCTTGAGAACTCAACAGCGTGCCGAAAGTCAATGCCGAAAGATGCATTAACCCTGTCCACAGGCGTTGAATGACTTCTCCTAGCCCTGGGTCTTTGATCTTGGGGTGTGGGTTGTTGTTTGTCTGTGGGTGGATTCCTTTGAAATTATTACGGATGACAAGCCAGTTAATGGTTTTGTTTCTGATTCAAAGGATCGCTTTTCGATTGTCGGCTTTCCAGCTTTGCTGGTTTGTCATATTTTTCAACGGAGAGTTTGATCCTGGCTCAGGACGAACGCTGGCGGCGTGCTTAACACATGCAAGTCGAGCGGTAAGGCCCCTTCGGGGGTACACGAGCGGCGAACGGGTGAGTAACACGTGAGCAACCTACCCTCAACTTTGGGATAAGCCTCGGAAACGGGGTCTAATACCGGATAATACTAGTCACCTCATGGTGGTTGGTTGAAAGTTCTGGCGGTTGGGGATGGGCTCGCGGCCTATCAGCTTGTTGGTGGGGTAATGGCCTACCAAGGCGTCGACGGG